>NZ_CP192510.1:1930356-2252083 GCF_050613175.1 Halomonas sp. H5
GAGCGGGTGGGCGCCTCGCTCGCGACAGGCTGGTAAACTAGGTCCCTGTCCGGGGCCGCGACGGCGGGCCCGCTTCATTCTGGCTCGGGAGTCGAGATGTTTACTGGAATCGTACAGGGCACCGCCACGCTGGTCGAGGTCGTCGAGAAGGAGGCCTTTCGCACCCATGTGGTGGCGCTGCCGGAGGAATTGCGCGAGGGCCTGACCCTGGGGGCCTCGGTGGCCCATAACGGGGTCTGCCTGACGGTGACCGCCATCGACGGCGAGCGGGTCAGCTTCGATCTGATGCGCGAGACCCTGCGCCTGACCAACCTGGGCGGCCTGGCGGTGGGGGAGAGCGTCAATATCGAGCGGGCCGCCCGCTTCGGCGACGAGATCGGCGGTCATGCCATGTCGGGGCATGTGATCTGCATGGCCGAGCTGACCGCCATCGAGGAGGCGCCCAACAATCGCCGCCTGTGGTTCCGCCTCCCCGAGGCCTATGGGCGTTTCCTCTTCGACAAGGGCTATATCGGCGTCGATGGCATCAGCCTGACCATCGGCGAGGTGCGCCAGGCCGAGGACGGGCCGAGCTTCTGCGTCAACCTGATTCCCGAGACCCTGGCGCGGACGACCCTGGGGCAGCGCCGCGAGGGTGACCCCGTCAATATCGAGATCGACCCCCAGACCCAGGCCATCGTCGAGAGCGTGGAGCGGCTTCTCGACGCCCGTCTGCCCAGGGGCGCCTGACCAAATCGTCAAGCCTGCGTTTGCGGTGGGGGATGGCGCCTTCAGCGGTCATTGCTTATACCTGTATAACGCTGGGAAAAGCGGCCCTTATTGGCGGTGGCCGACGCGCATTGCGTCTCGCGTCGGGCCACCGCTTTGGGTAGTATGTGCGGCTTTTCCGCCTCTTGACCATTTACGCAAGCGCACGGGGCCCCCGATGCTGAAACGACTGCTGGACGACCACTTCAAGCTCAGCGAGCACCACACCACGATCCATACCGAGGTCATCGCCGGGATCACCACCTTCCTGACCATGGCCTATATCATCTTCGTCAACCCGAGCATTCTCGCGGAGACGGGAATGGATTATGGGGCGGTCTTCGTGGCCACCTGTCTGGCGGCGGCCATCGGCTCCCTGATCATGGGAGTATGGGCCAATTACCCCATCGCCCAGGCGCCGGGCATGGGGCTCAACGCCTTCTTCACCTATGGCGTGGTGCTGGGCATGGGCTACAGCTGGGAGGCGGCCCTGGGGGCGGTATTCTTCTCCGGTTTCATCTTCCTGCTGCTGAGCATCTTCAAGGTGCGCGAATGGATCATCAACTCCATTCCGCTGTCGTTGCGCCTGGGTATCGCCGCCGGTATCGGTCTCTTCCTGGCGATGATCGCCTTGAAGAATGCCGGCATCGTGGTGGCCGATCCGGCGACCTATGTGGCCCTGGGCGACATGACCCAGCCGCCGGCCATCTATGCCATGCTGGGCTTCTTCGTGATCACCGCCCTGGCCTATCTCCAGGTTACCGGGGCGGTGATGATCGGCATCCTGGGCATCACCATCCTGGCCATGGTACTGGGGCATAACGACTATGCCGGCCTGATGTCGATGCCGCCCTCCATCGCCCCCACCTTTATGGCGCTGGACCTGGCCGGGGCCTTCGACGTGGCCATGCTCAGCGTGATCTTCGCCTTCCTCTTCGTCGACCTCTTCGACACCTCCGGCACCCTGGTGGGGGTCGCCCATCGCGGCGGCCTGCTGGACAAGGACGGCAAGCTGCCGCGCCTCAACCGGGCGATGATCTCCGACAGCAGCGCCTCCATGGCCGGCGCCGTGCTGGGGACGTCCACCACCACCAGCTATATCGAATCCACCGCCGGCATCGCCTCCGGCGGGCGCACCGGCCTGACCGCCGTGGTGGTAGCCATCCTCTTCCTGGTGAGCCTGTTCTTCGCGCCCCTGGCCGGGTCGATTCCCGCCTATGCCACCGCCGGGGCCCTGCTCTACGTGGCCTCGCTGATGGCCGGCAGCCTGGCCCATGCCAACTGGGAGGACGCCACCGAGGCGGCGCCGGTGCTGATCGCCGCCCTGGCCATGCCGCTGACCTTCTCGATTGCCGAGGGCATCGCCCTGGGCTTTATCAGCTATGTGGCCATCAAGGCCCTGGCCGGGCGCTTCCAGGACCTCAACCCCGCGGTGGTGATCCTGGCGCTGCTGTTCGCCCTGAAATTCCTGTTCCTTGATTGAGAGAGCCGATGAGCATCTACGGTGATTACATCAAATCGGTGATTCGTACCGTCCCCGACTGGCCACAGCCGGGGGTCAACTTCCGCGATATCACCCCGCTGTTACAGAACAGTGCCGCCTTTCGCAAGCTGATCGACAGCTTCGTGCATCGCTACCAGGAGATGGATCTGGACGCCATCGCCGCCATCGATGCCCGCGGTTTCATCATCGGCGCGCCCCTGGCCTATGAGTTGGGCTGCAGTTTCGTGCCGGTGCGCAAGAAGGGCAAGCTGCCGTTTCGCACCGTCAGCGAGACCTATACCCTGGAGTATGGTCAGGCCGAGGTGGAGCTGCATGCGGACGCCTTCCAGCAGCACGATCGCATCCTGATCATGGATGACCTGATTGCCACCGGCGGTACCATGCTGGCCGCCGCCAAGCTGATCACCCGCTGCGGTGGTCAGGTGGTGGAGACCGCCACCATTATCGACCTGCCCGAGCTGGGCGGCTCCCAGAAGATTCGCGAGGCCGGCCATAGCGTCTTCGCGGTCTGTTCCTTCACCGAGGACGAATAACCTCGTCCTCTCCTCTGCTTTACCGGGTTATCGATCATGAGCGCCAATCGCTATCAGCAACACTTCACCGTCTCCTGGGATCAACTGCACCGGGACGTACGGGCCCTCTGCCACCAACTGGTGGAGCGCGACTTCAAGGGCATCGTCGCCATCACCCGGGGCGGGCTGATCCCCGCCGCCCTGATCGCCCGGGAGCTTAACGTGCGCCTGATCGACACCATCTGCATCAAGAGCTACGAGCATATGGAGCAGGGTGGGCTCGACGTGATGAAGGGCGTCGATCACGATGGCGAAGGCTGGCTGCTGGTGGATGACCTGGTGGATACCGGCAAGACCGCCCGCAAGGTGCGCGAGATGCTGCCCAAGGCCCATTTCGTTACCGTCTATGCCAAGCCGGAGGGGCGTCCCCTGGTGGATCAGTGCCTTACCGAAGTGGCCCAGGACTGCTGGATCCAGTTCCCCTGGGACATGGGCATCGCCTATGTGCAACCGTTGGTGGAGCAGGTGCGCAAGGGCGATGATGCCTGATCGTCTCCCCGACGAGGCGCCGCCCCGCGGCGATGATACCGTCAGCGAAGTCAGTGAAGAGAGTTGGCCGATGTCAGGATCCCCGCTTCCCGAGAGCTGGAATCGCTTCCTGGGCCCGGAATTCCAGGCCCCCTATATGCAGCAGCTGCGGGACTTTCTCGCCGCCGAGAAGGCCTCCCGCAAGGTGATCTATCCTCACTCCAGCCACTGGTTTCGTGCCTTCGAGCTGACCCCGCTGGAGCGGGTCAAGGTGGTGATCCTGGGCCAGGATCCCTACCACGGGCCCGACCAGGCCCATGGGCTGTGCTTCTCGGTGCGCCCGGGCGTGCCCACGCCGCCCTCCCTGGTCAATATCTACAAGGAGCTGGCCGGCGACCTGGGGGTGAGCCCGGTGAACCACGGCTTCCTGGAGCCCTGGGCACGCCAGGGCGTGCTGATGCTCAACAGCGTGCTGACGGTGGAGCAGGGCAACGCCGGCGCCCATCGCGGGCGGGGCTGGGAGAGCTTTACCGACCGAGCCATCGCCACGGTCAACGAGCAGTGCGAGGGCGTGGTCTTCCTGCTGTGGGGGAGCTATGCCCAGAAGAAGGCGGCCTTCGTCGATCGCAACCGCCATCTGGTGCTGCAATCGCCGCATCCGTCGCCGCTCTCCGCCCACCGCGGCTTCTTCGACCAGCGTCACTTCTCCCAGGCCAATGCCTTCCTCGAGGCCCGTGGGCGTGGCGCCATCGACTGGCAGCTGCCCCCGAGCCCATCTAACGAAGCGCCGACGTGAGGGAGGCGTTGAGAGGCCGCCTGGCGGCCTCGCCAGCGTCGACGACCCTTAATCTGACGGCGCCATGCGGCTGAGATGCTGCGCCATTCGACCAATATTATCGCTATTTTTTCAAGGGCCTCCCTATGCGCGTTCATGCCATCCAACACCCCCTGGTCAAGCACAAGCTGGGCCTGATGCGGGCCGCCGACATCAGCACCAAGAGCTTTCGCGAGCTGGCCGGCGAGGTCGCCAAGCTGCTGACCTACGAAGCGACCCAGGACCTGGAGCTGGAGACCATCGAGATCCCCGGCTGGAGCGGCGAGCCCCTCGAGGTGGAGCAGTTGAAGGGCAAGAAGGTCACGGTGGTGCCGATCCTGCGCGCCGGGCTGGGCATGCTGGATGGGGTCACCGACCTGATCCCCAGCGCCCGGATCAGCGTGGTGGGGCTCTATCGCAACGAAGAGACCCTGGAGCCGGTGCCCTATTTCGAGAAGTTCACCAATGATATCGCCGAGCGCCTGGCCATCGTCATCGATCCCATGTTGGCCACCGGCGGGTCCATGGTGGCGACCCTGGATATGCTCAAGGAGCGCGGCTGCCGGCAGATCAAGGTGATCGTGTTGGTGGCGGCGCCGGAGGGCATCGCCAGGGTGCAGGCCGCCCACCCGGACGTGGAGATCTATACCGCGGCCATCGATGAGCGCCTCGATGAGCACGGCTATATCGTGCCCGGCCTGGGGGACGCCGGCGACAAGATCTTCGGCACCCGTTGATGCCTGGCCTTACCCCGGCCGATCCCGCCCCGGGGCCTGCCTGATACACCCCGCAACCCAGCGCCCCTGACACGTCCAGGGGCGTTTTTATGGAGACTCGCCATGACTGACTCCTCGGCGGCCGTTCCGCGCTCGGCCGACTCCCTGCCCAGGACGCTGTTGACCGGCGTCCAGATGCTCTTCGTGGCCTTCGGTGCCCTGGTGCTGGTGCCGCTGCTGACCGGCCTCGACCCCAGCGTGGCGCTGTTTACCGCCGGGGCCGGCACCCTGGTGTTCCATGCGGTCACCAAGGCCACGGTGCCGGTCTTCCTGGCCTCGTCCTTTGCCTTTATCGCGCCCATCCAGGGCTCGGTGGCCAGCTTCGGTGTCTCGGCGACCCTGGGCGGCCTGCTGGCGGCGGGGCTGGTCTATGTGGTCATCTCCCAGGCGGTGCGCCTCAAGGGCACCGCCTGGCTGCATCGCCTGCTGCCGGCGGTGGTGGTGGGGCCGGTGATCATGGTGATCGGCTTGGCGCTGGCACCGGTGGCGGTGAGCATGGCCAGCGGCGAGACCAGCGAGCATATCGGTTACGCCCAGGCGATTACCCTGTCGATGATCAGCCTGCTGGTGACCCTGGTGCTGGCGGTCTTCGGCCGCGGCCTGCTGCGCCTGATTCCGATCATGGGCGGTATCCTCAGCGGCTATCTGCTGGGGCTGGCCATGGGGGTGATCGACTTTACGCCGGTGCATGAGGCGGCCTGGCTGGCGCTGCCGTCGTTCACCGCGCCGAGCTTTCACTGGGCGGCGATCCTGTTCATGATCCCGGTGGCCATCGCCCCGGCGGTGGAGCATATCGGCGATATGGTGGCCATCGGCTCGGTGACCCGCAAGAATTACCTGGAGACGCCGGGGCTGCACCGCACCCTGCTCGGAGATGGCCTGGCCACCGTCACGGCGGCACTGTTCGGCGGGCCGCCGAACACCACCTACTCCGAGGTGACCGGCGCGGTGACCCTGACCCGCGCCTTCGATCCGCGGATCATGATGGTGGCGGCGGGGGCGGCCATCGTACTGGCCTTCGTGGCCAAGCTGGGCGCCCTGCTGCAGACCATCCCGGGGCCGGTGATGGGCGGCATCATGACCCTGCTGTTCGGCTCCATCGCCGTGGTGGGCATGAATACCCTGGTGCGCGCCGGCCACTCCCTGACCGCCCCCCGCAACCTGGTGGTGATCTCGCTGATCCTGGTCTTCGGCATCGGCGGCATGCAGCTGGGCGGCGGCCAGTTTACCCTCCAGGGGGTGAGCCTGGCGGCCCTGGTGGGCATCGTCCTTAACTGGGTATTGCCGCCGGCCAAGGAAGAGGTTTGAGGTAGGTCGGACAAGTGAGCCGAGAGTGCAGGATGCACTCTCGGCATATTCGGTTTCTGGTGATCAGGCGTGATGCTGCTCGGTGCCTCCTATCGGAGAAGGAGGGCGGCGGCCTTGTATTAGCGGCGCTGACTCAGCGCGCGATACGCCAAGTATGATCAGGCGTGGTGCTGCTCGGTGCCTCCTATCGGAGAAGGAGGGCGGCGGCCTTGTATTAGCGGCGCTGACTCAGCGCGCGATACGCCAAGTATGATCAGGCGTGGTGCTGCTCGGTGCCCCCTATCGGAGAAGGAGGGCGGCGGCCTTGTATTAGCGGCGCTGACTCAGCGCGCGATACGCCAAGTGTGATCAGGCGTGATGCTGCTCGGTGCCTCCTATCGGAGAAGGAGGGCGGCGGCCTTGTATTAGCGGCGCTGACTCAGCGCGCGATACGCCAAGTATGATCAGGCGTGATGCTGCTCGGTGCCCCCGTCGGAGAAGGAGGGGGGATTATTCGCGCTGACGATCACGCATTCGTTGTCGCTCATATTGCGGAAGCGATGGGGCTGGCGTGAGTCGAAGTAGTAGGCGTCGCCGGCGGTCAACAGCTGTACCTCGCCGCCCACGGTGAGCTCGATGGTACCGGAGATGATCACGCCGCCTTCCTCCCCCTCGTGTTCCAGCATCTCCTCGCCGGTGTCCGCGCCGGGGGGGTAGTGCTCATGGATGATCGACATGCTGCGATTGGGGCGGCGAGCCCCCACCAGTTTCCAGGAGAGGGTGCCGTCGCCGATCTCGGTGAGTTCCTCGGCCCGATAGAAGACCTGCTCCTGGCTCAGCCCTTCGCCGGCGAAGAATTCGCTGATCGAGACCGGCAGGGCATCGAGGATCTTCTTCAGGGAACTGACCGAAGGGCTGACGCTATTCTGTTCGATCAGGGAGATGGTGCTGTTGGTTACCCCGGCCCGCTTGGCCAACTCTCGCTGGGATAGCTGGCGTGCCAGGCGCAACTGCTTGAGACGCTCGCCGACGTCGAATCCACCCATGGGTTCCAAGTCCTTATGTTGAAGATCTTTGACATAGCATACCCGCTTACGTCCATGAACATAAGCGGTGCGTCCCAGCGCGCGGATTTCATGGCGAAAGTCGTCTTTGGAGGTGAGTCCGGGGATACCATGCGGTAGGCTGGAGCTAGTCAGAATTCCTCGTGGATGCTAAGTTGACCAAATGGACAAGATTTCTCTGGCAGCGCCCCGTCACCTCATGACCGGCCTGATCCTGGCCGGCGGCCAGGGACGCCGCATGGGCGGCGTCGACAAGGGGCTGGTCGATTTCGCCGGCCGTCCCCTGGTGGCCCATGCTCGTGTCCCCCTGGAGGGACGGGTGGCGGAGCTGTTGATCAACGCCAATCGTCACCGGGAGGCCTATGCCGCCTGGGCCGACCGGGTGATCATGGACCGGGAAGGGGGCTACCAGGGTCCCCTGATGGGCATCTGGAGCGGGCTCTGTGCCGCCACCACGCCCTGGGTCGTGGTGGTACCCTGCGATAGCCCCGGCCTGCCGGTGGACCTGCTCGATCGGCTCTGGGCCGGTCGCGGGGACGCGGCCATCGCCACCGCCCATGACGGCGAGCGGGATCATCCGGTGGTGGCGCTGATTCGCCGCGACCTGGCCGAAGATCTGGGCCAGGCGCTGGCCGAAGGAGAGCGCAAGATCGATCGCTGGTATGCCCGGCACGCCTGGGTCAGAGTCGACTTCGCCGATTGCCCCGGGGCCTTCGCCAACCTCAATACCCCGGAGGAGAAGCGGCGCCTCGAGGCGGGCGTCGACGAAGCCGGCGGGGAGGTCTCCCATGATGGGGCCTGACGCACGTCGCCTGGGGGGCGAGGCACTGCCGCTGCTGGGGATCGCCGCCTGGAGCGGTACCGGCAAGACCAGCCTGCTGGAGGCGCTACTGCCGCGCCTGGCCGAGCGGGGCCTCAAAACGGCGGTGATCAAGCATGCTCACCACGAATTCGAGGTGGACCGTCCCGGCAAGGACAGTCACCGCCTGCGCCAGGCCGGTGCCGCCCCCATGCTGGTGGCCTCCCGGCGCCGGGTGGCGATGATGTACGAGACGCCGGGGCAGGAGGAGCCCGACCTGCCCGAGCTGATCGAGCTGCTGCGGCCGCGCCGGCCCGACCTGGTGCTGGTGGAGGGCTTCAAGGCCTGGCCGCTGCCCAAGTTGGAGCTGCATCGTCCCGAGCTTGGCAAGCCGCTGCTGGCCCCGCAGGATCCCTGGGTCAAGGCGGTGGCCAGCCCGGCCCCCCTGGCGCTGCCGGTGGGGGTCCTGGCCCTGGATCTCAATAACCACGAGGCCCTGGCCGACTGGGTGGCGGCCTGGCCGGGGCGCTGGCCCGCGGAGTTCTTTCCGCGCGACGAGGAGGTGGGCCCATGAGCCTCTCCTGTTTCGATCTCGGCGAGCGAATGCTCTCGGTGAGCGAGGCCCAGCGCCATCTCGAAGGCCTGGTCTCGGTGCCCCTGGCGACCGAGCTCTGCCCCCTGGCCGAGCTGCCGGGGCGGATCCTGGCGGAGGCGATCCACTCTCCGATCGATGTGCCCCAGAACACCAATGCCGCCATGGATGGCATCGCCCTGGCCTGGCCGGCGCCGTCGGCGGAGCTGGCCCTGGTGGGCAGCGTGCTGGCGGGCAGCCGCGCCGAGCGCTCCCTCGACGCCGGAGAGGCGGTGACCATCACTACCGGCGCGCCGCTGCCCCGGGGCGCCGATACGGTGATTATGCAGGAGCAGCTGATATTCCCCGGTGAGGGGCGGGTGGGGATCACCCGGAGCGAGACGGTGCACCGCGGTCAGCATGTGCGCCAGGCCGGGGAGGACGTGGCCCGCGACAGCCAGGCGCTGGCCGCCGGTACCCGGCTGGGGCCGGCCCAGTTGGGCCTGCTGGCCTCCCTCGGGGTGACCGAGGCGCGGGTCCATCGCCGCCCGCGGGTGGCCATCTTCTCCAGCGGCGACGAGGTGACGGCCCCAGGCGAGCCGCTGCCCGCGGCGGGCATCTACGATGCCAACCGCTACTCCCTGCGTGGCCTGCTCGACGGGCTTGGCTGCGAGGTGATCGATCTGGGCATCCTGCCGGATGATCGGGAAGCGATTGCCGGCGCCCTGGCGCGGGCCGCCGAGGAGGCCGACATGGTGATCACCAGCGGCGGCGTCTCGGTGGGTCGCGCCGACTGGATCAAGGCGGCCCTGGGCGAGGTGGGGGAGCTGGGCTTCTGGCGCATCGCCATGCGCCCGGGGCGGCCCCTGGCCTGTGGTTGGTTGGGGGAGGGGCGCACTCCCTTCTTCGGCCTGCCCGGCAACCCGGTGGCGGTAATGGTCACCTTCCTGCAGTTCGTGCAGCCGGTGCTGCGCCGCCTGGTGGGGCAGCCGGACTGGCAGCCGCGGCGCCTCACCGCCCTGGCCGCCGAGCCGCTTCGCAGTCGCGCCGGCCGAGTCGACTATCTGCGCGGCAGCTACCACAGTGATAGGCAGGGACGGCTGTGGGTGACCCCCACCGGTCGCCAGGGCTCGGGCATCCTCACCTCCATGGTGCTCGCCGACTGCCTGATCGAGGTGGCCGCCGAGTGCGAGGGGGTGGCCGAGGGCGAGCCGGTTACCCTGCAACTCCTCAACGATTTCAGCTAGACAGGAAGCAGCCATGAGCCTGACCCATCTCAATGCCCGCGGTGAAGCCCATATGGTGGACGTGGCCGACAAGCGCGAGACCCGCCGCGAGGCGGTTGCCAGCGGTCGTGTCATCATGCGGCCCGAGACCCTGGCGCTGCTGGCACAGGGCGGCTTGCCCAAGGGCGATGTGCTGGCCACGGCGCGCATCGCCGGTATCCAGGCCGCCAAGCGCACCCATGAGCTGATTCCCCTCTGTCATGCCCTGTCGCTCTCCAAGGTGGTCATCGACTTCCAACTGGACGAGGCCACCTCCTGCGTGGAGGTGAGCGCGCTGTGCCGTCTCAACGGCCGCACCGGGGTGGAGATGGAGGCGCTGACCGCCGTGTCGGTGGCCTGCCTGACCCTCTACGACATGTGCAAGGCGGTGGACAAGGCGATGCAGATCGAGGCGGTGCGCCTGGAGTCCAAGAGCGGTGGCCAGTCCGGTGACTATCGCCGCGGGGTGACCCCGCCGACGCCCATCGTGACCGGCTCCGGTGAGCCCGGGGTGGTGGCGCTCGGTGAGGCGGCCCAGGGCAGCCTGTTGCGGGTGAAGTGCCTGGCGGAGCTGCGCGAGCGCCTCAATGTCAGTGAGCTGGAGATTCCCCTGGAGGCCCTGCCCAGTGCCGATGTGGCGGGGCTCAAGGCGGCCCTTGAGGCCCGCGATGCCGGTTTCGCCCTGCTCAAGGAGGCGCGTATCCTGTGCGCGATCAACCAGGTGATGGGGGGGGATCAGACGCCGCTGACCGAGGGCGATGAAGTGGCTTTCTTTCCGCCGGTCACCGGAGGTTGATGATGATTCGCGTGCAGCAGGCTCCCTTCGATGCCGGGGCCGAAATGGCGGCCTTGAGCGAGGGACGTACCGATATCGGCGCCCTGGTCAGTTTCGTGGGTCGGGTGCGCGATTTCAATGAGCGCCCCGAGGTGGAGGGGCTGACCCTCGAGCATTACCCCGGCATGACCGAGGCCGCCCTGGGGGAGATCGTCGCCGAGGCCGAGGCGCGCTGGTCCCTGCAGGGGGTGCGACTGATCCACCGGGTGGGTCACCTGACGCCCGGCGACCCCATCGTGCTGGTGGTGGTGGCCAGCGCCCACCGTCGCGCCGCCTTCGAGGCCTGTGACTTCATCATGGATTACCTCAAGACCCGGGCGCCATTCTGGAAGAAAGAACACACCGCCAGCGGCCACTACTGGGTGGCCGAGCGCCATAGCGACCACCAGGATGCCCAGCGCTGGGAGGAAAAAACATGACCCCATCCCTGATCGATGACTTCGGCCGGCGGGTCGATTACGTGCGTATCTCGGTGACCGACCGCTGCGACTTCCGCTGTGTCTATTGCATGAGCGAGGAGATGACCTTCCTGCCCCGGGCCCAGGTACTGACCCTGGAGGAACTGGCCCAGGTGGCCCGGGCCTTCGTCGAGCTGGGGGTGGCCAAGATTCGTCTGACCGGCGGCGAGCCCTTGGTACGGCGGGGTATCGACACCCTGGTGGATGAGATGGGGGCCCTGGAAGGCCTCAAGGACTTCGCCATGACCACCAATGGCGCCGGACTGAGAAAGTGGGCGCCGGCCCTGTACCGTGGCGGCCTGGGGCGACTCAATATCAGCCTGGATTCCTTGGATGCAGAGAAGTTTCGTCGCCTGACCCGCACCGGCGACCTGCACAAGGTCATCGATGGCATTCATGCCGCTCAGGATGCCGGCTTCGAGGGGATCAAGCTCAATGCGGTGATTCTCAAGGGCCGCAACGACGACGAAGTCCTCGACCTGGTGGAGTTTGCCCGCCGCGAGGCATTGGATATCAGCTTTATCGAGGAGATGCCCCTGGGCCAGGTCTCCGACCATGGCCGCGACGAGACCTACTGTTCCAGCGACGAGGTGCAGGCCCTGATCGAGGCGCGTTATTCCCTGACCCCGACTTCCGAGACCACTCCGGGGCCCTCGCGCTATTTTCGCATGGCCGACCACGCCAGTCGCATCGGCTTTATCTCGCCCCATAGCCATAACTTCTGCGCCAGCTGCAACCGGGTGAGGGTCACGGTGGAGGGGCGCCTGCTGCTCTGTCTGGGGAACGAACACTCGGTGGATCTGCGTGCCGTCTTGCGTCGTCATCCCGGCGACCTGGAACGCCTCAAGGCGGCCATCGTCGACGCCATGCCGCTGAAGCCGGAGCGCCATCATTTCACCACCGATGGCGATGTCCAGGTGGTTCGCTTTATGAATATGACCGGGGGGTAAGCCAGGCGCCGGCGTCTCGGTGAGGGATATTGGGAGGCAATTGCCTCCCATTTTTATGCATTAAGCAGAGAATATTCCCCCTGTCAGGGGGCGGCTTTCTACGGCACTCCTGCTTGCTAAACCGTCATGGGCGCATATACTTCCAGTGCAGTAAGGCTGAAAACTCAACTCGAATCCCTGGAATGGAGGAGGCCAATGTCCGTCGAGTCTCTGGAGAGAATCGCCCGTAACAAGAATGTCGCCCGTGCCGCGGCGCGCCAGCTCAGCATGGAGCAACTGCACAAGTTGGCCGAAGTGATCGGGGAAGTCATCGAGCAGAAGCAGGAGGATGAGGTGCGTCGTCAACAGGAGGAGGCGATGAAGGAGCGCAAGCTGGCCGAGATTCGCGAGGCGATCAACGAGGCGGGGCTCTCCCTGGACGATCTGGTCTCCGAACAGCCCAAGCGTCGCGGTCGCCCTCCCAAGAAGAAGGATGCCTGAGCCTGGTGTCCTGGACGCCGGCGAGTCGGCAAGCGAGTTAACAAAGAGGCGAGCCTTGGGGCTCGCCTCTTTGCTATCCGCTCGATATCAAGAGGCGAGAGGTTCGGCGGCGAATAGCTGTAGGTGCAGGGTGATGGGATGGCGCAGATGTTGATCGAAATAGCGCAGCAATCCCGGTTCGAGTTCGCCGCGCAGGGCCACCAGGGTCTCGCCATGGGTCTGGGCCAAGTGGTCGTCCAGCCAGTCGCCGAAGGCGGTCTCGTCCAGGGGCAGGTCCTCCAGGGAGTCGAGCAGTAGCCGGCCGACCCGGGCCCAGCCCCGCTCCTCCAGGGGCAGTACCGGCAGGGCCAGGAAGAGCGGTGGATGACGGCGTGACGGGAGGGGGTTGCTGCCTGTTGCTGGGCGCGGCTGGCCACCCCGCTGGGGCACCAGGCAGGGCGGCTCCGGGTAACGCGCTTCTCGATGCAGGCCGTCGCCGTCGAGGCGGATCAGGTCACCATTGGTGGGGATCAGGGGGGTCTCGATGCCCAGGCCCTCGGCCAGGGCCTGGTGGGCCTCCTGATGGCGATGCTCGCCATGTACCGGCAGCAGGCGCCGCGGCCTGAGCCAGTCGTAGAGGGTGGTGAGCTCGTCCTGGGCCGGGTGCCCGGAGGCGTGCAGCTCGGGGTGGTCGCTCTCGTCGAGCACCGTGACGCCGAGTCGCTTCAGGCCATGCTGCAGGCGCTCGATCAGCCGCTCGTTGCCGGGAATCGCCTTGGCGGAGAAGATCACGCTATCGCCGCTGGCGAGCTCCAGATGGGGATGGCGACCCTGGGCCAGCCGCGACAGGGCGGCCCGGGGCTCGCCCTGGCTGCCGGTGGCGATCACCAGCACCTCCTCGGGGGGCAGGTAGCCCAGGTCCCGGGTCGGCACCAGGGGCGGCAGGTCGTCCAGGTAGCCCAGGCCCCGGGCCACCCCCACCATGCGTTCCATGGCGCGCCCCATCAGGCTGATGCGGCGGCCGCAACGGGCCCCGGCCCGGGCCACGGAAAGCACCCGGGCCAGGTTGCTGGCGAAGCAGCTCACCACCACCCGCCCCTCGCAGCTCGGCAGCAGCCGCTCCAGGGCCTCGGCCACCTCGCCTTCGCTGCGGGAGTGGCCGGGCAGGGGGGCATTGGTGGAGTCGCCCACCACCAGGTCGACGGGCGCCAGGGCCCGGTAGAGGGTCTCGTCCACCGGCTCGCCGATGATTGGATCCGGGTCGAGCTTCCAGTCGCCAGTATGCAGGATGCGTTGCTGGGGGGTGGTGATCAGCAGGGCGCAGCTCTCGGGGATCGAGTGGGTCAGTGGCAGCAGGCGCAGGGTGAAGGGGCCGCTCTCGTAGGCCTCTCCCGGCTCGATGACCTGGATCGCATCACAGGCCAGGCTCTGCTCCACGAACTTGGCTCTCAGCAGGCCGGCGGCCAGGGGCGTGGCATAAATGGGGCAGCCCAGCTTGGGCCACAGCCAGGCGGCGGCACCGATATGGTCCTCGTGGCCATGGGTGATATAGAGCGCCCGGGGGCGAATGTCCAGGGTGGTCAGGGCGGCCAGGTTAGGGACCTGAAGGGGCGCATCGGGAAGATCCTGGCGGATCATCATGCCGCAGTCCACGACGATCCAGTGACCGTCATGCCCGTAGAGATTGAGGTTCATGCCGATCTCGCCACAACCTCCCAGCGGCAGAAAGTAGAGGGGCGGCTGGCTGCGGGGGCGAATCTGGACTCGAGGGCGCGACATGGGCAAGGCGATCATCTGACGGAATCGCTCATCATACGGGAAGGGTGGCGGGGTCCACAATGCGGGGGCGCCGGGCGTGTTCCGCTGGGCCGGAATTGGTTACAATCTTCGTCCTTTATGGCTTGATTCTTAAGACGGAAACGCTGTCCATGTCGCACTATTATCGCCTGGTGGTCTCCTGCCCGGATCGGGTCGGGATCGTCTCCCGAGTCTCCGGATTTATCGCCAGCCAAGGCGGCTCCATCACCGAGGCCAACCAGCACTCGGACCTGGAGACCGGTCGCTTCTTTATGCGCTACGAGATCCAGGCCGATTCCATGCCGCTGGATGCCGATGGCTTCCGCGAGGCCTTCGCCCCCATCGCCGAGGAATTTGACATGACCTGGGCGCTGTCCGACACCGCCCGTCGGCGGCGGGTGGTGCTGATGGTCTCCCGCGCCTCCCACTGCCTGGTGGACCTGCTCTATCGCTGGACCGCCGGGGAGCTGGACTGCGAGATTCCCTGCGTGATCTCCAACCACGACGACCTGCGCGCCCTGGTGGAGTGGCACGGCATTCCCTATCACCATGTGCCGGTGGATCCCGCCGACAAGGCCGCCGCCTTCGCCGAGGTGGAGCGCCGGGCGGAGGCCGCCGAGGCGGACGCGGTGGTGCTGGCCCGCTATATGCAAATCCTGCCGCCGGGACTCTGCGAGCGTTACGCCGGCCGGGTGATCAATATCCACCATAGCTTCCTGCCTTCCTTCGCCGGCGCCAGGCCCTACCACCAGGCCTATGAGCGGGGCGTCAAGCTGATCGGTGCCACCTGCCACTATGTGACCTCCGAGCTGGATGCCGGCCCCATCATCGAGCAGGATATCCACCGGGTCAGCCACTGCCATACCCCCCAGGACCTGGTGCGCTTCGGTCGCGACGTGGAGAAGGCGGTGCTGGCCCGGGGCCTGCGCTGGCACCTGGAGGATCGGGTGCTGATCCATGGCAACAAGACCGTGGTCTTCGCCTGAGGGGCGGTTGTCGTGACCTTCGCCGAGACGCTCCTGGCTCCCTGGATGCTGGTCGCCGGCTGGCTGCTGTCGGCGCTGGCGCTGGGCCTGGCCCTTTTGCAGCGCCCCTGGCGGGCGCTGGTTGGTGAGCCCGCTGTGCAGCATCGGCTGATGGCCGCCGCGGTGGCGGTGATGCTGATGTGGCAGCTACGCGCCCAGGCGGTGGACTGGTTGACCCTGCATCTGATGTTCACGGCGTTGCTGACGCTGATGTTCAAGGCGCCCCTGGCGCTGCTGGTCAATCTGGCGGTCAACCTGGCCATGCTGGCGGTGGGCAAGGTGGCTTGGCCCTTGCTGGGGGTCAATGTGCTGGTCAGCGGGGTGGTGCCGGCCCTGGTGATGGTGGTGGCCTGGCGCCTGGTGGATCGCTGGCTGCCGGACAACCTGGCGGTCTTCCTGTTCCTGTGCGGCTTCTTCGGCACCGCCCTCGCCACCCTGGCGGCGGGCCTTAGCGTGCTGGCCATCGTGGGGCTCGGCACCACCGATCCCCAGGCCTGGTTCCTGGTCACCGAGTACGCCCGCTTCCTGCCCTTGCTGATGCCCTCCGAGGCCTTTATCACCGGCATGCTGCTCAGCCTGATGCTGGTCTATCATCCCGACTGGGTGGCCACCTTCAATCGCCACCGCTATATCGATACCAAGTAGGGCCGGGCAAATAGGCCTTGGCGATTATCGCCTAAGTGGTTATAGTGGCAGGCGTTTTGGGGGAGTAGTCACTTTCCCGCCGCCACCCCGGCGGCTCGGAGAAAGGCCGGTATCAACAGCTTTGGTCACCCCGACCATGGTGCCGGCGGCCACGCCGCGTGGCTCGACGAGACTCAGAACATGGGCGCTTCCGAGGCCGGCGGCGATCCGTGTTCTGTCTGTCCGAGCCGGCCGTGGAGTCCTTTTCCCTTGGAAGCCCTGATCACCTCGACCCTGGCGGTGGGTCTCGCCGAAATCGGCGACAAGACCCAGCTCCTGGCGCTGCTGCTGGTGGCGCGCTTCTCTCGCCCCTGGCCCATCTTCTGGGCGATTCTCCTCGCGACCCTGATCAATCATGGCGTCTCGGCCTGGTTGGGTGCCGCCCTGTCTGGCTGGATCGATGCCCAGTGGATGACCCTGGCGGTGGGCCTGGCCTGCATCGCCATGGGCGTCTGGTTGCTGCGCCCCGACGACGACGATGGGCTGGATGCCGGCGCCCCGGGGCATGGGGTCTTCTTTACCTCCTTCGTGCTCTTCTTCCTGGCCGAGATCGGCGACAAGACCCAGGTCGCCACCGTGTTGCTGGCGGCCCGCTTCGAGGCGGTGCTGGCGGTGACCCTGGGGACCACCCTGGGGATGTTGGCGGCCAATGCGCCGGTGCTATGGCTGGGGGCGCGTTTCAGCGAGCGCTTGCCGGTGCGCCTGGTGCATCTGCTGGCCAGTGCACTCTTTATCCTGCTGGGGCTCTGGGTGGTCTTGGTCGAGGCGCGGGCCTGGGAGCTGGTCACCTCGTGAGCCCGTGGCCAAGCGGGGCGGGATCGGGAGAGGAAGGCGCTTTGCTCAGGGAGCCTCGTCGAAGAGCGGCAGTTGGCGCAGCGCCTCCGGCGGGCGCAGGCGTACGCCGACCCCCAGCAGGCGCACCGGCCGGCCGCCCCGCGCCCAGGCCTGGGTCATCAGGGTGTCCCAGGGGGCGCTGCCCTCCAGGGTGGTGAGGCTGAAGTCGTCGAAGCGCACCTTGACGAAGGCGTGGCTCGGCGGTGGGTGGCCGTGGCGGGCCAGGCGCGCCTCCAGGCGAGCCACCAGCTCCGGCAGGGCGGCCTGGCAGCTGGCCAGGTCGGGCAGGTCCCGGGGAAAGGTGGTCTCCACGCTTACCGACTTGCGCTCCCGCTGGGGGCGCACCTCCCGTTCGTCCTGTCCCCGACAGAGCTCGAAGAGGCGCTGGCCGAACTTGCCGAACTGCTCGATCAGCGCCTCCCGGGGCAGGCTGCGCAGCTCATCGCAACGCCGAATGCCCAGGGCGTCGAGCTTGCCGGCGGTGGCCGGCCCCACCCCGGGCAGGCGGTTCACCGGCAGGGCCGCCACGAAGGCCTCCACCGCCCCGGGGGGAACCACCCAGAGGCCATCCGGCTTGTCCCAGTCGCTGGCCACCTTGGCGAGAAACTTGTTGGGGGCGGCACCCACCGAGAGGGTGATGCCGGTGCGGGCCAGGCACTCCGCCTTGAGCCACTGTCCCATCCAGGTGGCGCTGCCCTGGAAGCGGGTCACGGCGCTGATGTCCAGGTAGGCCTCGTCCAGCGAGAGGGGCTCGACTCGGGGCGTGAGCTCGTGGAAGAGGGCGAGGATCTCCCGGGAGACCGCCCGATAGCGCTCGAAGTCAGGCGCTCGCAGTACCAGGTCGGGGCACAGGCGCAGGGCCTGGGCGGTGGGCATCGCCGAGCGCACCCCGAAGGCCCGGGCGGCATAGTTGCAGGTAGCGATGACTCCGCGCCGTTCCCGGCTGCCGCCCACCGCCAGGGGGGCCTCGCCCAGGCTGGGGTCGTCACGCATCTCCACCGCCGCATAGAAGCAGTCGCAGTCGGCATGGAGAATCTTGCGGGTCGCCATGGCGTCCTAGTTGAGGGCCTGGCCGTTGCCGCCGCGGATCACCCCGACGCCGATGCCCTCGATCTCCAGGGCCTCGTTGCGCAGGTCCACCTCGATGGGGGCGAAGTCCGAATTCTCCGCTTCCAGCCAGACCCGGGGGCCCTGGCGGCGGAAGCGCTTCACCGTGACCTCGTCCTCGAGGCGTGCCACCACGATCTGGCCGTCGCGCACCCGCTCGGTGCGGTGCACCGCCAGCAGGTCGCCTTCGAGGATGCCCACGTCTTTCATGGAGAGGCCGCGAACCCGCAACAGGTAATCGGCCCGGGGCGTAAAGAAGTCCGGCGGCAGCGGGCAGTAGCGGTCGATATGCTCGGTGGCCAGGATGGGGCTGCCGGCGGCCACCTCGCCGATGATCGGCAACCCCGGGGGGGCGACGTCGCTCTCGGCCTCGGCGCTCTCCTGGGCGGGCAGGCGAATGCCCCGGGAGGTGCCGGCGACCATGCGGATCACCCCCTTGCGCTCCAGGGCGCGCAGATGCTCCTCGGCGGCGTTGGGCGAGCGGAAGCCCAGGGCCCGGGCGATCTCGGCCCGGGTGGGGGGATAGCCCTGCTCGTTGAGGGTCTTGACGATAAAGTCATAGACGTTCTGCTGGCGCGGGGTGAGGGGGCGGCTCATGGCGGGCTCCACGGCGTATTCAAGGGTTTGTTCAAGTATACAGCATGGTTTTACATACAGTAAGCGTTGCCCCGCCTTGCCGCGTATCCTGAGTGTAACGGCGTTTTAAACTACGATGTTTTATGCCACTATCCCGGCACTACTCGAAGATTTCATGTTTTAAACAGCCGTCTTATCCCGGTGAGGGCGAGCGCCCCCAGCGCCCCTCGGCGAGGGGCCGGATGAGACGGCCTGGGGGAGCCGCGCCCTATGGCCCAGACCGATACCGTGACCCGTATTCTCGATACCGCCGAGGTGCTGTTCGCCGAGCGCGGCTTTGCCGAGACCTCGCTGCGCAATATCACCAGCAAGGCCAAGGTCAATCTGGCCGCCGTGAACTACCACTTCGGTTCCAAGAAATCGTTGATCCAGGCGGTCTTCGCCCGCTACCTGGACCCCTTCACCGAACGCTTCCACGCCGCCCTGGACGAGCTGGAGGCGGAGTACCAGGGGCGCGACATCCCCCTGGAGACCCTGCTGGAGAGCATGGCGCGTACCGTGCTGGAGGTGCCCGCCGAGCGCAATAGCCTCAAGGTCTTCATGCGCCTGCTGGGGCTCGCCTATAGCCAGGCCCAGGGCCACCTGCGCCGCTATATCCAGGAGCACTATGGCAGCGTCTTCACCCGCTTCACCGAGCTGGTGCGTCGAGCCACCCCGGAGCTGCCCGATGCCGAGCGCTTCTGGCGGCTGCACTTCGTGCTGGGTAGCGTGATCTTCACCCTCTCGGGCCTCGATGCCCTGCGCGATATCGCCGAGCAGGACTATGGCGAGCAGGTCACGGTGCGTGACCTGATTCGCCGCATGCGCCCGGTGGTGGTATCCGCCATGCATGCGCCCCTGCCCGAGCCCGCCGAGTCGGTGGCCTAGGTCATGCGTACCCCGCGACTCGATGCCCTGCCGCCCCGAGACGGTCCCTGGCTGGAGATCGATCTCGGCGCCCAGCGCCTGACCCTCTGGCGGGGGCGGGAGGTCGTCCTCTCCCATGCCATCTCCAGCGGCATCGCCGGCAATGGTCAGCAGGAGGGAAGCGGTCAGACCCCCCTGGGCTGGCACTATGTCCGTGCCGCCATCGGCGCCGACCGGCCGCGTGGCACGGTATTTCGCGGGCGCCGCCCCACGGGGGAGATCTTCGACCCCGAGCAGGCGGTGCCCGGGCGCGACTATATCCTCACTCGCATCCTCTGGTTGTGCGGCCTGGAGCCGGGATATAACCGTGGCGGCGATGTGGATAGCCAGCGTCGCTATATTTATCTGCATGGCACCCCACCGGATCAGCCCATGGGCGTGGCCGCCTCCCACGGCTGTATCCGCCTGCGTGACGATGACCTCCTGGCGCTGTTCGCCGCGACGCCCCCGGGCACGCCGGTGTGGCTCCACGACTGAGTGACCCTGTTGTCGCCTCAGACATTGGTCTAGAATGCCCCACTTCTTCAGCCAAGGAAGATGAACATGACGCAACCTCTCGGCTCGGTGATGCTGGATCTGGAAGGCCCCCGGCTTCGCCCTGAGGAAGGTGACATGCTCAAGCGCCCCGAGGTCGGTGGCGTGATCCTGTTCTCCCGCAATATCGAGGATGCCCGGCAGGTCCAGGCGCTGTGCGCGGCCATTCGTCGCCTGCGTCCCGACCTGCTGCTGGCCATCGACCAGGAAGGAGGGCGGGTCCAGCGCCTGCATGAGGGCGTGACCCGGTTACCCTCCATGGCGAGGCTCGCCGAGGGCTTCGAGGAAGATCCCCAGGCCGTGGTACAGCGCTGTCAGGATGCCGGCTGGCTGCTGGGCATGGAGATGGCCGCCTGCGGTCTCGATCTCACCTTCGCCCCGGTGCTGGACGTGGAGGGCGGCGGTTCCACGGTGATCGGTGATCGCAGCTTCTCCGCCGACCCTCGGGTGGTCAGCCTGCTGGGACGGGCCTTTATCAAGGGCCTCCACGAGGCCGGCATGGTCGCCGTGGGCAAGCACTTCCCCGGCCATGGCGGCGTCGCCGCCGACTCCCATCACGAGCTGCCGGTGGACCCGCGTCCCCTCGAGGCGCTGCGCCGCCATGACCTGCTGCCGTTCGCCGAACTGGCCGGCGAGCTGGACGGGGTGATGCCGGCCCATGTGGTCTATTCCGCCTTCGATAAGCGTCCCGCCGGCTTCTCGCGCAGTTGGCTGGGCCTGCTGCGCGAGGAACTGGGCTTCAAGGGCACCATCTTCTCCGACGACCTGGGCATGGCCGGTGCCGCCGTGGCCGGCAGTCCCGGCGAGCGGGCCCTGGCCGCCCTGGAGGCCGGCTGCGATATGGTGTTGATCTGCAATGACCGCGCCGCCGCCCTGGAGGTGCTGGACGCCTGTGTGGGGCGCGCCTGCAAGCGCCAGGCCAAGCTGCGCTACTGCCGCGCCCGGCCCAGCCTCGAGGCCCTGCCGGCGCTGTCCCGCTGGCGCCGTGTCCATGCCCAGCTGGAATCCCTGGCCGACCCTTCCCAATAAGTGCCGGCGGTGCCTGCCGTGGCGCCGCCGCTTCAGCCGATTTCGAGAGCGAGCCCATGACGCGACTGGCCCCCGAGCACCATGAATCCCTGACCACCATGCGCGATATCATGGCCGATGCCGACTGCCTGATCACCCAGGAGGCAGTGGAGAAGGCCCTGGACCGCATGGCCGAGCAGATCACCGCCGACCTCGGCGACAAGCTGCCGGTCTTCTACTGCGTAATGAACGGTGGACTGATCACCACCGGCCATCTGTTGACCCGTCTGGGCTTCCCCCTGGAGGTGGATTACCTGCACGCCACCCGCTATCGGGGCGGCATCCGCGGCGGCGAGCTGTTCTGGCGAGTCTCCCCGGAGATTCCCATGGCCGGCCGCCATGTGGTGATCGTCGACGATATCCTCGACGAGGGCGCCACCCTGGCGGCGATCCTCGACTACTGTCGTGAGGCGGGGGCGGCCAGTGTCTCCACCGCGGTGCTGGTGGACAAGGCCCACGAGCGCAAGGCGGTGCCGGGGCTCAGGGCCGATTACTGCAGCCTGGAAGTCGAGGATCGCTATGTGTTCGGCTTCGGCATGGACTATAAGGGCTACTGGCGCAATGCCCCGGGGATCTTTGCCCCGAAAGGACTGTAAGAGGGTCGCCATGTGTTCGGCTTCGGCATGCTGATAAGGATCGGCAAGGGCGACTGACGCAATGCCCCGGGGATCTTCGCGCCGAAAGGGTTGTAGGTTCCGGAGGCAGGGACTCAAGGCGCTCGATACCTTTCGCAGCCTCGAAGTCGAGGATCGCTATGTGTTCGGCTTCGGCATGCTGATAAAGATCGGTAAGGGCTACTGGCGCAACGCCCCGGGGATCTTTGCCCCGAAAGGACTGTAAGAGGGTCGCCATGTGTTCGGCTTCGGCATGCTGATAAGGATCGGCAAGGGCGACTGACGCAACGCCCCGGGGATCTTTGCTCCTAAAGGGTTGTAGCTGCCGAGTGTCCGGAGGGGACCTAGGCCCCGCGCAACCGTCGACTCGGGAGCTTCGAGCAAGCCGGCTCGCTTGCACCGGGACGCAACCCCGATGCTACGTGAGCCGGGGGACGCGCACAGGCCGGAACAAGGTCCCTCTTGCCGCCCATAAATCGACATCCCTGTCGATTTGCGCTACTCGGCTCGCTGCGCCTCGGCGTCCCGGTGAAATCGCTCGCCTGCCTCGCTCGAAGCCCCCAGGCAGGCCTTGTCCCGTGCGCGATCAGGAGATAGTCGATGCTGGCAATTATCGGTGGTACCGGCCTTAGCGATATCCCCGGCCTGGAGATCCTGCGGCGGCACAGCTGCGAGACGCCCCTGGGCAGCGCCTCGGCGCCGGTGCTCCAGGGGCGCCTGCAGGATCGCGAGATGCTCTTCCTGGCCCGGCACGGCCAGCCCCGACGCCTGCCGCCTCATCGCATCAACTACCGCGCCAACCTCTGGGCCCTGCACCAGGCGGGGGCCAGCCGGGTGCTGGGGATCAATGCGGTGGGGGGGATCGATCCCGCCCTGCACGCCGGCGATCTCGTGGTGCCGGATCAACTGATCGACTATACCCATGGCCGGGAGGGGACCTTCTTCGATGGTCGCTTCAAGCCGCTGGCGCATATCGACTTTACCCACCCCTATGACGCGGCCCTGCGCCAGGCGCTGCTGGCGGCCGGGGCGGCGGCGGGGGAGTCCCCGGTGGCCGGGGGCGTTTACGCCTGTACGCAGGGGCCGCGGCTGGAGACCGCCGCCGAGATCGCCCGGCTGGCCCGGGATGGTGCCACCCTGGTCGGCATGACCGGCATGCCCGAGGCGGCCCTGGCCCGGGAGCTGGCGCTGCCCTATGCGAGCCTGGCCCTGGTGGTCAATGCCGCGGCGGGGGGCGGCGAGGGAGAGATCGCCCTGGCCCAGGTGGAGGCCGCCCTCGAGGCCGCTATCGCCCGGGCCCGCGGGGTGATCGAGGCGTTATTGCTCGCCGACACCGATGAGGAGCCGAGGCGCTAAAAGACGCGTCGCTCCGTCGCCCCTGAGAGAGCCAGCGCCCCCGCCGAGCGATCGGTGGGGGCGCGTTGCCGTAGTGGCGGGGCGATCACGCCAGCCCCAGCTCGTGGGTGGCCTCCTCGCGCATCTTGAACTTCTGGATCTTGCCGGTGACGGTCATCGGGAAGTCATCGACGAACTTCACCACATGGCGCGGGATCTTGTCTTGTCCGAGGCGGGCGATCATGCCAGCCCCAGCTCGTGGGTGGCCTCCTCACGCATCTTGAACTTCTGGATCTTGCCGGTGACGGTCATCGGGAAGTCATCGACGAACTTCACCACATGGCGCGGGATCTTGTCTTGTCCGAGGCGGGCGATCACGCCAGCCCCAGCTCGTGGGTGGCCTCCTCGCGCATCTTGAACTTCTGGATCTTGCCGGTGACGGTCATCGGAAACTCGTCGACGAACTTCACGTAGCGCGGGATCTTGTAGTGGGCGATCTTGCCCTGGCAGAAGGCCTTGAGGCCCGCCTCGTCGAGGCTCTCGCCGTCGCTGAGCTTGACCCAGGCCATCACCTCCTCGCCGTACTTCTCGTCGGGCACGCCGATCACCTGCACATCGGAGATGGCTGGATGGGTATAGAGGAAGTCCTCGATCTCCCGGGGATAGATGTTCTCGCCGCCGCGAATGATCATGTCCTTGATGCGCCCGACGATGGCCACATAGCCGTCCTCGTCCATGCTCGCCAGGTCGCCGGTATGCATCCAGCCGGCGTTATCGATGGACTTGGCGGTGGCCTCCGGGTTGTTCCAGTAGCCGAGCATCACGCTGTAGCCGCGGGTGCATAGCTCGCCGGTCGCGCCCCGCGGCACCACGGCACCGGTTTCCGGGTCGACCAGCTTCACCTCCAGGTGGGGGTGGATGGTACCCACGGTGGTGACGCGCTTCTCCAGGGGCGCATCGGTGCGGGTCTGGAAGCTCACCGGGCTGGTCTCGGTCATGCCGTAGCAGATGGTGACCTCCTCCATATGCATCTTTTCGATCACCTTGCGCATCACCTCGATGGGGCAGATGGAGCCGGCCATCACGCCGGTGCGCAGGCTGGAGAGGTCGAAGTCGGCGAAGCCGGGGTGCTCCAGCTCGGCGATAAACATGGTGGGCACCCCGTAGAGGGCGGTGGCACGCTCCTCGGCCACCGCGCGCAGGGTGCTCTCGGGGTCGAAGCCGTCGCCGGGATAGATCATGGTGGCGCCATGGGTCATGCAGCCCAGGTTGCCCATCACCATGCCGAAGCAGTGGTAGAGGGGCACCGGAATCACCATCCGGTCGGCCTCGCTAAGCTTCATGGTGCGGGCGACGAAGAAGCCATTGTTGAGGATATTGTGGTGGGAGAGGGTGGCCCCCTTGGGCGCGCCCGTGGTGCCGGAGGTGTACTGGATATTGATCGGCTCGTCGAACTGCAGGCTCGCCTGCACCTCGGCCAGATACTCGGCGCCGACCTCGGCGGCTCTTGCCTGGAGGGCCTGCCAGCTCAGCATGCCGGGCAGGGCGCGTTCGCCGTCCAGGCAGATCACTCGCTTGAGCTCGGGGAGCCGGGCGCTCTGTAGCGTGGCGGGGTCGCCATCCTGCAGCTCCGGCGCCAGCTCCGCCAGGGTCACCACATAGTCCGAGTTCTTGAAGGCCCCCTGCAGGATCAGCGTCGAGGTGCCGGACTGCTTGAGGGCATACTCCAGCTCATGGGTGCGGTAGCTGGGATTGATATTGACCAGGATGGCGCCGATCTTGGCGGTGGCGAACTGGGTCAGGGTCCATTCGGCGCAGTTGGGGGACCAGATGCCTACCCGGTCGCCCTTGGCGACGCCGAGCGCCAGCAGGGCGCGGGCGGTCCGGTCCACCGCGGCTTGAAGTTCGCGCCAGCGATAGCGCACGCCCTGGTGCAGGCTGAGCAGGGCCTCTCGATCCGGGAAGCGGGCCACGGTGGCATCGAAACAGTCGCCGATGGTCTGTCCCTTGAGGGGCGTATCGCTGATTCCACTGACATAGCTGGCAGGCTGAGGCGTCATGGTGGCTCCTTGATGGCTGGTGCTTGTTATTGTTGCTGGGGCGGCGCGGAGCGCGTCGCCCGGTGTCCATGACGGGAGCGGGTCGGACTCAGGTGACGTCGTGGCGATCCAGTTGCTCGAGGACGCTGCGACAGCGGCTCTCCACCTCGTCGAGCTCCTGCTGCATCAGGCGGATATCCTCCAGGCGCGCCTGCATCTCGGCCCGCTTGGCGCTGAGGATCTCCAGCATGCGCTGCAGCTGACGGGCATTGCCATCCGGCATGGCGTCGTAGAGCTCGATGACCTCGCGAATCTCCGCCAGGGTAAAGCCCAGCCGCTTGCCCCTGAGGGTCAGCTTGAGGCGCACCCGATCCTTCTCGTGGTAGATGCGAGTCTGGCCACGTCGCTCCGGTGCCAGCAGGCCCTCCTGCTCGTAGAAGCGGATGGTGCGGGGCGTCACCTCGAACAGCCGCGACAGTTCACCGATCGAGTAGGTGCGGCGCTGAGGTTTCAGCGCACCGGTCGCGCGGGGGGAAGCCATCGCCTCCTGGCGGGGTTTCGGCATCGTTGTCATCCTGTAGTCAGACGGTTGGCGGTGTGTCGCCTATGATCTCGCATCCCGTCCTTGCTTTCCAAAGCCTAGCGCCAAGTTTACGTTAACGTAAAGTGCAGAAGCATCGACTTTTGGCGTAGGGGGAGGGGGATGCCAAATAACCTAGCAAGTGCTAGGTTGGTTCCCAGTCGCCGCAGGGAGCCCTGGCCCCCGGCGAAACCTACCATGAGAGGAGTGAAGGCATGGACTTTTCCCTGACCGAGGATCAACGGGCCCTGCAGCAGGCGGCGGCGGATTTCGCCCGCGCCGAGCTGGTCGACAATGCCGCCGACTGGGATGCGCGCTCCCACTTTCCGGTGGAGGTGATCAAGCGCGCCGGCGAGGCGGGGTTCCTGGCCATCTACACCCCGGAGGCGGCGGGGGGCCTGGGGCTCTCCCGCCTGGAGGCCTCCTTGATCTTCGAGCAGCTGGCCACCGGCTGCATCTCCACCACCGCCTATCTCACCATTCATAACATGGCCACCTGGATGGTCGCCAACTGGGGCGGAGCGGCCCTCCAGGAGGCCTGGCTGCCGCGGTTGGTGAGCGGTGAGGCGCTGGCCTCCTACTGCCTCACCGAGCCGGGCAGTGGCTCCGATGCCGCCAGCCTGCGCACCAAGGCGGTACGCGACGGCGACGACTATGTGATCTCCGGCTCCAAGATGTTTATCTCCGGGGCCGGCGCCACCGACCTGCTGGTGGTGATGGCCCGTACCGGGGGGCCGGACAGCGGCGCCGGCGGGGTCTCCGCCTTCGCCGTGCCGGCGGATGCCGCCGGCATCGAGTATGGCAAGAACGAGGAGAAGATGGGCTGGAAGAGCCAGCCGACCCGGTTGGTCAGCTTCGACGGGGTGCGCGTGTCGGCCACCCATCGCCTGGGCGAGGAGGGCGAGGGCTTCAAGTTCGCCATGAAGGGCCTCGATGGCGGGCGCCTGAATATCGCCAGTTGCTCCCTGGGCGCCGCCCAGCAGGCGCTGACCCTGGCCCGCGACTACCTGGGCGACCGCCAGCAGTTCGGGCGTCCCCTGAGCGCCTTCCAGGCGTTGCAGTTCAAGCTCGCCGATATGGCCACCGAGCTCACCGCGGCGCGGCTGATGGTGCGCCATGCGGCCTGGCGCCTGGATCACGGCGACCCCGAGGCCAGCGCCTACTGCGCCATGGCCAAGCGTCACGCCACCGACATGGGCTTCACGGTGTGCAACGAGGCGCTGCAGTTGCATGGCGGCTACGGCTATATCAAGGAGTACCCCCTGGAGCGGCTGGTGCGTGACACCCGGGTGCATCAGATCCTCGAGGGCACCAACGAGATCATGAGGGTCATCGTGGCGAGGCGACTACTGGCCGACGGCGTGGTCGAGTCCCTGGCGTAAATCGTTACGGGGAAATCCGATACGATGGTGTCGTGACGGCTAAACGAATCCAGCGAGGAGGGAAGATGAGCGACGAGGTGGTGATTTTCGAGGGGGTCCCTCTGCGCGGCGGGCGACGACTGGGCGTGGCGCGACTGAATGCGCCGCGGGCCCTGAATGCCCTCTCCCGGGGAATGATCGAGGCCCTGGACCAGCGCCTCTCGGCCTGGGCCGAGGATGATGCCGTGGCGGCGGTCTGGCTGGAGGGGGCCGGCGACAAGGCGTTCTGTGCCGGTGGCGATATCGTCGCCCTCTATCGCGCCATCGGCGAGGGCGCGGAGGCCGCCAGCGCCTTCACCGGCGACTACTTCGCCGCCGAGTATCGCCTGGATCACCGCATTCATACCTATCCCAAGCCGCTACTGGTCTGGGGCGACGGCATCGTGATGGGCGGCGGCCTGGGGCTGATGGCCGGCGCCTCCCACCGCCTGGCCACCGAGACCACCCGCATCGCCATGCCGGAGATCACCATCGGCCTCTACCCGGATATCGGCGCCAGTTGGTTCCTGGGACGCATGGCGCCGGGCATCGGCGCCTACCTGGGGTTGACCGGGGCCCACCTGAACGCCCGGGATGCGCTCGACCTGGGGCTGGCGGATCGCCTGGTGCCTCGGGAGACCCGGGAGGCGTTGCTGGCGGCCCTCGGCGAGGCGGATTTCGCGAGCGCCGAGGCCTCCGCCGTGGTGGACGGGGTGCTGGATCGTTTCGAGGCCCGCGAGCGTGCCCCCACGGCGCAGCTGCGCCCCCACTTCGATCATCTGCAGTCGCTGACCGCCCGAGGCAGCCTGAACGAGGCCGTGGCGCGGATTCTCGCGGACCAGAGCGACGACGCCTGGTTGGCCGCCAATCGCCGGCGCCTGGCCGAGGGCTGTCCGCTCAGCGCCCACCTGGCCTGGGCGATGATCCAGCGCCATCGTCACGGCAGCCTGGCCCAGGCGTTTCGCGAGGAGCTGTCGCTGTCGGTGCGCTGCTGCGTGGAGGGCGACCTGGGGGAGGGCGTGCGTGCCCTGCTGATCGATAAGGACAAAAGCCCGCGCTGGTCCCATGCCGGCGTGGCCGAGGTGCCCGAGGCGCGGCTCGAGGCCTTCCTGGCGCCCCTCTGGTCCGAGGAGAACCATCCGCTACGGGATCTCTAAGTCGCTAGTCCTTCCTCGTCAGGCGGGAAGCCGGGCCTTGCCCGGCGTCCCGTTTTGCCTCTCGGGGGCCTAAGGGGGCACAATTCGCGGCCCCAGCTCCCGGACGCGAGGCCCCATGACGAACGCCAATGCCCTGCTCGAGGCGCCCCTGGCACCCACCCTGATTCGCCAGACCCTGCCGGTGATCGGCGGCATGCTGGCCATGCTCACCTTCAACCTGGTGGACGCCTGGTTTATCGCCCGTCTGGGCACCGAGCCTCTGGCGGCGGTGGCCTTTACCTTCCCGGTGGTCTTCGCCGTGGTCAGCCTGGCCATCGGCCTGGGGATCGGTACCTCGGCGGTGGTGGGGCGCCTGCTGGGGCGCGGCGAACGGGCCCTGGTGGCCCGACGCGGCACCGATGCCATCCTGTTGGCCGCCCTGGTCGGGGGCCTGGTGACCCTGCTGGGCCTGCCCAGCATCGAGGCGCTGTTTGCTGCCCTGGGTGCCGATCCCGCCCTGATGCCGCATATCCACGCCTATATGGGGGTCTGGTACTGGGGGGCGGCCCTGCTGATCGTGCCCCGGGTGATCAACAGCGTGCTGCGGGCCCAGGGCAATACCCGGGCCCAGGGCGTGGCCATGGCCCTGGCGGCGGCGCTTAATGCGCTGCTCGACTACCTGCTGATCTTCGGTATCGGCCCCCTTCCCGCCCTGGGCGTGGCCGGGGCGGCCCTGGCCACCCTACTCAGCTGGGGAGCCATGACCGCGGGGCTGCTGACCTATCCGCCCCTGCGCCGTTGCCTGATCCTGCGCGGCCTGACGCCGCGCCGGGTCTGGGACTCCTGGCGGGCCCTGGGACGGATCGCCGTGCCGGCGGCCATTACCAGCCTCTTTACCCCCCTGGCCATGGCCCTGGTGACACGGATCGTCGCCACCCATGGCCATCACGCCGTGGCCGCCTTCGGCGTCGGCACCCGGGTCGATGCCATCGCCCAGATCGTGGTGCTGGCGCTCTCCATGACCCTCTCGCCGCTGGTCAGCCAGAACCTGGGGGCCGATCGGCCCGAGCGCGCCTGGCGGGCGATCCGTGGCTGCTTCGCCTTCGTGCTGGCCTGGCAACTGGGCGTCTGGGTCCTGTTGCAACTGCTGGCGCCCTGGCTGACCGGTGGCTATGCCGAGGAACCGGCGGTGGGGGAGGTGCTGCGCGCCTTCCTGTGGCTGGTGCCCCTGGGGCTGGGGGCCCAGGGGGTGGTGATCCTCGGCGTCTCGTCGCTGAATGCCATGCACCGCCCCCGGGCCGCCATGGGCCTCTCCCTGGTGCGCCTCTTCGCTCTCTTCGTGCCCCTGGCCTGGCTGGGCGGGTACCTGGCCGGCCCCGTGGGGATCTTCGCCGGCATGCTGGTCGCCAACCTGGCCATCGGCCTGATCGCCTGGTGGCGGCTGCGTCGCATCTGGCGACGGCGGCACAGGCAGGGCTGGTGAACCCCGGACTATTGGTCTACATTCGTTTTGAATGTCGATATTTAATCCTTATGTGGAGATCACCATGAGCCAGCCGACCCCCGTGACCTGGGACGACCCCTTCCGCCTCGTCGATCAACTGGATGGCGAGGAGCGGATGGTCCAGCAGACCGCCCACGACTACTGCCAGGAGAAGCTGCTGCCCCGGGTCCTGGAGGCCAATCGCCACGAGATCTTCCACCGCGAGATCATCAGCGAGATGGGCGAGCTGGGACTGCTCGGCGCCACCATCGAGGGCTACGGCTGCGCCGGCATGAATTACGTCAGCTATGGCCTGATCGCCCGGGAGGTGGAACGGGTCGACTCCGGCTACCGCAGCGCCATGAGCGTGCAGTCGAGCCTGGTGATGTACCCCATCCACGCCTTCGGCAGCGAGGCGCAGCGGCAGGCCTACCTGCCCAAACTGGCCAGCGGCGACTGGGTGGGCTGCTTCGGGCTCACCGAGCCGGATCACGGCTCCGACCCCGGCGGCATGACCACCCGCGCCAGGCGCCAGGGCGACGACTGGGTGCTGAGTGGCACCAAGACCTGGATCACCAACGCGCCTATCGCCGATGTCTTCGTGGTCTGGGCCAAGGACGATGAGGGAGTGATCCGCGGCTTTCTCCTCGACAAGGGCATGCCGGGGCTCACGGCGCCCAAGATCGAGGGCAAGTTCAGCTTGCGCGCCTCCATCACCGGCCAGATCGCCCTGCAGGACGTGGTGGTTTCCGATGACCGGCGCTTGCCCGGGGTGACGGGGCTCAAGGGTCCCTTCTCCTGCCTTAACCGGGCCCGTTTCGGCATTGCCTGGGGTGCCATGGGGGCCGCCGAGGCGTGCTGGCACGCGGCGCGCGACTACACCCTGGAGCGCCGGCAGTTCGGTCGGCCGCTCGCCGCCAATCAACTGATCCAGAAGAAGCTCGCCGATATGCAGACCGAGATCGCCCTCGGCCTGCAGGCGGCGCTGCGGGTGGGGCGAATGATCGATGCCGGGCAACTGGTGCCGGAGGCGATCTCGCTGATCAAGCGCAACAACTGCGGCAAGGCCCTGGAGATCGCGCGCCAGGCCCGGGACATGCATGGCGGCAACGGCATCAGCGATGAATACCATGTGATCCGCCATATGCTGAACCTGGAAGCGGTCAATACCTACGAGGGCACCCACGACGTCCATGCGCTGATCCTGGGCCGCGCCCAGACCGGCCTGCAGGCCTTCTGCTGATCCCGCCACGGCAAGGAGAACGCCCATGGCCGCTCCCCTGGAAGGACGCCTGGTGCTGGATCTGTCGCGGGTGCTGGCCGGCCCCTGGGCCGGTCAACTGCTGGCGGATCTCGGCGCCCGGGTGATCAAGATCGAACATCCCGAGCAGGGCGACGATACCCGCGGCTGGGGGCCGCCCTGGCTGGAGGGGGCGGGGCCCCGGGAGGCCGCCTACTACCTGTGCGCCAATCGCGGCAAGCAGTCGCTGGCCCTCGACCTGGCTCGCCCCGAGGGCCAGGCCCTGGTGCGCGAGTTGGCCGGGCGCGCCGATATCCTGCTGGAGAACTTCAAGGTCGGCGGCCTGGCCAGGTACGGCCTCGACTATGCCAGCCTCAAGGCGCTCAACCCCGGCCTGATCGGCTGCTCCATCACCGGCTTCGGTCAGGATGGCCCCTATGCCCGCCGGGCCGGTTACGACTTTATGATCCAGGCGATGGGCGGGCTGATGAGCCTCTCCGGCGAGCCCGACGGCCTGCCCATGAAGACCGGCGTGGCCATCACCGACGTGATGACCGGCCTCTATGCGGCGGTGGGGGTGCTGGCGGCCCTGGACGAGCGCGGCCGCACCGGCGAGGGGCGGCATATCGACGTGGCCCTGCTCGATGTGCAGGTGGCGACCCTGGCCAACCAGGCCCTCAATGCCCTGGTCAGCGGCCAGGATCCTCAACGCCACGGCAATGCCCACCCCAATATCGTGCCCTACCAGGCCTTCGCCTGTGCCGATGGCCACCTGGCGCTGACCGTGGGCAACGACGCCCAGTTCGCGCGGCTGGCGCGCCTGCTGGGGCGGCATGAGTGGGCGCAGGACGAGCGCTTCGCCACCAATGCGGCCCGGGTGGCGCATCGCGAGGCCCTGGTGCCGGCCATCGCCGAGGTCCTCGAGGCTCGCCCCCGGGACGCCTGGCTGACCGACTTCGAGGCTCACGGCATTCCCGCCGGACCCATCAATACCCTGAGGCAGGCCTTCGCCGATCCCCAGGTGCGCCACCGGCGGATGCTGCGTCGCCTCGAGCGTGGCGGCGGCGAGATTCCCCAGGTGGCCTGCCCGCTGTTCTTCGATGGGCGCTCGGCCACCGCCGAGGCGCCGCCGCCGGCCCTCGGCGAGCATAGCGAGGCGCTGCTCGCCGAGTTGGGGCTGACGCCGGAGGATATCGTCCGGCTCCGCCGCGAGGGGGTAATCCGTTAATAGGACGAGAGGCGCCGCCGCCGGCCCTCGGCGAGCATAGCGAGGCGCTGCTCGCCGAGTTGGGGCTGACGCCGGAGGATATCGCCCGGCTCCGCCGCAAGGGGGTGATTCGCTAACGGGGCGAGAAGCGCTTCTGCAGGCCGGTCTCGGCGATCATCCATGGCGAGCGGTTGCTCGCCGAGCTGGGGCTGACGCCGGAGGATATCGCCCGGCTCCGCCGCGAGGGGGTGATTCGCTAACGGGGCGAGAAGCGCCGCTGCAGGCCGGTCTCGGCGATCATCCGGGTGGAGATCTCCTCGATGGAGAAGCGGGTGGTGTCGATATGGGGGATATGCATCTGCCGGTAGAGGGCCTCGGCCTGTTGCACCTCCTGGGTGCACTGGTCGATGGAGCAGTAGCGGCTGTTGGGCCGCCGCTCGCTGCGAATCGCCGACAGGCGCCGTGGATCGATGGTCAGGCCGAACAGCTTGTGACGATGGGGGGCCAGGGAGCGGGGCAGCTTGAGGGTGCCATCCTCGTCCTGATCGTCCTCGGTGAGCGGATAGTTGGCGGCGCGGATGCCGAACTGCAGCGCCAGGTAGAGGGAGGTCGGGGTCTTGCCGCAGCGCGAGACCCCGACCAGGATCACATCCGCCTTGTCGTACTGGTGGGTGCGGGCGCCGTCATCATTGTCCAGGGCGAAATGCACCGAATCGATGCGATTCATATAGACGGCGTCATGGCCGATGGCGTGGGTGCGGCCCACCGTATAGGTGGAGTGAGTGGCCAGCTCTTCTTCCAGGGGCGCCAGGAAGGTGGAGAAGATGTCCACCTTGAAGCCGGGAGCGGTGCTGATGATGCTGCGAATCTCCGTATCGACGATGGTATCGATGACGATGGGTTGCTCGCCGTCGCGGACCGCCGCCGCCTCGATGACCTCCACCAGGGAGCGCGCCTTCCCGGGGCTGTCGATATAGGGCTTGGTGACCATGCGGATCTCGACGTTCTCGAACTGGGCCAGCAGGCTGCGGCCCAGGGTCTCGGCGGTGATGCCGGTGCCGTCGGAGATAAAGAAGGCGGTACGGGGCATGCGGAGGACTCACGGCAGGGAATTTCCCCGATTGTCCCGGCTGGCGGCTCGGCCGGCAACTACAAGAATCGCCGTAAAAGGGCGATTGTTGTAAAAAATCTTCAGTGACTTCGCTGTTAGACCAATGGCGTAGGCGCCCCGGCATTGGTAGGGTGACCCCCTCTAGTCAAGGTGCCCGCTGCCCGGGCGTCGCAAGGAATAAGGGGGTCGCGTGGAAGAGTACATTCTGTGGTTCGATCAACTCGGCATGAACGATGTCGAACGCGTCGGCGGCAAGAATGCCTCCCTGGGGGAGATGATTTCCAATCTGGCCGGGGCCGGCGTCAGCGTGCCCGGCGGCTTCGCTACCACCGCCCATGCCTATCGCGAGTTCCTCGCCCATGAGGGGCTCAACGAACGCATCAATGCGGCCCTGGCTAGCCTGGACGTGGATGACGTGGCCGAGCTGGCCCGGGTGGGTGCCGAGATTCGCCAGTGGGTGATCGATACCCCGCTGCCGCCCACCTTCGAACAACACCTGCACGCCGCCTACGACCAGATGGTCGCCCAGCACCCCAGCCTCAAGGTGGCGGTGCGCTCCTCGGCCACCGCCGAGGACCTGCCGGATGCCTCCTTCGCCGGCCAGCAGGAGACCTTCCTCAATATCGAGGGCTTCGACAATATCAAGCGCGCCGTCCACGAGGTGTTCGCCTCGCTGTTCAACGACCGCGCCATCTCCTATCGGGTGCACCGCGGCTACGCCCACGAGAACGTGGCGCTCTCCGCCGGGGTGCAGAAGATGGTGCGCTCCGAGACCGGCGCCTCCGGGGTGATGTTCACCCTGGACACCGAGTCCGGCTTCCGCGACGCCGTCTTCGTCACCGCCTCCTGGGGCCTCGGCGAGACCGTGGTGCAGGGCGCCGTCAACCCGGACGAATTCTATGTCCACAAGCCGACCCTGGCCGCCGGCCGCCCGGCGGTGCTGCGTCGCAACCTGGGCTCCAAGCTGATCAAGATGGTCTACACCGAGGACGCCAGCGCCGGCAAGTCGGTGGCCACCGTGGACGTGCCGCTGGCCGAGCGCGGCCGCTTCTGCATCGATGACGACCAGGCGATGGACCTGGCCCGCCAGGCGGTGATCATCGAGCAGCACTACCAGCGCCCCATGGATATCGAATGGGCCCTGGACGGCGACGACGGCAAGCTCTATATCGTCCAGGCTCGCCCGGAGACCGTGGTCTCCCAGCAGGAGGGCGGCAAGCTGGAGCGTTTCCAACTCAAGGAGAAGGGACGCACCCTGGTCCAGGGGCGGGCCATCGGCCAGCGCATCGGCCGCGGCGCGGTGAAGGTGATTCTCTCTCCTGAGGAGATGGACAAGGTGCAGGCCGGCGATGTCCTGGTCACCGACATGACCGACCCGGACTGGGAGCCGATCATGAAGCGCGCCTCGGCCATCGTCACCAACCGCGGCGGGCGTACCTGCCACGCGGCGATTATCGCCCGGGAGCTGGGGATCCCGGCGGTGGTGGGCTGTGGTGATGCCACCGAGGTGCTGGCGGATGGCCGCGAGGTCACCGTCTCCTGCGCCGAAGGCGATACCGGCCATGTCTACGAGGGGCTGCTCGACTTCGACTGCCGCACCTCCAGCGTCGATGCCATGCCGGAGATCCCCTTCAAGATCATGATGAACGTGGGCAACCCGGATCGCGCCTTCGGCTTCGCCGGTCTGCCCAATGCCGGGGTCGGCCTGGCGCGGCTTGAGTTCATCATCAACCGCATGATCGGCGTGCACCCCAAGGCGCTGCTGGACTACGATACCCTGCCCCTGGAGTTGCAGCAGACCATCGACGCCCGCACCGCCGGTTACGCCGACCCGGTCAGCTTCTACGTGGACAAGCTGGTGGAGGGGATCAGCACCCTGGCCGCCGCCTTCCACCCCAACCGGGTCATCGTGCGCCTCTCGGACTTCAAGTCCAACGAGTACGAGAACCTGATCGGCGGCAAGCTCTACGAGCCCGGCGAAGAGAACCCCATGCTCGGCTTCCGTGGCGCCTCCCGCTATATCTCCGACGCCTTCCGGCCCTGCTTCGAGCTGGAATGCCAGGCCCTCAAGCGGGTCCGCGACGAGATGGGCCTGGATAACCTGGAGATCATGGTGCCCTTCGTGCGCACCCCCGACGAGGCGCGCCAGGTGGTCGAACTGCTCGCCGCGAACGGCCTGAAGCGCGGCGACAACGGCCTGAAAGTGATCATGATGTGCGAGCTGCCGGCCAATGCGCTGCTCGCCGAGGAGTTCCTGGAGCACTTCGACGGCTTCTCCATCGGCTCCAACGACCTGACCCAGTTGACCCTGGGCCTGGATCGCGACTCCGGCATCATCGCCCACCTCTTCGACGAGCGGAATCCGGCGGTGAAGAAGCTCCTGGCCATGGCCATCGCCGCCTGCAAGGCCCAGGGCAAGTACGTGGGCATCTGCGGTCAGGGCCCCTCCGACCATCCGGACCTGGCCAAGTGGCTGATGGAGCAGGGCATCGACTCCGTCTCCCTCAACCCGGATGCGGTGCTCGAGACCTGGTTTATGCTGGCCGGCGAGACCCTGGAGTAAGCTCACCGCCCAGGTTTGTCGGGCACCCCAAGAGGCCCGGGCGACCCTGTCGCCCGGGCCTCTTCTTATCCTCGCGCGGCCATATCAGCCCTTTCTGGTGAACTAGGGCTATGCTGATACTCTGCCTGTTCCCGACCACAAGGAGTGTCGTTATGGTCCTTCGTTTCTCCGCCCTGGCTCCGGCGGCGCTGATCCTGGCCCTGGGTGGCCTGCCCGCCGCTCACGCCTTCGAGTATGACCTGCCCGCCATCGCTCCCGAGGTGGCCTCGGAGACCGCCGACAAGCCGGGCTGGGCGACCCAGCGCTTCGCGGTGGCCGCCGCCAACCCGCTGGCCACCGATGCCGGCTACCAGATCCTGCGCGCCGGCGGCTCGGCCCTCGATGCCGCCATCGCCGTGCAGATGGTGCTGACCCTGGTGGAGCCCCAGTCCAGTGGCCTCGGCGGCGGCGCCTTCCTGGTCCATCACGACGGCGAGGCGGTGGTGGCCTATGACGGCCGCGAGACCGCCCCCGCCGCGGTGGACGAGGGCCTCTTCCTGGACGATGCCGGGGAGCCCCTGGCCTTTATGGACGCCGCCGCCAGCGGCCTCTCGGTGGGGGTGCCCGGCACCGTGGCGATGCTCGAGCTGGCCCACGGCGAGCAGGGGCGGCTGCCCTGGGCCAGCCTCTTCGAGCCCGCCATCACCCTGGCGGAGCAGGGCTTCCCGGTGAGCCAGCGGCTGCATACCAGCCTGGCGGCGGAGCAGCATCTGCGCGACGATCCCCTGGCCGGGCCTTTCTACTACCCCGACGGCGAGCCCCTGGCGGTGGGCGAGACCCTGCGCAACCCGGCCCTGGCGGCCATCCTCCGCGAGGTCGCCGAGCATGGCAGCGAGGCCCTGCGTCGGGGGCCCATCGCCGAGGACCTGGTGGCCCGGGTCCAGGGTCACGGCGAGCGACCCGGCAGCCTCAGCCTGGCGGACCTGGCGGATTATGAGGCGCGCCAACGGGAGGCGCTGTGCAGCCCCTGGCGCGCCTATCGGGTCTGCGGCTTCCCGCCACCGTCCTCCGGTCATCTGACCCTGATGCAGATCCTCGGCCTGCTCGAGCAGTTGCCGGAGGTGACGCCCCTGGACGATGGGGGCAGGCCCAGCGAGCCCTGGCTGCATCAGTTCCTGGAGGCCTCGCGGCTGGCCTTCGCCGACCGCGGCAAATATATCGCCGACCCGGACTTCGTGGCGGCCCCCGGCGGCGACTGGTCGCTGATGCTCGCCCCGGACTACCTGGCGCGGCGTGCGGGCCTGATCAGTGAAACGAGCCTGGGCAGCGGCGGCGCCGAGCCGGGGTACCCCGGTGAGCTCGCCACCGCCTGGGCGGTGCAGCCCGACCAGCCGGAGTATGGCACCAGCCATATCAGCATCATCGACGAGGCGGGCAACGCCCTGGCCATGACCACCACCATCGAGGCCGCCTTCGGTTCGCGGATCCTGACGGATGGCGGTACGGGACTCTCCGGCGGCTACCTGCTCAATAACGAACTCACCGACTTCTCCTTCGCCCCGGCCGACGCGGCGGGCACGCCCATCGCCAATCGGGTGGAGCCGGGCAAGCGCCCCCGCTCCAGCATGAGCCCGACCCTGGTCTTCGACGCCGAGAGCGGCGACCTGGTGGCGAGCCTCGGCTCCCCCGGCGGCGCCGCCATTATCCACTACACCGCCAAGGCGCTGGTGGCCATGCTCGACTGGGGCCTGGATGCCCAGCAGGCGCTGAACCTGCCGCATGCCATTACCCTGGGCGGGCCGGCCTTCCTGGAGGAGGGGCGCTTCCCCGAGTCGACCCTGGAGGGGCTCGCCGAGCGCGGCCATGAGGTCAGCGAACGGGAGCTGGTCAGCGGCCTGCAGGCCATCGAGGTGACCGAGAGCGGCTTCTTCGGTGGCGCCGATCCGCGCCGGGAAGGCATCGTAATGGGCGATTAACCGTATCGCCAAAAGGTGGGAGTGACTCGATACAGTCAGTGGATCCAAGGGGCTCGCTAGCGCCGGGACGAAACCCCACCGCCTTATGAGCCGGGCGACGCGTCGAACCGGACCAAGGTCCCTCTTGCCGGTTCTCGATCGACTTCCCTGTCGATCGCCGCTGCCCGGCTCTCCAGGCGGTGGCATCCCGGCTAAATCGCTCGGCCCCCTGCATCCACTGAGCCCCTTATCCTCACCTCGGCTTGTCGATGGCGATGCCCCTGGATTAGCTACGTAGCCAGTTGCGTAGCTTGATCAGCAGTAGCTCGCCGTCGCTGAGTTCCCGGCGCTCGGCCAGCAGGGCCGCCAGCAGGTCGGGGCGGTCGGTGATAATGGCGTCCACCCCCAGGTCGATCAGCTGCGACATCCGTGCCGGGTCATTGACCGTCCAGGCATGGATCTCGTAGCCGTGGTCGCGGGCCAGGCGCACCTCCGCTTCGCTGATACGATTATGGCGCAGCCCCAGGGCGGCGAAGCCCCGGCGTTCCAGGGTGCCGGGGAGGATCAACTGGGCCAGCAGGGTAATGCGCAGCTCGGGCTCCCGCTCGGCGATGGCGCTCATCAGGGTGGGGGAGAGGGTGGCCAGGCGGGTCTCGGTCATGACCCTCGGGTCGCCACAGGTCCGGGGCGCCTCGGGGGTGGCGGCGTCCCGCAGACAGCGGCGTCGCGCCTCGGCCTCTGTCGCGAGGGCCGCCAGCACCGCCTCCACCAGGGCCCGCTCGCGGCCCGGGTCGGGCTTGAGGTCGATCATCAGGCCGGCCCGTCCGCGCACCGCGGCCAGGGCCTCCTCCAGGGAGGCGATGGGCAGGCCGGCATAGGCATCGCCGAACCAACTGCCCAGGTCGAAGGCCCCGAGCTCCTCGAGGCTCAGCTCGCCGAGCCGGCGGGGATCGCCGGTCAGGCGCCGCAGGGTCCGGTCATGGTAGAGCACCACCCGATCATCGGCGGTCAGGCGCACATCCAGTTCCACATAGTCGGCCCCCTCGGCGACCGCCCGCTCGACCGCCGGCAGGCTGTTCTCCGGGGTCGTCATGGAGCTGCCCCGGTGGGCGATGATGGCCACCTCGTCGTGAAGTTCGACCCGATTGAGGATCAGCGCGGCCTGGATGGCCAGGGCCAGCACCACCGCCAGCTCCAGGGCCCAGGCCAGGCGCTCGGGGTGCGCCCCGGGGCGGGGCAGGCGCAGTCGCTCGCGGCTCAGGCGCAGGAAGAGGGCGGCGGCCAGGAGGCTATTGGCCGCCAGGCCCAGGAAGGTCAGGGCCAGGGTCAGCAGCAGGTAACCGGCCAGGTAGAGCAGCATGGCCGGCACCAGCACCGCCGGCCGCTCCGGCAGCCAGGCCACCAGGGGCGTGGCGATCAGGTCATAGGTCCAGGTGCTCAGGGGGGGCAGCGCCAGGATCAGCCCCAGCAGGGCGAGCAGGAGTAGGGCGATGCGCCCGAGATGGCCGCGGGTCAGTCGCCAACTGCGCGCCAGCGCCCGGCGTGGGCCATCGTCTTCCAGTATCAGCGCCGCCACGGCCAGGCTCCAGCGCAGATAGAGGCTCGCGGCCAGGGCCGTCCATGTCAGCGTCGGCAGCAGGGCGCTGGCCACGAAGGCCCAGAGTGCCGGGGGGCGGGTGCGCTGTACATAGTAGGGATCCAGGTCACCGAGGAAGTGACCATAGAGCAGCCCCACCGCCAGGGCGAAGGGGGCGAACAGCAACAGATGGGCTCCCACCTGCAGGGTGGCCAGCCCCGCCAGCCGTGGCAACCGCCATAGCACCCGGCCCAGGGCGTCGAAGGCGCGCCGATAGCGATTGCCGTGGGCACTCGCCGCCACCAGGATCATCCCCGCCTGCTGCAGGTAGAGTACCAGGAAGGTGAGGGCCAGGGTGGCCAGCAGCCAGAGGCCACCGGTGGGGGTGAGCAGCACGCCGGCCAGGTCGGCGGTGGCGATCACCGGGCGGCCCAGGCGCCCCAGCAGGGTCGCCAGGCTCCAGGCGATGACCGGCAGCAGCACCAGGGAGGCGAGCAGGGTAAAGGCGAGGTGATAGGCGAGCAGGGGGCGCCAGTGATCGATCAGCGCGCGCAGCACATCCTTGGCGAGGGCGTGAATCCGCATAGGGCCTCGTTATCACCATGATGCCCTGAGCCTGCCACCGAGCGGCCGGTCTTGGCAATCCTGGCGGCCGAGACCGGCAGGGCTATCGCAGTACACTTTCTGCACTCAGTCACCCCAACTGTGATAGCCCGATGAGGTCAGAAAAAGATATTGAGAATTTGCTATAAAACTAGCGATAAATTCTGTTTTCTTATTTTTTAGTAGTCGTTACACCATGCGCGCTTCGTTTATCTAGACAATCCAAACAGGCAGTGCCTTATGACGAAGCGCATGTTAAGCAGTATCGGCGTCCAGGTGATGGGCGCCCTCTTCCAGCCGGGCAGCGGCCTGGAGCTGGGCGCCGTGGAGGCGATGTTCTCCGCCGAATATGCCGATCGCGGCGAGGTGCCCGGCGTCTTCGCCACCCTGCTGGGGATGATTCCCACCAACGTCTTCGCCGCCCTCGGCGACGGCAATATCCTGCAGATCCTGGTGTTCTGCCTGTTCCTGGGCCTGGCCCTGTCGCGCCTCGATAGCGAGCGTACCGCCCCGCTGATGGCCGGCATGTCGACCCTGATCGATGCCCTGGTGTGGATGCTCAATAGGGTGATGCGCATTGCCCCCATCGGCGTCTTCGGGCTGATGGCGGATGCGGTGGGCACCTTCGGCTTCGATGTGCTGATGCTGGTATCGAAGCTGTTCGGCGTCTATGTGCTGGCCATCGCCCTCTACGGCTTCGTCTTCTACCCCCTGGTGGTCAAGGGCGCCACCGGCATGCCGGTACGCCACTTCCTGGGCCGCATGAAGAAGCCCCAGGTGGTGGCGCTTTCCACCGCCTCCTCCATGGCCACCCTGCCGGTGACCCTGGACGTGGCGACCCGGGAGCTGGGGGTGTCGCGGCCCACCTCCGCCTTCGTGCTGCCCCTGGGGGCCACCATCAATATGAGTGGCAATGCCATTTACTATGGCCTGGTGGCGATGTTCTTCGCCCAGCTGTTCGGCGTGGAGCTGGGCCTGGGCGCCTACCATAAGAAACCGCCGCGGTCCTGCCGCGGCGGTTTTCTGTGGGCCATGCCCGAGGCTCAGTCCTCCAGGGGCAGCTCGGCCTCGGCCACCAAAATACCGTTGTTGTCGGCATAGAGCCACTGCCCGGGGCGCAGGGTGACTCCGGCGAAGGTGACCGGGATATCGCGAACGCCTTCGCCGCGCTTCTCGCTCTTGCGCGGATGGGCGCCGAGGGCCTGGATGCCCAATTCGGTCTCCGCCAGCACGTCCACGTCGCGCACGCAGCCGTACATCACCACGCCGGCCCAGCCGTTGTCGGCGGCCTGCTCGGCGAGCATATCGCCGAGCATGGCGCAGCGGCTGGAGCCGCCGGCGTCCACCACCAGCACGGCGCCCTCGCCGGGCTCGGCCACCGCCTGCTTGACCAGGGAGTTGTCCTCGAAGCACTTCACGGTGCGGATGGGGCCATGGAAGGCTTCCCGGGCGCCGAAGTTGACGAACAGCGGATCCAGGACCCGAACCTCGGGGTGGGCGTCGCAGATATCCGGGGTAACGATCTGGGGCATGGGGCGTCTCCTTGCGATGGAAGTCGAAACGGCATGATGGCAAAGAAAAACGCCCCGCACGAGGCGGGGCGTTTCGGTCATCGGCTCGGCCCTAGGGGCGTGCGATGTTGCGAGCATCGGAGTCGATGAGGCGCCGGTGGGGGGAGGGCCTCGGGCCTCCCGCCCACCGGCGTCGATATCCCGGGCAGAGGCTTAGGCCTCTTGAGTCACCGGAATCACGTTCGAGGCGGCCTTCTGGTACTCCTCGATCTCGTGGAAGTTCATGTAGCGATAGATCTCGCCGGAGAGGGCGTCGAACTCGCTCATGTACCCCTGGTACTCCTCCACGCTGGGCAGGCGACCCACCACCGCGGCCACGGCGGCAAGCTCCGCGGAGGCCAGGAAGACGTTGGCGCCGTCGCCCAGGCGGTTGGGGAAGTTACGGGTGGAGGTGGAGACCACGGTGGACTTCGGCGCCACCCGGGCCTGGTTACCCATGCACAGCGAGCAGCCGGGCATCTCCATGCGCGCCCCGGCGCGGCCGTAGATGCCGTAGTAGCCCTCTTCGGTGAGCTGGTGCTGGTCCATCTTGGTGGGCGGCGCCAGCCACAGGCGGGTCTTCAGGCTGCCCGCGGGCTGCTTCTCGAGCAGCTTGCCGGCGGCGCGGAAGTGGCCGATGTTGGTCATGCAGGAACCGATGAAGACTTCATCGATCTGCTGGCCGGCCACCTCGGAGAGCAGGCGAGCGTCGTCCGGGTCGTTGGGGGCGCAGAGGATCGGCTCCCGGATCTCGCTCAGGTCGATCTCGATCACCTCGGCGTACTCGGCGTCCTGGTCGGCGCGCATCAGGCTCGGGTTGGCCAGCCACTCTTCCATGGCCTGGATGCGACGCTCGATGGTGCGCACGTCGCCATAACCGTTGCTGATCATCCACTTGAGCAGGGTGATATTGGACTTCAGGTACTCGGCGACGCTCTCTTCACTCAGGGTGATGGTGCAGCCGGCGGCGGAGCGCTCGGCGGAGGCGTCGGAGAGCTCGAAGGCCTGCTCCACGGTGAGGTCCTCGAGGCCCTCGATCTCCAGCACGCGGCCGGAGAAGGCATTCTTCTTGCCGGACTTCTCGACGGTCAGCAGGCCCTGCTGGATGCCGTAGTAGGGGATGGCGTGGACCAGGTCACGCAGGGTGACGCCGGGCTGACGCTTGCCCTTGAAGCGCACCAGCACCGATTCCGGCATGTCCAGCGGCATCACGCCGGTGGCGGCGGCGAAGGCCACCAGGCCGGAGCCCGCCGGGAAGGAGATGCCCATCGGGAAGCGGGTGTGGGAGTCGCCGCCGGTGCCCACGGTGTCGGGCAGCAGCATGCGGTTCAGCCAGGAGTGGATGATGCCGTCGCCGGGACGCAGGGAGACGCCGCCGCGGTTCATGATGAAGTCGGGCAGGGTGTGGTGAGTCTCCACGTCCACCGGCTTCGGGTAGGCGCTGGTGTGGCAGAAGGACTGCATCACCAGGTCGGCCTGGAAGCCCAGGCAGGCGAGGTCCTTGAGCTCGTCACGGGTCATCGGACCGGTGGTGTCCTGGGAGCCGACGGTGGTCATCTTCGGCTCGCAGTACATGCCCGGGCGCACGCCGTCCAGGCCGCAGGCCTTGCCGACCATCTTCTGGGCCAGGGTAAAGCCCTTGCCGGTGTCCTTGGGCTGCTCGGGCAGGCGGAAGACCTCGGACTGGGGCAGGCCGAGGGACTCGCGGGCCTTGCCGGTCAGGCCGCGACCGATGATCAGCGGGATGCGGCCACCGGCGCGCACCTCGTCGAGAATCAGCTGGGTCTTGAGCTCGAAGGTAGTCAGCACCTCGTCGGTGCCGTGCTTGCACACCTTGCCCTCATAGGGGTAGACGTCGATGACATCGCCCATATTGAGCTTCTCGACATCCATCTCCACCGGCAGGGCGCCGGAGTCTTCCATGGTGTTGAAGAAGATCGGGGCGATCTTGCCGCCGAAGCAGAAGCCGCCGGCGCGCTTGTTGGGCACGTTGGGGATATCGTCGCCGAAGAACCACAGCACCGAGTTGGTGGCGGACTTGCGCGAGGAGCCGGTACCCACCACGTCGCCCACGTAGGCGACCGGGAAGCCCTTGGCCTTGACCGCTTCGATCTGCTGGAGCGGGCCGGTGGTGCCGGGGACTTCCGGGGTGATGCCTTCGCGCTCGTTCTTGAGCATGGCGCGGGCGTGCAGCGGGATGTCGGGGCGTGACCAGGCATCCGGGGCGGGGGAGAGGTCGTCGGTGTTGGTCTCGCCGGGCACCTTGAAGACGCTCAGGGTGATCTTCTCCTCCAGGGCCGGCTTGGAGAGGAACCACTCGGCATCGGCCCAAGACTGCAGGACCTCCTTGGCCACGGCGTTGCCGGCCTTGGCGCGCTCCTCCACGTCGTGGAAGGCATCGAACATCAGCAGGGTGTGCTTGAGCTGTTCGCCGACTTCCTTGGCCAGGTCGGCGTCGTCGAGCAGTTCCACCAGGGAGACGATGTTGTAGCCGCCCTGCATGGTGCCCAGCAGCTTGACCGCGTGGATCCGGTCGATCAGAGGGGACTCGGCCTCGCCCTTGGCGATGGCGGTCAGGAACCCGGCCTTGACGTAGGCGGCCTCATCGACGCCCGGGGGCACGCGATCGGTGATCAGCTCGAGGATGAACTCTTCTTCGCCGGCGGGCGGTGCCTTGAGCAGCTCCACCAGGGCGGCGACCTGCTCGGCGTTCAGCGGTTTCGGCGGGACGCCTTCCTGGGCGCGTTCCTCGACATGTTGGCGATATGCTTCAAGCACGATTGGGCCCTCATCAAGTTGCTTTGCCAGGGCGTTGAGCCGGCCGTCCCGGGCCTTGGCGGCCTCTGCGGGAGTCGGCGACGGGTCAGGATGGGTCGCCCTGGAGCCTGTGGTAACCGTGGTTCAGGTGAGGCGGATTCTACGGGAAACTGTCGACAATGTTAAGCGAGCCCCTCAGCCGCGGGACTTGTACTTTGGTCTGCGGGACTCGTTATGGTCGTCCCGGGAGTGTCCCGCGGCGCCCGGGACGGGTAAGATGCCGGGGCTTGGCAGTCTGTCTCAGTGTTAAGCCCGACAGACTGCGGGATCGACCCGTCGAGGAAGCGAATGTCTCAGCGAATCAGCACCCCCTGCGTGGGGGTCTGCTCCACCACCGTCGGTGACGCCGTGTGCCGGGGCTGCCAGCGCCATCTGGACGAGATCCGCGACTGGTTCGGCTACGACGAGGCCGAGCGCCGGCGACGCATCGGCGAGCTCGATGCCCTGAGGGTGCAGGCCGCGGCGAGTCTCCTGAGGGTAGACGACGAGGCCCTGTTGAATGCCCAGTTGGCCAGGCACCGTATCCGCGTGCGCCCGGAGCAGCCGCCGCTGTCCCGCGCCGTGGAACTGTTGCGGGTGGGGCGCGAGCGCATCCAGGACTTCTCCCGTTATGGCCTGGCCCGCCAAGGGGCCGGGCTGGGGCTGACGCCGCCGCGGCTCTTCGCCAAGCTTAGCGACGCCCTGGCCCTGGCGGGCCAGGCGCGAATCGCTCCCATGACTACCGATAGCCATCATTCAGGATGACCATGCAAGACAGCCTAACGGCCCTGCTGCCCCCGGACCTGCTCTCCTTCCTGCGCTGCCCCACGCCCCAGGCCTGGGTCGAGGCGGCCCTGCGCAACCAGGAACTGCTGCTGATCGATCACGCCCAGTGCGAGAAGAAGGCGGCCTCCACCGCCATGAGCCTGATGTACCGCTATGTGGATCGCCCCCTGCTGCTGACCAAGATGTCGCAGCTGGCGCGGGAGGAACTGCTGCACTTCGAACAGGTGGTCACGCTGATGGAGTCCCGGGGCATCGCCTATCGTCACCTCAGCGCCTCCCGCTATGCCGAGGGGCTGCGCCGTCACCTGCGCGCCGAGGACCCGCTGCGCCTGGTGGATCTGCTGATCGTGGGGGCGCTGATCGAGGCGCGCAGCTGCGAGCGCTTCGCCTGCCTGATCCCGCGCCTGGACGCAGAGCTTGCCAAGTTCTACCGCAGTCTGGTTAAGTCGGAAGGGCGTCACTATGAGGACTATCTGATGCTGGCGCGGCTCGTTGCCGAAGAGGCGGGCGATGGAGAGGTGGAGGCACGGATCGCCTTCCTCGCCGATCGCGAGGCGCGCCTGATCGAGGCCCCGGATGGCGATTTCCGCTTCCATAGCGGTATCCCCGAGGCGGCCTGAGATCCAGGGAACAGACGGCAAGGCGCTTGCCGATGACACAATAACGCGGGAATGAAGACGATGCGGGATCCTTCCGTCGATGAGCGACTGACACTGCTCGGCCATTTCTCACTGACCCTGGGTGAGGACAGCCTTACCCAGTTCAGCTATGACAAGGTCAAGGGGCTGTTGGTCTACCTGCTGCTCCACGAGCAGCCGGTCAACCGCTCCACCCTGGCCGAACTGCTATGGCCCGATCAGGGGCTCTCCTCCGGGCGCACCAACCTTCGCCATGCCCTGCATTGCCTGCGCCAGTCACTGGGCGAGCAGGCCGAGCGGGTGCTGGCGGTGTCCCGCCAGACCATCGCCTTCCAGCTTCCCGAGGGGTGGCGCTTCGACCTGCATGAGCTCCAGGCGCTGCTGCGCGAGCCGCCGGATATCGACACCCTGGAAGCGATCCTGGCCCTCTACCAGGGGGACCTGGTGGAAGAGCTGCAGCTCTCCGCCTGTGCCGAATTCCAGCGCTGGCTGCTGCGGGTGCGCAACGAGTGGCGCCAGCGGGTGATCGCCTTCGCCGAGGCGGTGCTGGAGGCCCATGGCGAGCTACCCGAGTCGCTGTTGCGGGATCTGGTGAGCCGTTTCTCCGGCTATGGTCCCTTCCATGAGCGGCTGGTGCGCCAACTGGCCGAGCAGGGGCAGGCGGCGGCGGCCCACGAGCAGTACAACGCCTACCTGCAGCTGCTGGCGCTCTCCGGCCAGCAGCCGGAGCCCGCCTTCCTGCAACTGGCCCGCTACTGGTCCGATGGCCAGGCGGATATCCAGCGCCTCTCGCCCCAGGGCGCCTTTTCCCGGGCCCTGGCCCTGGACAGCGCGCCGCTGCGCGACGATGAGATCGAGCAGCGTCAGCTCTCGGTGATGGCCATTCGCCTGAGCCTCGAGGAGGACCTCACCGCCCGGGACGCCACCCATGCCAGCCTGGCCCTGCAGATCGAGCTGATGCGCTGGCTGGAGCAGCAGTGCCACCACCTGGGCGGCTTCTGGCTGCCCGGGGCCACCGGCGGCCTGGGCCTGGCCTGCTTCGGCACCCATGGCCCGGCCCACCAGTTGGCCGAGCTGGTGGCCCTCTACGAACACTGTCGCAAGGCGCTGCCCGAGGAGTCCACTCGCCACTGGAAGGGCGAGGGCGGCGTACCGCGCTTCACCCTGGCGGCGGGCCTCAACAGCGGTCGGGTGATCTATCTGCCCGAGCGTCAGTTGGCCGATCCCCTGGGCCAGGTCACCCAGACCTCCCTGGCGCTGATGAGTGCCGCCGAAGGAGGGGAGTTGGTGATCTCCCAGGAGGCCAGCCAGCATATGCCGCCGGCCCTGGACCTGCAGCCGCGACTCTCCTCGCGGCTGGTCGCCTGTGACGGCAAGGTGCGGTTGCGCGCCCTGGTCCTGGGGGCCAACGAAGGGGGCCGCGAGGCCCTGCCACCCAGCCTGGTGGGGCGCGAGGCGGCGCTGCGTAAGCTGCGTGACGCCCTGGCCCGGGCCGGGATCGGCCTGCGCCAGAGCGTGCTGGTGCGCGGCGCCTCCGGCATGGGCAAGTCGGCACTGCTGGTGGGCTTCCGCCAACTCGAGCAGAGTCGCGATACCGCCATCTGCTGGCAGCCCACCACCCGGCTCTCGGTGCATTCCCCCTATGGGGTGGCCCGCCAGTTGCTGCGCTGGCACCTGGGCGGCGAGCCCGACGAGGCGCGCCTGGGTCGGCTGCTGGAGAACTATCCGACGCTGGCGGGCTCCCCCGAACGGCGTCAGTTGCTGGAGGAGGCCCTCGGCGTTCGCGAGCCCGAGGAGGTGGCGGTGCTGGCCCAGAGCGGCGAGGCCCTGGAACTGGTGGTGCAGCTGCTCCAGGCCCTGGTCGAGACCCTTACCGCCCAGCGCACCCTGGTGCTGATGATCGACGACATTCAATGGCTGGACGAGCCCTCCTTCAAGGTGCTTTCCAGCCTCCAGGCCCGGCTGCCGATCAACTGTCCGTTGCTGCTGGTGGCCAGCCACCATGGCCGCGAGACGCTGCCGGCCCGCCTGCATTGGGATCAGCAGCTCAGCCTTGGGCGCCTGGATGCCCTGCAGTCGTCGCGGCTGCTGTCGCAGCTGGCGCGGCGCTACCGGCTGCACCTCAGCCCGCGGCTGCGCAGCCAGTTGATCGAGCGCTGCGACGGCGTGCCCCTCTACCTGCAGGAGATCTGCCGGCGCCTGGACATGGATCGCCGCGAGGGGCGCAGCGTCCAGTTGGACGACCTGCCCCAGGGCCTGCTGGGGTTGCTGGCCAGCCGCATCGACCAGCTCGATGCCGAACGCGAGGTGGCGCATGTGGCGGCGGTGCTGGGTCGCCAGTTCCGCCTCGATCTGCTCACCGAGTGCAGCGGCTGGTCCGGGGAACGCCTCAAGCGGGCCATCGAGCAGATGATCCGCCTGGAGATCATCGAGGCCTGCCCGACGGGCAGTGAATACGAGTACCAGTTCAGCCATCAGCTGCTCCAGGAGGCCGCCTACCTGTCCTGCCCGCGGGACGTGCGGGTGGCGATCCACGGCCAGGTGGTGACCCTGATCGAGGAACGCTTCCCGATGTGGATCAGTCGCCATCCTGGCGACTTCGCCACCCATCTGCGGCGCAGTGGCCACTATGCCCGGGGCGCCCGCTACTTCGAGCTGGCCGCCCGCGAGGCGCTCAAGGTGAGCGCCAACCGCACCGCCCTGCGCATGGCCGACGCCGGGCTGGCCAGCCTGCGCCATGTGGAGGGACAGCAGGAGCGGGAGGTGAGCCTGCTGACGGTACGCGGCCAGGCCGCCTTCGCCCTGGAAGGGCATGGCTCGCCCACCGCCCACGACAGCTTCGTGCGCGCCCAGGAACTGCTGCCGCCGCGCAGCCATGAGGAGGAGGCGGACGACTTGGAGCAGCGCTTCCTGGTCAAGTGGGGCCTGTGGGTGGGCTGCAGCCAGCGCCATGCCCATGCCGATGCCTTCTCCCTGGCCGCCAGGCTGGCCGACCTGGCCGGCGAGCTGGAGGATCCCCGCTATCGGCGCCTGGCCGACTATGCCCGGGCCCACTGCGAATACTGGGCGGGGCGGATTCGCCAGGCCTATGACCACCTGGAGGAGATCGATCCCCTCAATTCGCCGATGCTGATCGAGTGGTTGCCGTTCTCCGATCATCCCCAGGTGGCGGCGGCCTGCTTCCAGGGCTGGGCGCTCTGCCTGCGCGGCGACTATCGGCGCGCCGAGCAGCAGGCGGAGGCGGCGATCCGCCTCGCCGAGGGCTTCAACCATCCGGGCTCCCTGGCCATGGCGCTGCTCTTCTCGGCGGCCATGTACCGCCAACTGGGGCATGTGCACCTGGCCGGCATGCGCTCCCAGCGTGCCTTCGAGCTCACCGGCACCCCGGACCTGCACCTGTGGCAGATGTCGGCCCAGGGGATGCTGGGCTGGCAGCGGGCCCTGGCCGGCGATCGTGAGGGCCTGGCCCTGCTGGAGGCGGGCATGGAGGAGTTCGACGAGGTGACCGGTCGCGACCGCTACCAGCGCCCGGTGCTGTGGTTCGTGGACGCCTGTGTGGCGCTGGGGGAGCTCTCCCGCGCCGAAGACTACCTGGATCAGTGCCTGCTGATCGCCCAGGAGCGTACTTCGCTCTATGTGCCGGAGCTGGCCATCCAACTGGCGCGGGTGCGCCACCAGTTGGGGCGCCCGGCCCAGGAGATCCGCCTGCTGGTGGAGCAGGCCCTGCGTCAGGCGGCGGAGCACGAGAACTTGCATCAGCAGCTCAATGCCCTGGAGCTGTGGTTGACCCTGGTGGATCCCGAGGACCGCCAGGCGCGGGAGCAGTTCCGGCGCCTGCTCGGCGAGGTCTCGCCCAGCGACGCTCCGGTGCTGGTGCGCTGGCGCATGCTGCTCGACCAGCGCCAGGAGCAGACCGCGCGACTGGAGTCCTGATTCCCTCGCGCCAACGACACGGGCCCCGGCAATGCCGGGGCCCGTGTCGTTTAGGTGGCGTGCTAGGTGATGGCTTCCAGCTCACCGATCCGAATCAGTGCCTGGTCGCGGTGCTCGCCGCATAGCTCGGCGTCGAAGGCGAAGCGTTCGCATACCGCCGGGCGCCGCGGGTCGCCGAACAGGAGGCAGAGGTTATCGGCGTCGAGCTGCACGCAGCGCACCCCGGCGGGCTTGCCCTGGGGCATGCCGGGAATCGGTGAGCTGATGGAGGGGGCGATACAGCAGGCCCCGCAGCCGGGGCGACAGCCAGCGGCGCTCGGCACCGCTGTCATTGCCGGCCCGCCTCGGCGAAGGCGCCCTTGCCGATGCCCTCGAAGGCCTGTACCCGGATATGCCCCCCCTCGGCGGCGGCGATCCGCTCGGCGAGCCACAGGGCGATGCGTTCCACCGTGGTCTGGCTGGGCAGCACCCGGCAGCGCTCGGTGGGCAGGCGCAGGCGGAACTCCCCCTGAGGCGCGCGGTAGGCGCAGGTGAGGTGGCGCGGGTCGTCGTCGGGGTCCGTCACCAGGTCGTCGGTATCCACCAGGTAGGCATCCGCCAGCCGCTCGGCCCAGTCGGCCTCCAGGGCCGGGTCGCGCCGGCCATTGCGCCAGATATGCAGCCGCGAGCGGTGCCCGTGGGCGATACGCTGGCAGTTGCCGGCGTGCTGGCGCAGGCCATGGCTGTAGGTGTAGGCGGCGCCGTCGATGGCCTCGTCACGCAGGCTCAGGCGGATGGCCGAGACCCGGGGCGGCGGGCGACGCATCAGCTCGCCGGCCAGGTGCTCGGCCAGGGTGTCGCGGCGCACCTCGGTCCAGGGCAGCAGGGTGAAGGCCTGGCGCGGGGCGCGCAGCTCCAGGGGGTAGGGGTGACGGGTGACCAGGCGCAGCCCCTCGCGACACTCCTGGAGCTCCACGCCCGGGGCCCGGGTCGGCACCAGCAGGGTATGGTCGGCACCGGCATCGAGTCGCGACTTGATCCAGGGCTTCACCTCGCCGAAGTCGAACAGCATGCCGTCTTCCCCCAGCTCGCCGTCGAGTTGCACGTCCACCGCCCAGCTGACCCCGATCAGGCCGCGGCGGGGACACCAGAGGGAGGCATCCAGATGGGTCAGGTTATCGACGAACAGGCTCATCGGTCGATCCCCGCGATCATGGTGAGGGTCTGCATCATCAATCGATCCCCGCGATCTTGTGAGTCTGCAGCGACAAGTGCCACTGGGGGTGACCCAGGCAGTAGTCGACGCAGGCCGTGAGTGTGGTGCCGGATTCGCCCCGGGGGGCGAGGTCCATGGGCTGCAGATAGAAATGGCGGAAGTCCAGGGCGTCGAAGCGCTCCGGCGGCGCCTCCGCCTGGGGGTAGACCAGCTTCAGCTCGTCGCCGCCGGCCACCGCCAGCGTGGCGCTGCCCTTGGGGCTGACGCAGAGCCAGTCGATGCCCGGCGGCGGCACCAGGGTGCCGTTGGTCTCCACCGCCACCTCGAAGCCGAGGCGCTGCATGGCCTGGATCAGTGGCGCATCGAGCTGCAGCAGCGGTTCGCCGCCGGTAAAGACCACATAGGGGGTGGCCACCCCCTGGGTGTCGGGCCAGAGGGCGCAGAGGTGGGCGGCCAGGGCCTCGGCATCGGCGAAGCGACCGCCGTGCTGGCCATCGGTGCCGATAAAGTCGGTGTCGCAGAAGCGACAGACGCTGGTGTCGCGATCCGTCTCTCGCCCCGACCAGAGGTTGCAGCCGCTGAAACGGCAGAAGACGCTGGCGCGGCCGGCCCGGGCGCCTTCCCCCTGCAGGGAGTAGAAGGCCTCCTTGACGTGATACATCAGCGGCCTCCCGCCAGGTCGGGGCGCGCGATGTCGGCCTCATAGGCCAGGGGGTCGACCACGCCATTGGCGGCGAAGGCGGCCAGGCGCTCGCGACAGCTGCCACAGCGCCCGCAGGCCAGGGCCTCGCCCCGGTAGCAGGTCCAGGTGTCCGCGTAGTCGAGGCCCAGTGCCAGGCCCGCGGCGAGGATCTGCGCCTTGCTATGGTGCAGGAAGGGCACCGCCAGGCGCAGGGGCGCGAAGTCGCATACCTCGGCGGCGGCCTGCATGCGGCGCACGAACTCGGGCCGGCAGTCCGGGTAGAGGTCGTGGTCGCCGCCATGGGCCCCGTAGCGCACCTCGTCGGCACCGATATTGATCGCCTTGGCCAGGGCCAGGGAGAGCAGGATCATGTTGCGGTTGGGCACCACGGTGGTGGCCAGGTTGTCGGCGGCGTAGTCGCCCTCCGGCAGGGCCTGGTCGGCATCGGTGAGCGCCGAGGCATCCACCAGGCTATGGATGGCGCGCAGGTCGACCACCTGGTGGGGCACGTCCAGGGCCTGGCAGACGCGCCGGGCGGTATCGAGTTCGCGATGATGGCGCTGGCCGTAGTCGACGGACAGGGCATGGGCCTCGATGCCCTCGGCCAGGGCCTGATGCAGCACGGTGAAGGAGTCCATGCCGCCGGAATAGATGATCACGGCGCGCCGGCCATGGGGGGAAGTCGTCATAGGGGGTTCCTGTCGGAGAATTTGTCCTGCCCCGCTGGCGGCGGGGGTGTCCGGGATCCGGTCCGGAGGGCGCTAGTGTAGAGAAGGCTTGACCACTTGGCCAGTGGGCTGGCCAAGGCGGTCGAGGGTCGTTACTCTCGAGTCACTCCCTCAGGTGACGCAAGGAAACGTCATGGCCAGCATCGAACACAGCGCCGTCCTGTCGGCTCCCCCGGAGCGGGTCTTCGCCCTGCTGGAGCGGGTCGAGGACTTCGCCGACTACTCCGATCTAATCGATTCCATCGAGGCCCTGGGGGAGGGGCGCTATCGCTGGCATGTGCGTGCCGTGGGCATGGAGTGGGCCTTCCTGGTGAGGATCACCGAGCGCGAGGAGCCCAGTCGGCTGGCCTGGGAGTCCATCGAAGGGGTGCGCAATCAGGGCTGCTATCGGTTGCGGCCGGTGCCCGAGGGCACCGAGGTGACCCTCAGCCTCGATTATGAGATCAAGAACCGCCTGGTGGAGAAGGCGGTCAATCGTGCCGCGCGCCCCCTGGTGGCCAAGGTGAGCCGTCAGATCCTCGAGCGGGTGGAGGCGCGACTGTAGGGGTTGTTCGTCGGCTAAGAAAATGCTGGCGAGGGGCATTTGGGCGGGAGTAGACTCCGCCTTGGCGCCTGTCGCGCCGGTATGCCCTGGGAGGCCGATGATGATCAAGGGACTCATGCTCTGTTTTCTGGTGCTGGCGGTACAGCTCGGCATCCTCGCCTATGTGGATCAGCGGACGGCGACGCCGGAGTTACGCCATGGCGAATCGACGGCGCGGGAGCTGCGCCGCGATGACGACGAGCCGCCGCTGGCCTCCTGAGATCTGAGGACTGAGGCGGCGAACCGAGGAGGGGCGATGCACTTCTGGTGGATCTCGGGGGCTGAGCCGCGATGATGACGAGCCGCCGCTAGCCTCCTGAGGCCTGGGGCGGCGAATAGAGGAGGGGCGATGCGCTTCTGGTGGATCCCGGGAATGGCGGCGCTGATGCTGCTGATGATGATGTGGGTCTGGTACTCCCCCGACCTCGGTGCCCTGCAGGCCTGGGCGGAACACACCGCCGGCCGTCCCTCCACCATGTTGGCGGTGATCCTGGTGATGGCGGTGACCCTGATGATCGGGCTGCCCGGCAGTATCGGGCTGTGGCTGATCGCCCCTTTTCATCATCCGCTGGTCGCCGTGCCGATGCTGATCCTGGGCAGCACCGTCGGCGCCCTGGGGGCTTATGGATTGGCGGCGCGCTTCGAGCGACGCCTGCGGCCCGGCAAGCTGACCCGGCGCATGATGCGCCTGATGCAACGTCGCGGTGACCTGCTGACCCAAGGCGCCCTGCGGGTGCTGCCGGGCTTTCCCCATTCGGTGATCAACTACGCGGCGGGACTGGTGCGCCTGCCGCTGGGCCCCTTCCTGGTGGCGGCCATTCTCGGGCTGGGGGCCAAGTGGGCGGTCTATGCCAGTGCCATCCATGGTGCCCTGGAGGCGGTGGATAGCGGGAAGGGACTGAGCCTCGATGTCGCGCTGCCGTTGGCCCTGCTGACCCTGTTGCTGCTGCTGGGGGCCTGGGTACGCCGCCGTATCGAGGCCCGCAATGGCGTCGACTAGGAGTCCGGTGACCTCCTGGCTCAGGGCTTGCGCAAGGAGGCGTCCAGGTGATCGACGACCTCGGCCCAGTCGGCGTCATCCTCCAGGGCGTTGCGCAATAGCTCGGCCTGGGCCGGGCTCCAGAAGCTCGCCTCATGCAGCGGCACGCTCTCTGGCAGGGGCGAATGGCGCTGGATAAAGGCCTCGATGGCGCCGGCATCCGAGGCCAGGCCGAGCTGTTCGAAGAGTTCGCTGAAATGATGGACCGGCTGTTCCATAGGGGGCTCCATGGGGTGGGTTTCCCCTACCATAGACCCTCGGGACGGCCTTTGCCTGGCCCGGCGGTCTGATTAGCGTTCGCCCACCAGGGCGTCGCGGAAGCGTTCGCGACGCTGGGTCTCATCGAGGGGCTGGGCCAGCAGATGCACCAGCTTGGTGATCACCGCCTCCGGGGTCATGTCGTCGCCGGAGAGCACGCCGGCCGCCGCCAGGCCTTGACCCGCGGCATAGCTGCCGATGGCGATGGCGCCGGCGGGGCATTGGCTGATGGCCACCAGCAGCTGTCCGCGTCCGCTGGCCTCCGCCAGCACCTCCAGCAGCGCCGGGTTCTCCGGCACATTGCCGCCTCCCCAGACCTCCAGCAGGGCCCCCTTGACCCGGGGAGCCTCCAGCCAGGCCGCCACCAGCGAGGCCGGGATCCCCGGCCATAACACGATACGCACCACCGGGCAGTCCCCCAGGGCCTGGTAGTCGGGGAGTTCGAAGCGCGGGGCGCCACGCTGCAGCTCGTCCAGGCCGCGGTTCGGATAGAGTACCGGCTCGCCCTCCACCAGCTCGCCCAGCAACGGATAGTTGGGGCTGACGAAGGCGTCCGCGTCTCGGGTATGCCACTTGCGACTGCGCACCCCGCGCAGCAGCTTGCCGGCGAAGGCGATGGCCACTTCCTGCAGGGCCGGCTGGGCGGCGAAGCGCAGCGCGCCCTCCACGTTGCCCAGGGCATCGCTGCCCGGTGCCTCCAGGGGCTGCATGGCGCCGCTGACCACCACCGGCTTGGCCGCGCCCTGAAGCTGGTAGGCGAGGCTGCTGGCGGCCCAGGCCAGGGTGTCGGTGCCGTGCAGCACCACCAGTCCGGCGGCCTCGTCATAGGCCTGGCCCAGGCGCTGCCCCAGGGTCTGCCAGTCGCTGGGGGTGGCGGCGCTGGAGTCGATGGGCTGCGGCGTGGCCTCGAAGGTGAAGTCGGGCAGGCTGGCACGGCGTGCCGGGGGCAGGGTGTCCAGGGCCCGACGCAGGCGCGCCTCGAAGTCACGCCCCGGGGCCAGTCCCTGGGGGCCCGGCTCCATGCCCAGGGTGCCGCCGGTATAGATCACGCGAATCGGGGATGGCATAAGGGACTCCTGTGGGGTGCGGGGAGGCCGCATCATACCTCAACGGGGCCGCGGCTCAAGGCGTCGGGCAAGCGATGTGCATGACGAAACACGCCGAGCGCGAGGCTCGGCGTGTTCATGTTCTGGGGCATTGACTCGCGATCAGGCGTCGGCGGTGGCCTCGGCGGGGGTGGCCAGGCGGCGCACCATGGCCTCCACCAGCTGTGCCGAATGGGTGGCGGCCTGGTCGATAAAGGCCGTGAAGCTGAGGTTGGATTCCTTGCCGGCGATATCCGAGAGGGCGCGGATCACCACGAAGGGGCAGCCATAGAGGTGGCAGGTCTGGGCGATGGCGGCGGCCTCCATCTCGGCGGCCAGCATGGTGGGGAAGCGCTCCCGGGTCTGGCTGACCGCATCGGGACAGGCCATGAAACTGTCGCCGGTGGCGATCAGCCCCTCCACCACGCGCAGCTCGCCCAGCTCCTCGATACACTCCCGGGCCACCCGGACCAGGCGCGGGTCGGGCAGGTAGGCGGCGGGCATGCGCGGCACCTGGCCGGGTTCGTAGCCGAACACCTCGACGTTGACGTCGTGGTGGCGCACCTCGGAGGAGATCACCACGTCGCCGACTTCCAGATCGGCGCCGAAGCCGCCGGCGGAACCGGTGTTGATGATCGCCTCGGGCTGATAGCTATCCAGCAGCAGGGTGGTGCCCACGGCGGCATTCACCTTGCCGATGCCGGACTGCAGGATCACCACCTCGACGCCGTGCAACCGGCCGCGATAGAAGGTGCAGCCCACCTGTTGGCGGGTCTCCTGACCTTCCAGGCGGGAGGCGAGGAGGGCGACTTCTTCCGGCATGGCGCCGATGATGCCAATACGTTTCATCTAGGCTCTGCTCTTCGCTGAATCGATGGGGGCGGATTCTACCTCAAGCGTCCTGGCGCTGCATGGCATCGTGGAGTTCGGCGGCAAACAGGGTGTTCTCCAGCAGCGAGGCCACCGTCATGGGACCCACGCCGCCGGGCACCGGGGTGATATGACTGGCCCGCTCGGCGGCGGGAGCGAACTCCACGTCACCGACCAGGGTGCCATCCTCCTGGCGGTTGATGCCCACGTCGATGACGATGGCGCCCTCCTTGACCCATTCGCCCTTGACCAGGCCCGGCTTGCCCACCGCCACCACCAGCAGGTCGGCGCGCCGCACATGGGCCTCCAGGTTCTGGGTGAAGCGATGGCAGATGGTGGTGGTGCAGCCGGCCAGCATCAGTTCCAGGGCCATGGGGCGGCCGACGATATTGGAGGCACCGACGATGGTGGCATCCAGCCCGCGAACCTTGAGGCCGCTCTCCTGAAGCAGGGTCATCACGCCCTTGGGGGTGCAGGGGCGCAGCACCGGCAGGCGCTGGGCCAGGCGTCCCAGGTTATAGGGGTGGAAGCCGTCCACGTCCTTGTGGGGGCGGATGCGTTCGAGGATGGGCCGCGGGTCCAGGTGATCGGGCAGTGGCAGCTGTACCAGGATGCCGTCCACCTCGGGGGCGGCATTGAGTCGGTCCACCAGGGCCTCCAGGTCGGCCTGGGTGGTGTCCGCCGGCAGCTCGTGGCGCAGCGAGAGCAGCCCCGCTTCTTCGCAGGCGCGGTGTTTGTTGCGCACATAGACGGCCGAGGCCGGGTCCTCACCCACCAGGATCACGGCGAGGCCGGGGACGCGCTCGCCGGCCTGGCGGCGTGCCTCCACCTGGCGGGCGACTTGCTGGCGAACGTGAGCGGCAATGGCCTTGCCATCGATCAGTTGTGCGGTCATCGACGATTCCCCTGGAAGCTGTGGACACCGCCGGTGGCGGCGACGAAACTGGGCGGTGATTTTCGCATGAGCCGGCCGCGAGTCAAAGCGTCTTGCCAATGTTGATTGCGACAGATGCTTGACCAATAAGGAAAGATCCGTAGAATACGCCTCGCACTGACGAGCTCACGGGATCGTCAAGGCCGTGCGACAAGCCGGCGGGGTGTAGCGCAGTCTGGTAGCGCGCCTGCTTTGGGAGCAGGATGTCGGGGGTTCGAATCCCTCCACCCCGACCATCGCAACCCATTGTTTTTGTTGAAATAAGGGTTGCAGGCAAGAGTGTGAGGCCGTACAATGCGCCCATAGCTCAACCGGATAGAGCAACGGCCTTCTAAGCCGTGGGTTGCAGGTTCGAGTCCTGCTGGGCGCGCCATGCTGTTAGCGGGATTGGCAGCTGGGTCCGGTCGGGCGCGATAGGCGAATATGGTGGATGTAGCTCAGTGGTAGAGCCCCGGATTGTGGCTCCGGTGGTCGTGGGTTCGATCCCCATCATCCACCCCATTTCGTCGTAAGTTGTATTAAGTGGTTGTTTTGGCAGTGGTGGATGTAGCTCAGTGGTAGAGCCCCGGATTGTGGCTCCGGTGGTCGTGGGTTCGATCCCCATCATCCACCCCATTGCCTCAGATTTCTTGCGAAGGCGCCGGCATCTTGTCGGCGCCTTCGTGTTTCCGTCTGCCTGGCGGTTCTGTCATTTTCCCCTTGTGATCCGCGAGCAACGTCCCCATCTTACGGGCATGGCGCTTGCCAGCGCGCAGTGGGCTTCTTAAAATCAGCCCTTTGATCTTCCAACGCATTCGTAACGAACGCCCCCAGTCGGTAGAGGACAATTCATGCAAGTTTCCGTCGAGACGACCTCCAGCATCGAGCGCCGCGTCAAGGTTCAGGTTCCCGCGGCCGAGGTCGACCAGGCCGTGGCGGCCCGTCTTCAGGACACCGCCAAGAACGTGCGCCTCAACGGCTTCCGCCAGGGCAAGGTACCGATGTCCGTGGTGCGCCAGCGCTTCGGCGGGCAGGTGCGCAGTGAGGTGGTGGGCGAGGTGATGCGCGAGCGCTATGTGCAGGCCATCACCCAGGAGAGCCTGAACCCGGCCGGTTTCCCGGAAATCGAGCCCACCGTCAACGAGTCCGGCAAGGACCTGGAGTTCGTGGCCACCCTGGAGATCTATCCGGAAATCGAGCTCAAGGGCATCGAGGGGACCGAGGTGGAGCGCCCCCAGGTCGAGATCACCGACGCCGACGTCGAGCAGATGATCGACACCCTGCGCAAGCAGAACGCCGGCTGGGCCGAGGTGGAGCGTGCCGCCGCCGAGGGCGACCAGGTCACCATCGACTTCCAGGGCTTCCTGGGTGATGAGCCCTTCGAGGGCGGCAGCGCCGAGGGTCATCAGCTGGTGCTGGGCTCCAACAGCTTTATCCCCGGCTTCGAGGCGCAGCTCGAGGGCGCCAAGGCCGGCGAGGAGAAGGAGATCAAGGTCACCTTCCCCGAGGACTACCAGGCCGAGCACCTGGCCGGCCAGGAAGCCACCTTCAAGGTCAAGGTGCACGCCGTCAGCGCCCAGGAACTGCCCGAGGTGAATGAGGAATTCATCAAGCAGTTCGGTGTCGAAGAGGGTGGCGTCGAGGCCTTCCAGGCCGAAGTACGCAAGAACATGAGCCGCGAGGCCTCTCAGGCCGTCGAGAATCGCGTCAAGCAACAGGTTCTCGAGGCCCTCAAGCAGGGTAACGAGATCGAGGTGCCCCAGGCCCTGATCCAGCAGGAGACCGACGGCCTCAAGCGCCAGGCCGCCCAGCAGTTCGGCCTGGGCGAAGACTTCGATGTCTCCCAGCTGCCCAACGAGCTGTTCGCCGACCAGGCCAAGAGCCGCGTCCAGGTTGGCCTGCTGCTGGCCGAGGTGGTCAAGGTCAATGAGCTCGACGCCAGCGACGACGAGATCAAGGCCAAGGTCGAGGAACTGGCCGAGCAGTACCAGGATCCGCAGCAGGTGGTCGACTACTACCTGAGCAACGACCAGCTCAAGAATCAGATCAAGTCCTCCCTGCTGGAAGAGAAGGCCATCGAGCTGCTGCTCGGCCAGGCCAAGGTCCAGGACGTGGAGATGTCCTACGAGCAGGCCCTGGCCGCCGCCAATCAACAGGCTGGCGACGAGACCGAGGCCGACGAGGATGCCGACGCCAAGGCGTAAGGCCGTGGGTCGCCGGCCTTAGGGTCGGCGGCCACTAAGGGATGGGACCCGGCATGGGCCGGGGGCACTTACCGGAAGAAGGACGCCACAGAGATGGGCAACGACTTCGAGATCAAGAATGCCGGCGGCCTGGTGCCGATGGTGGTCGAGCAGAGTGCACGGGGCGAGCGCGCCTACGATATCTACTCGCGTCTGCTCAAGGAGCGCGTGATCTTCCTGGTCGGCCCGGTGGAAGACTACATGGCCAACCTGGTGGTGGCGCAGCTGCTGTTCCTGGAGTCCGAGAATCCCGATAAGGACATCCACCTCTACATCAACTCGCCGGGTGGCTCGGTGACCGCGGGGATGTCGATCTACGACACCATGCAGTTCGTCAAGCCCGATGTTTCGACCGTCTGCATCGGCCAGGCCGCCAGCATGGGCGCCCTGCTGTTGGCCGGCGGCGCCGCCGGCAAGCGTTACTGCCTGCCCAATTCGCGGATGATGATCCACCAGCCGCTAGGTGGCTACCAGGGCCAGGCCTCGGATATCGAGATCCACACCAAGGAGATCCTCAGTATCCGTCACAAGCTCAATCAGATCCTCGCCCACCACACCGGCCAGGACATCGAGACCATCGCCCGGGATACCGATCGTGACAACTTCATGAATGGGGCCCAGGCGGCGGAGTATGGCCTGATCGATGCCGTGCTGGATAAGCGTCCGGACTCCTGATAGCTTGACCCGAGTCGCATCCACGACATGCAATTTCCGGCGGCCCGCGAGCCGCCGTTCATCAAGAGGTACGCGAATGGCCGACGGCAAAGGCAAGGACGAGGGCAGCAAGCTGCTTTATTGCTCGTTCTGCGGCAAGAATCAGAACGAAGTGCGTAAGCTGATCGCGGGCCCATCCGTCTACATCTGCGACGAGTGTGTCGATCTGTGCAACGACATCATTCGTGAAGAGGTTCTCGAGGCCGATGCGGAGAGCGAGGAGGATCGCCTGCCGGTTCCCCGCGAGATCCGTCATACCCTCGATGATTACGTGATCGGCCAGGATCGCGCCAAGATGGTGCTGTCGGTGGCGGTCTATAACCACTACAAGCGCCTGCGCGCCGGGGTGAAGAGCGACGACGTCGAACTCGGCAAGTCCAACATCCTGCTGATCGGCCCCACCGGCAGCGGCAAGACCCTGCTCGCCGAGACCCTGGCGCGGCTGCTCAATGTGCCCTTCACCATCGCCGATGCCACCACCCTCACCGAGGCGGGCTATGTCGGCGAGGACGTGGAGAACATCATCCAGAAGCTGCTGCAGAAGTGCGACTACGATGTGGAGAAGGCCCAGCGCGGCATCGTCTACATCGACGAGATCGACAAGATCTCCCGCAAGTCGGACAACCCCTCCATCACCCGGGACGTCTCCGGGGAAGGGGTGCAGCAGGCCCTGCTCAAGCTGATCGAGGGCACCACCGCCTCGGTACCGCCCCAGGGCGGGCGCAAGCATCCCCAGCAGGAGTTCCTGCAGGTGGATACCGGCAATATCCTGTTTATCGTCGGCGGCGCCTTCGCCGGCCTCGACAAGGTGATCCGCGACCGGGCCGAGAAGGGTGGCATCGGCTTCAATGCCCAGGTCAAGAGCAAGGACGAGAGCAAGGGCGTCGGCGACGTGCTGATGGATGTGGAGCCGGAGGATCTGGTCAAGTTCGGCCTGATCCCCGAGTTCGTCGGTCGCCTACCGGTGATCGCCACCCTCACCGAGCTCAACGAGGATGCGCTGATCCAGATCCTGACCGAGCCCAAGAACTCCCTGATCAAGCAGTATGCCAAGCTGTTCGAGATGGAGGGCGTGGAGCTGGAGTTCCGCGAGGATGCCCTGCGGGCGGTGGCCGCCAAGGCCATGGCACGCAAGACCGGTGCCCGCGGCCTGCGCTCCATTCTCGAGTCGGTGCTGCTCGACACCATGTACGAGATTCCCTCCCTGGAGGGCGTCACTCAGGTGGTGATCGATGAGTCGGTGATTGCCGGCGAGAGCGAGCCGCTGTTGATCTACTCTCAGCAGGATGAGGGCAAGGTGGCCGGCAAGGACGGCTAGGCGCCTCCCCGTCTCATGGGGCCGCCCCGGCGGCCCTTTTTTGTGTGCCCCGCTTGCAAAGGGGACGGGTCGCCCCCATCACCTGACCAATCCCTTCGAGTTTTGAGGAACGTCTGCGATGCAGCAGAACGCCGAACAGACCCAGAGTCTGCCCCTGTTGCCCCTGCGCGATGTGGTCGTCTACCCGCAGATGGTCATCCCGCTGTTCGTGGGCCGCGAGAAATCGATCCTGGCCCTGGAGGCCGCCATGGCCGCCGACAAGCGGGTGCTGCTGGTGGCCCAGCGCGAGGCCGGCCAGGACGACCCCGATCGCAACGATCTCTTCGCCGTGGGCACCGTGGCCGAGATCATGCAGCTGCTCAAGCTCCCCGACGGTACCGTCAAGGTGCTGATCGAGGGCGAGTCTCGGGCCGACGTGGTGAGCCTCGACGAGGTCGAGGGTTACACCCGCGGCGAGGTGCGCCTGCGCGAGAGCGAGCCGTTGAGCCCCCGGGAGCAGGATTCCCTGGTGCGGGTGCTGCTCAACCAGTTCGAGCAGTACGTCAAGCTCTCCAAGAAGGTGCCCAATGAGGTGCTCAACTCCCTGGCCGGCATCGAGGACCCCAGCCGCCTGGTGGATACCATCTGCGCCCACCTGTCGCTGAAGATCGGCGACAAGCAGGAACTGCTGGAGATGGATCGGGTGCGCGATCGCATCGAGCACCTGATGGCGCTGATCGAGGCCGAGATCGACCTGCTGCAGGTAGAGAAGCGCATCCGCTCCCGGGTCAAGGACCAGATGGAGAAGTCCCAGCGGGAGTACTATCTCAACGAGCAGATGAAGGCCATCCAGAAGGAGATGGGCGAGCTCGAGAACGTGCCCAACGAGGCCGAGAAGTACGAGACGGCGATCCAGGAGTCCGGGATGCCCAAGGAGGCCGCCGAGAAGGCGACCCAGGAGCTGGGCAAGCTGAAGATGATGGCGCCCAACTCCGCCGAGGCCACCGTGGTGCGCTCCTACCTGGACTGGCTGATCTCGGTACCCTGGAAGAAGCGCACCCGGGTCAAGCACGACCTGGCGCGTGCCGCCGAGGTGCTGGACGCCGATCACTATGGCCTGGAAGAGGTCAAGGAACGGATCCTCGAGTACCTGGCGGTGCAGAAGCGCGTCAAGAAGCTCAAGGGGCCGGTGCTCTGCCTGGTGGGGCCGCCCGGGGTGGGCAAGACCTCCCTCGGCCAGTCCATCGCCCGGGCCACCAACCGCAAGTATGTGCGCCTGGCCCTGGGTGGGGTGCGCGACGAGTCGGAGATCCGCGGCCATCGCCGTACCTATATCGGTTCCCTGCCGGGCAAGCTGATCCAGCGCATGAGCAAGGCCGGGGTCAAGAACCCGCTCTTCCTCTTCGACGAGGTCGACAAGATCGGCATGGACCACCGTGGCGACCCCGCCTCGGCGCTGCTCGAGGTGCTCGATCCGGAGCAGAATGACAAGTTCAGCGACCACTACCTGGAGCTGGACTATGACCTCTCCGAGGTGATGTTTATCTGCACCGCCAACTCCATGAATATCCCGGGTCCCTTGCTGGACCGCATGGAGATCATTCGTCTGCCCGGCTACACCGAGGACGAGAAGCTGGCGATCGCCAGGCGCTACCTGGTACCCAAGCAGCTCAAGGCCAACGGCTTCAAGGAGGACGAGCTGAGCCTCGGCGATGACGCCATCCTCGAGCTGATTCGCTACTACAGCCGCGAGGCCGGGGTGCGCGAGCTGGAGCGGCAGATCGCCAAGGTGTGCCGCAAGGTGCTGCGCGAGCGTCTCGAGGCCGAGGCCAAGGAGGGGGCCCAGGCGGCCCGGGAACTCAAGGCCGCCGATATCGAACACTACGCCGGGGTGCGCCGCTACAGCTATGGCCTGGCCGATCAGGAGAACCAGGTGGGACGGGTCACCGGCCTGGCCTGGACCTCGGTGGGCGGTGAGCTACTCAATATCGAATCGGTGGTCACCCCCGGCAAGGGGCGTCTCAACAAGACCGGCTCCCTGGGCGACGTGATGAAGGAGTCGGTGAGCGCCGCCCTGACGGTGGTGCGCTCCCGGGCTCAGGCCCTGGGCATCGACCCGGAGCGCTTCGAGAAGGAGGATCTGCATATCCATGTGCCGGAAGGGGCGACTCCCAAGGATGGTCCCAGCGCCGGCATCGCCATGGTCACCGCCATGGTCTCTGCCTTCAGCGAGCGCCCGGTGCGCTGTGACCTGGCGATGACCGGCGAGGTCAACCTGCGTGGTGAGGTATTGCCCATCGGTGGCCTCAAGGAGAAATTGCTGGCCGCCCGGCGCGGTGGTATAAAGATTGTGCTAATACCAGAGGAAAATCGGCGTGACCTCAAGGAGGTCCCCGATAATATCAAGGAAGCCCTGGACATCAGACCCGTGCGTTGGATCGATGAGGTTCTCGATACGGCGCTGGTGGAAAAGGCCGGTGTTGAAGGCGAGAAAAAACGTCCCGACGATCCGGCATCTTCCCGTTCGGTGGTTAGTACTCATTAATGCGGTTTTTCGTGTCATGGCGAGTAGAAAAGCCCGCCATGACGCGAGATTGCGCTAGAGGTTGCTTGACAGGTCTTTCGTGGCATTGCTATAAAAAGCGCCTTGCTGTGATCGCGTAAGTCGCCTCAAGTCAGCGCAGCCACATGTCAATTTTTGCAATATTCAAGGGGTGAAGTGTGAACAAGTCCGAGCTGATCGAAGCCATTGCCGCGTCTGCCGATATTCCCAAGGCCGCGGCCACCCGCGCACTGGATGCCATGGTTGAGGCCGTCACCGATAGCCTGAAGAAGGGCGATGCCGTTTCCCTGGTGGGTTTCGGTACCTTCACCGTCAAGGAGCGTGCCGCGCGTACCGGCCGCAACCCGCAGACCGGCCAGCCCATCGAGATCAGCGCCGCCAAGGTGCCTAGCTTCAAGGCCGGCAAGGCGCTCAAGGATTCGGTCAACTAAGGGCAGACACGCCTGCGGTCGACTCCGTGAAAGGCGCATCGTCTCGGCGATGCGCCTTTTTGTTGTCTGCCTCCGCCACTGGCCCCGAGGGGCCAGTGGCGGATATCATCCTTCACGCACCTTCTTGCCTTACTCTTTGCCGAGGGCATCATGCTGCAAAGTATTCGCGATCGCTCCAAGAGCTGGGGCGCCAAGATTATTATCGGCGCCATCGTCGTCACCATGGCCCTGTTCGGGGCCGATGCCCTGATCGGGCTCTTCACCGGGGGCGCCAATGACGTCGCCAAGGTCAATGGTGAGCCGATCACCCGCCAGGAGGTGGAGCTGCAGGTGCAGCGGGCCCTGCGCAGTGGCCAGGTGCCGCCCGAGCAGGAGCGCGCCCTGCGTGGCCAGGTGCTCGATGAGCTGATCACCCTGCGCCTGCTGGATCAGTACGCCGCCGACGGGGGCCTGCATCTCTCCGAGGAGCAACTCGATCGCATCCTCCTCACCCTGCCGGAATTCCACGACCAGGAGGGTCGCTTCGATCGGGATATCTTCCGTAACCGCCTGGCCAGTGCCGGTTATACGCCGCTCGGCTTCCGTGAACAGCTGCGTAGCGACCTGCGTCGCGAGCAGCTGCAGAATGGCCTGGTGCTCAGCGATTTCACCCTGGAAGGCGAGCGTGAGCGCCTGGCGGCCCTGCAGCGTCAGGTACGCAGCTTCCGCTACCATCTGCTCTCCGGGGATGATCTGGATGCGCCGGTGCGGCTCGAGGAGGCGGAGATTGCCGCCTACTACGAGGCCAACGCCGAGCGCTACCAACGCCCGGAGCAGGTGCGCCTGGAGTACGTGCTACTCGATCGCCAGCGCCTGGCCGGTGAGATGGAGGTCGACGAGGAGCAGTTGCAGGCGGCCTATGAGCGGCGAGGCCAGGACGCCGAGCGCCGGGTGGCGCATATCATGGTGACCTTCAATGAGGAGCGCAGCCGGGAAGAGGCGGAGGCACGCCTCGAAGAGGTGCGAGACCGCCTCGCCGATGGCGACGACTTCGCGGCCTTGGCCGCCCGCTATTCCGATGACACCAGTTCCGCGGAGCAGGGCGGCGATCTCGGCTTTATCAGTCGCGGTTTCTTCGGTGAGGCCTTCGAGGATGCCGCCTTCGCCCTGGCGCCCGGTCAGGTCTCCGGTATCGTCGAGACCGACAACGGTCTGCACCTGGTCACGGTGACCGAACTGGACCTGCCGCCCTTCGAGCAGTTGCGCGACGAGCTACGCGAGGAGGTGGCCCTGGCCGAGGTGGGCGACGAGTTCAATCGCCTGGCCCAGCGCCTGATCGAGGAGAGCTTCGCCGCCGAGGACCTGGATAGCGTCGCGAGTGACCTCGGCCTGCCGCTGGAGGAGAGTGACTGGCTGACCCGGGATCACGGCCAGGGAGTGCTCGGCGAGCCGGGGGTGATGGCCGAGGCCTTCAGCGACGAGGTGCTGGTCGAGGGCTTCAACAGCGAGGTGATCGAACTCGACGAGGAGCGTCGCCTGGTGGTGCGGGTCGCGGAGCATCGCCCGGCCGCCACCCCGGCCCTCGACGAAGTGCGCGAGCGGGTCGTCGCCGAGCTGAGTGACCGGCGCGAGCGCGAGGCCCTGGGGGAGCTGGCCGAGGCGCGCTTGGCGGCCCTGCGTGGCGGCGAGTCCGTCGACTGGGCCTGGACTCGGGTCGAGGAGGCGAGCCGCAATAGCGCCGAGAATGTTGCTCCGGCGATCCTGGCCGAGGCCTTCCGGCTGCCGCGTCCCGATAATGGTCCCCGCTATGGTATCGCCTCCACCGAGCAGGGCGTGGCGGTACTCGCCCTGGACGCGGTGGGTGAGAGGGAGGCCGATGCGCAGCTGGAGGCCCTGGTGGCTCAGATGGCGGAGCGCGTGCGGGCCCAGTCGGCGCTGACCGGCCTGCTGGAGCGCCTGCGCGCCGAGGCCAAGATCGAGCGACTCTAAGCCACGCCAGAAAACGCACGGCCTGCGGCCGTGCGTTTTTTTGGCCGTATAATGTTATTAAGTAACGATTTTGGGGGCGTCATGCGGATCGTCACGCCGATACCGGTGCACGTGGTCACCGGCTTCCTGGGGAGCGGCAAGAGTACCCTGATCCACGAGCTGCTCAAGCTCAAGCCCGTCGGCGAGCGCTGGGCGGTGGTGGTCAATGAGTTCGGCCAGGTGGGGATCGACCAGGCGATGTTCGAGGCCAGTGACGAGATCATCGTCAAGGGGGTGCCCGGGGGCTGTCTCTGCTGTCAACTGGCCTTCGTGCTCCAGGCCTCCCTGGTCAACCTGCTGCATCGTCATCGTCCCGATCGCCTGCTGATCGAGCCGTCGGGGCTCGGGCACCCCGCCGGCCTGTTGGATCTGCTGCGCGGCGAGGCCTTCGCCGGGGTGCTGGAGGTGAAGGAGGTGATCGCGGTGCTCGATCCGCGGCGCCTGGAGGAGCCCCGGGTCCAGGCCAATGCTACCTTCCACGACCAGCTGGCGTTGGCCGACGGGGTGGCCCTGACCCTGGTGGATCAGGCCAGCGAGGCGCAACGCCTCGAGGCACGGCGGCATCTGGAGTCGCTCTGGCCCCCCAAGCGCTGGATCTGCGAGGCCCCCTTCGGGCGCCTGCCGGGCGCGCTGCTCTTCGACAGCCTGCCCCGGGACGAGCGCCATGACGAGCGGCCGGCGGCGCATCAGGCATTAGCCCCGCTGGCCGGTCGCCAGGAAGAACCGCAGGAGGCGCGAGAGCCCGAGCCGGGGCGGCCGCTATTCCAGCGCGGCGAGTCCCTGGGGCATGTGAGCCTGGGCTGGCGTTGGCACCCGGACGAGGTCTTCGATCTGGATCGCCTCAGTCATGGCCTCGGCGAGTTGGCGGGGGAGCTGCGTATCAAGGCGGTGATCCGTGCCGAGGCCGGCTGGTGGCTCTATAACCGCGCCGAGGGGCGGGTCAGTTTGACGGAGAGTGCCTGGCGAAGGGATTCTCGTCTCGAGATCATCGGCGAGTCGGGCCGCCTGCCCGAGGTGGAGGAGATCGAGAGTCTGCTGGAGGCGTGTCGGCTGTCGGCAGTGCCGGGAAGTTAGGCACTCTGGCGCCGACTCTCTCATTCGGCCGCCTGGAGCTTATCGGCGAATCGGGGCGTCTGCCCGAGGTGGAGGAGATAGAGAGCGCTTGCTGGAGGCGTGTCGGCTGTCGGCAGTGCCGGGAAGTTAGGCATTCTGGCGCCGACTCTTCCATTCGGCCGACTGAAGCTTATCGGCGAGGGTGGACGTCTGCCCGAAACGGAAGCGATCACCGCCCTGCGGGAGGCGTGTCGCCTGACTAAGAGCGCGGAGGGATGAACGGCCCGCCTTGGGGCGGACCGTTTTTAGCCATCAGGCATCGAGGGGAAAGTCTCTTAGCCTGGGCGGCTGGCCCGCTTCCAGGCGGATCTCCCAGCCCTTGGTGGGCTGCCAGTCGCCCAGCACCAGGCGCCGGGCCGGCTGGCCGTCCAGTTCCATGGGATGCAGCGCCGGGCGATGGGTATGGCCATGGATCAGGGTGGTGACCCCGTGCTCGCGCATCACCCGTACCACCTCGTCCGGGGTGACATCCATGATGTCCTCCGCCTTGTTGGAGTTGGCCTCGCCGGAGCGATCCCGCAACTGCCGGGCCAGGGCCAGGCGCTCGGGGATCGGCATGGCGAGGATTTGTGCCTGCCAGCGGGGATCCCGGGCCTGGGCGCGGAAGGCCATATAGGCCTCGTCCCGGGTGCACAGGCTGTCGCCATGCATCAGCAGGATGCGCTGGCCATCGATCTCCACCACGCTGGGATCCGGCAGCAGGGTAGCGCCGCAGGCGGCGGCATAGTCGTCGCCGAGCAGGAAGTCGCGGTTGCCGTGCATCAGGTAGAGGGCGGTGCCGCTTTCGGCCAGGCGCCTGAGGGCCTGGGCCACTTCGGCGGCGAGGGCGGCGTGGCCGCTGGGGTCGGCATCACCGAGGGCCAGCAGGTCGTCGCCGATCCAGGCCTCGAAGAAGTCGCCGAGGATATAGAGGGCCTCGGCCCCCCGGGCGCGCTCCAGGTAGGCGAGGAAGCCCGCGGTGATCCCGGGGGCCTGGGGCTGTAGATGCAGATCGGAAATCAGCAGGGTGCTCATGGCTAATCTCGGGTCGAAGTGGGCAAGGTTGTTAGGGCAATGGCAAGTGGTGAACTGCTTTCGTCGAGATCCGGGGCTAACCTGGCGACAGGCGCTCCGCGAAGACGCTGTGAACCCCTCCCTGGGCGCTCGACTTTTTCCTGCGAAGCTACGCAATCCTGCTTCGCTTGCAGGGCCGGGGTAGGCCATCCATGGCCTACCCGTTCGGAGGAATCCTCCTCACCCCTGAAAAAGACGCTTCGCTTCGGCCTGTCCCCAGCGCCCCTGGCTTTGCCAATGATGTTGGCCCTAGAGCAAAACGCCCGCACGGGGCGGGCGTTATGGGGCGAGGCGAGTTCAGGTGTCCTGCAGGTAGGCGCGCTGGATGACCACGTCCTCGGCGGGCACATCGGCGTGCATGCCGCGACGGGTGGTATCCACCGCCTTGATGCGCTCCACCACGTCCATGCCGTCCACCACGCGGCCGAACACGCAATAGCCCCAGCCCTGCAGGTTCTTGCCGCTGTGATTGAGGAAGTCGTTGTCGGCGACATTGATAAAGAACTGGGCGGTAGCGGAGTGGGGGTCCTGGGTACGCGCCATGGCGATGCTGCCGGCGACGTTGGTCAGGCCGTTGTCCGCTTCGTTCTGGATGGGGTCGCGGGTCGGCTTCTGGTTGAAGTCGGTGTCGAAGCCGCCGCCCTGGATCATGAAACCGCTGATGACCCGGTGAAAGAGGGTGCCATCATAGTGGCCGTCGCGCACATACTGTTCGAAGTTGGCCGCGGTTGCGGGCGCCTTGTCATGGTCGAGCTCGAGGGTGATGTCACCGAAATTGGTCTGCAGAATGATCATCGATCCGTTCCTAGTTTCCATATAAGGGGTGCCTTGGCGTGGCGCCACCGCGTCACGCTATAATAGCGCTTTTGCCGCGATGCGCGAAGCGCCGACGGGCTTCGCTGTCCCTCGAGTCTGCGCATCGTCAGGCCCGCCGTCCAATCGAGAGGTCCCCGCACCCCTATGAGCACAGAGAGTAGCAGCGCGCCGAATTTCATTCGCAATCAGATCCGCGACGAGATCGAGGCCGGCCGTACCGGCAAGATCGTCACGCGGTTCCCGCCGGAGCCCAACGGCTTCCTGCATATCGGGCACGCCAAGTCGATCTGTCTCAACTTCGGCCTCGCCGAGCAGTTCGGCGGCGATTGCCACCTGCGCTTCGATGACACCAACCCGACCAAGGAGGAGCAGGCCTATATCGACGCCATCAAGGCGGACGTGGAGTGGCTGGGCTTCCACTGGGCCGGCCCGGTGCGTCATGCCTCCGACTACTTCGACCGGCTCTATGCCTGGGCCCAGCACCTGGTGCGCGAGGGCAAGGCCTATGTGGACGACCTCTCGCCGGAGGAGATCCGCGAATACCGCGGCAGCCTGACCCAGCCCGGCAGGCCCAGCCCCTACCGGGAACGCAGTCCGGAGGAGAACCTCGACCTGCTGGAGCGCATGCGCACCGGCGAGTTCGCCGAGGGCGAGAAGGTGTTGCGCGCCAAGATCGACATGGCGTCGCCCAATATCAACCTGCGCGACCCCATCCTCTACCGGATTCGCCACGCCCATCACCACCAGACCGGCGACAAGTGGAAGATCTACCCCTCCTATGACTTTACTCATGGCCAGTCCGACGCCATCGAGGGGGTCACCCACTCCATCTGTACCCTGGAATTCGAGGACCATCGTCCCCTCTACGAGTGGTTCCTGGACAACCTGCCGGTCCCCGTCAAGCCGCGCCAGATCGAGTTCGCGCGGCTCAACATGAACTACACCCTGACCTCCAAGCGCAAGCTCAAGCTGCTGGTGGACGAGGGCATCGTCGACGGCTGGGACGACCCGCGCCTGCCGACCATCTCCGGCATGCGCCGCCGCGGCTATACGCCGGCGTCGATCCGCAAGTTCTGCGAGATGATCGGGGTGACCCGGGCCGACGGCGGCCTGGTGGATATCGCCATGCTCTACCACGCCATTCGCGCCGACCTGGAGGACAACGCGCCCCGCGCCATGGCGGTGCTCAAGCCGTTGAAGGTGGTGCTGACCAATGTGGCGGAGGACCATGAGGAGGTCTATGAGGTGCCCGGCCATCCGGCCCGGGACGACCTGGGGGTGCGCAAGGTGCCCTTTACCCGGGAGCTCTATATCGACCAGGACGACTTTATGGAGGAGCCGCCGAAGAAGTTCTTCCGCCTGGCCCCGGGCAAGGAGGTGCGCCTGCGCAACTCCTACGTCATCCGCTGCGACGAGGTGATCAAGAACGGCGCCGGCGAGGTCACCGAGCTGCGCTGCTCGGTGGACTTCGACACCCTGGGCAAGAACCCGGAAGGGCGCAAGGTCAAGGGGGTGATCCACTGGGTCAGCGCCGTCCATGGCGTGCCCATGGAGGTACGTCTCTACGACAACCTCTTCCAGGTGGAACAGCCGGACAAGGACAAGGACGCCGACTTCCTCGAGCACCTCAATCCCGAGTCCCTGGTGGTCTGCCAGGCCATCGGCGAGCCGAGCCTTCGGGAGGCCGGCGTCGAGAGTCGCTTCCAGTTCGAGCGAGTCGGCTACTTCTGTGCCGATCGCCACGCCGCCGCCGAGGGCCGACTGGTGTTCAACCGCACCGTGGGCCTCAAGGACAGCTGGGCCAAGATTCAGAAAAAGGGCTGAGGAACCGGATGCAGATCTACAACACCCTGACGCGTCGCAAGGAAGCCTTCACCCCCATCGAACCGGGCCGTGTGCGCATGTACGTCTGCGGCATGACCGTCTATGACTACTGCCACCTGGGCCATGCCCGGGTGATGGTGGCCTTCGATGTGATTACCCGCTATCTGCGCCATCGTGGCTATGACGTCACCTATGTGCGCAATATCACCGATATCGACGACAAGATCCTGCGCCGCGCCGAGGAGAACGGCGAGAGCATCGGCGCCCTCACCGAGCGCATGATCGCTGCCATGCACGAGGACGAGGCGCGGCTCTTCGTGTTGCGCCCCGACGCCGAGCCCCGGGCCACCGGTCATGTCGGCGAGATCCTCGCCATGATCGAGACCCTGATCGACAAGGGCTATGCCTACGCCGCGAACAACGGCGACGTCTACTACCGGGTGCGCCAATTCGCGGGCTACGGCAAGCTCAACAACCGTGATCTCGACGAGATGCGCTCCGGGGCGCGTATCGAGGTGGACGAGCACAAGGAGGACCCGCTCGACTTCGTGCTGTGGAAGGCCGCCAAGCCCGGTGAGGCGAGCTGGCCCTCGCCCTGGGGCGAGGGGCGTCCCGGCTGGCATATCGAGTGCTCGGCCATGTCCACCTGCTGCCTGGGGGAGACCTTCGATATCCATGGCGGCGGACCGGACCTGACCTTCCCCCACCACGAGAACGAGATCGCCCAGTCCGAGGCGGCCACCGGCAAGCCCTACGTCAACACCTGGATGCATGCCGGGGCAGTGCGGGTCAATCAGGAGAAGATGTCCAAGTCCCTGGGCAACTTCTTCACCATCCGCGAGGTGCTGGCGCACCACGACCCGGAGGTGGTGCGCTACCTGCTGGTGGCCAGCCACTACCGCAGCCCCATCAACTACGCGCCGGAGTCGCTCTCCGAGGCGCGCAAGTCCCTGGAGCGTTTCTACAACGCCCTGGACGGGGTGGAGGCCCGGGAGGGCGAGGTGGACGGTCGCTTCCGGGCGCGCTTTACCGCCGCCATGGATGACGACTTCAATAGCCCCGAGGCGGTCTCGGTACTCTTCGAGCTGGCCCGGGAGCTCAATCGGGCCAAGAAGGAGGCCCCCGCCGAGGCCCCGGCCCTGGCCTTCGAGCTCAAGCGCCTGGGAGGCGTGCTGGGCCTGTTGTCCCAGGCGCCGGCGGCCTTCCTCAAGGGGGGCGCCGGGGCCTTGCCCCTGCCCGAGGCGGAGATCGAGGCACGCATCACCGAGCGGGCCGAGGCCAAGAAGGCCAGGGAGTTCGCCCGGGCCGATGCCATCCGCGACGAGCTGGCCGCCCTGGGGATCGTCCTCAAGGACTCCCGGGAGGGGACCAGTTGGGTCCTCGACAAGGGAGCCGAGAACGCCGACGGCTGAGGTAACGGCCGCCGTGACACGCGCCCGCTCCTGCTTCGCAGGGGCGGGCGTTTTTATTGGGGCGACGCTCGAAGCGGCTAGGACCTCAACGGGGAAAGGGCGGCAGGGGCAGTTTGCGCGGCCAGTCGTCGCCGACGATAAAGAGGCGCTGCCAAGTTCCCTGATGATAGAGCACCAGGGGCTGGGGCATCACCGCCGGGCGGGCGAAGTGAGTGGCCAGGGGGGCTTCCAGGGCGGGCAAGGGCACCAGTTGGTCGGGGCCGGGGAGGGCCATCCAATGGGGCTTGTGCAGCCGCGAGGCCAGGGTGCCCGCGGCCAGGGTATCGCGCAGCGCCGGCCAGGCCCGCCAGGGCAGCCAGAGGCCGCGCAGATGCGCGGGAGTGGCCTCCTCGGGCGGCGGCAGGGGGTGGTGCCACGGATAGAAGAGCACCCCGGGCATGGCCAGGCGCTGCTGGAGTTTCCCGGCCGCCTCGCCGAGCCATGCCGTCAGGGCCTCCCGGGCCTCGGGGCGCGTCACCATGGGCAACTGATGGCGCACCAGGTGCTCGCGCTTGCTGGCCAGGCTATCGACACAGCCGGGCCCCACCCAGCGTGCCTGGTGCGTCTCGCCACCGGGCCCCTCGGGCAGGCCCAGATAGAACTTGATCGCCACCTCCAGATGGATCGGCCTGGGGTCGCCCCGGCGGCGATAGAGCAGGTCCAGCTCGCCCAGGGTACGGCCCTGGCGGTGGATCGCCAGGTTATGGGCGATCAGCTCGGTGCCCGGGGCCCGGGCCAGCAGGAACTGCCAGAAGCGCTCGTGGTAGAGGCCCAGGCGCAGGCCGCGGGGGTCGCCAAGGGTGGCCTCCAGCGCCTGCGGCGCGGCCTCCCAGCCATCCAGCCAGGCGGCGAGGCGATCGCCGTCGCCCAGGCCCAGCTCCTCGAGGCTCGGCCGGCCTGGGCAGGGCAGGACGAGCGCCTCGAGGCTAGGCGGGGAGAGGCCAAGCTTCTCGAGAGTGGGGCCGCCGGGTCGGGTCGGGCCAAGCTTCTCGAGGCGGGCTTGACGGGGCCGGGTCAGGGCAAGCAGATCCGGGGCCAGGCAGAGCCAGGCCAGGTCGCGTACCAGGGGGTGCCGGTAGCGGCCGGCCAGGGCCATGGCATCCCGTTGATCCAGGGTCTGGCAGGGTTTCATCATTTCCTTATACTGGAACCACACTCGCCCTGCACGGAAATCGCGCCATGAACAAGCCGCTGATCGCCATCGCCGCCCTCGCCGCCCTGCTGGGGAGCGCCGCCGCCCAGGCCCAGGTCGTCGTCTCCTCCAAGATCGATACCGAGGGCTCGGTCCTCGGCGAGATGATCGCCCAGACCCTGGAGAACGGCGGGGTCGAGGTGCAGCGTCGCCTGCAACTCGGTGGCACCAGCATCGTGCGCGAGGCGATTCGCGCCGGCGAGATCGATATCTACCCCGAGTACACCGGCAATGGCGCCTTCTTCTTCGATATGGCCGACAGCCCGGTATGGAAGGACCCCGAGGCGGCCTTCGAGACGGTGCGCGACCGCGACCGGGAGGCCAACGACCTGGTCTGGCTGACCCCGGCCTCGGCCAACAATACCTGGGCGATCAGCGTGCGCGGTGACCTGGCCCGGGAGGCGGGACTCACCACCCTCGAGGACCTGGCGGATTACCTGGCCGAGGGCGGCGACTTCGTCTTCGCCGGCAGCGCCGAGTTCGTGGAATCGGAGGCGGCCCTGCCGGCCTTCCAGGCCGCCTATGGCTTCGACCTCGATTCCGATCAACTGGTGGTGCTCTCCGGCGGCAATACCGCCGCCACCATGCGCGCCGCCGCCCTGGGCACCAATGGCGTCAATGCCGCCATGACCTATGGCACCGATGGCGGTCTCCAGGCCCTGGACCTGGTGGTGCTGGAAGACACCCTGGGCGTGCAGCCGGTCTATCAGCCGGCGCCGGTGGTGCGCGGCGAGGTGCTGGCGGCCCATCCCGAGATCGCGTCCCTGCTGGGGCCGGTCTTCGAGGCCCTGGATCTCGAGACCCTGCAGCGCCTCAATGGCGAGGTGGCGGTCAATGGCGCCGATCCGGCCACCGTGGCCGGTGACTTCCTGGACGGCCTCGCCGACTAGGGCGCGGCCTGGTGGTGGAAGGAATGCCCGCCGCGGCCAATCGGGTCCTGCTGGTCCTCGGCCTGGCCCTGCTGGCCGCGCTGCTGGGGCTCGACCTGGCCAGCGTGGCCCCCAACCGCATCCTGCCCGGGGAGGGGGTGAGTCCGTGGGGCTGGCTGGGGCCCGGGGCCGTGCCGCTCCTGGCCTTTCCGCTGCTGTTGATGGCGCTCGCCTGGCGGGGCTCGATTCGCGCCCTGATCCTGGCCCGGGCCCTGGTGGTGGCGGCCCTGGTGTTACTGCCCTGGGGCCTGGCCGCCTTCGCCGCCGACCGGGTGACGGGCGCCCAGGCCCGGGTGACCCTGGGCGCCGGCTTCTGGACCCTGCTCTTCGTGCTGCTGATGATCTGGGTGGAGCTGCAGGCCCGGCTGAAAGGCGGCACCTGGCTGACCCTGTTGCCGTTGCTCTCGCTGGCGCTGGCCCTGGCCGGCGGCCATCTGGAGAGCCTGGCGCTGATGCGCGAGTATGCCAGCCGCAGCGGCGCTTTCCACGAGGCCCTGCGCTATCACCTGCTACTGGTGTCTGCGGCGGTGGGGCTGAGCCTGCTGCTGGCCTTCGCCCTGGCCCTGGCCATGCGCCGCTTTCCCCGGTTGCGGCGCGGCGGCTTCGCCCTGCTCAGCCTGATCCAGACCATTCCCAGCCTGGCGCTCTTCGGGCTCTTGTTGGCGCCCCTGGCCTGGCTCGCCGCCCGCTACGCCTGGCTCGGCGAGCTGGGGGTGCAGGGCATCGGCTGGGCGCCGGCGCTGATCGCCCTGGTGGGCTATAGCCTGCTGCCCATGACTCGTAACAGCGTGGTGGCCCTCGACGGGGTGGACCCGGGGGTGGTGGAGGCGGCCCGGGGTATGGGCATGAGCCCGGCCCAGGTCTTCTGGCGGGTGCGCCTGCCGCTGGCCGCCCCGGTGATCCTCGAGGGCATCCGCATCACCACCGTGCAGGCCGTGGGGCTGGCCGCCGTGGCCGCGCTGATCGGTGCCGGCGGCCTGGGCACCTTTATCTTCCAGGGGCTGGGCCAGGCGGCCATGGACCTGGTGCTGCTGGGGGCCTTGCCGATCCTGGCCCTGGCGGTGGCCGCCGATAGCCTGCTTAGCACTCTGGCGCGACTGACTCACTCCCCCCGGGAGGCCAGATGACCGGCACCCTGTTTAGCGCCCTGGCGCCTCACCCCCGCCCTCAGCCCCATCGGGAGGCCAGATGACCGAGACGCCCCGTATCGCCCTCAAGGGCGTCACCAAACGCTTCGGCACCGAGACCGCCGTGGACGCCATCTCCCTGAATATTGCCCCGGGGGAGTTCTGCGTGCTGGTGGGCACCTCCGGCTGCGGCAAGTCCACCACCCTGCGCATGATCAACCGGCTGATCGAGCATAGCGATGGCGAGATCCATATCGATGGCCGGCCGATCCGCGAGATCGATCCCCAGCGGCTGCGCCGGCGCATCGGCTACGCCATCCAGAGCACCGGCCTCTTTCCCCACTGGACGGTGGCGCGCAATATCGCCCTGGTGCCGGGGCTGCTCCGCTGGCCCCGGGCGCGCATCCATGAGCGGGTCGAGGAGCTGATGACCCTGCTGGGGCTGGCGCCGGCGGAGTTCGCCGACAAGTACCCGGCCCAGCTCTCCGGGGGCCAGGCCCAGCGGGTGGGGGTGGCCCGGGCCCTGGCCGCCGACCCGGAGATCCTGCTGATGGACGAGCCCTTCGGTGCCCTGGATCCCATCACCCGGGAGAGCCTCCAGGAGGAGTTGCTGCGCCTGCAGGGGCGGATCCGCAAGACCATCGTCTTCGTCACCCACGACATGGACGAGGCCCTGAAGCTGGCCGATCGCCTGGTGGTAATGCGCGCCGGGCGCATCGTCCAGCAGGGCAGCCCCGACGAGCTGCTGGCGGCACCGGCGGATGACTTCGTGACCTCCCTGCTGGGCGGCCGCGACCGGGGCCTCAAGCGGGCCGCCCTGACCCCGGTGGCACGGGTGATGCGTCCCGTCGACGCCCGCCTGCCGGTCGAGCCCGCCGTGTCTCCCGACGAGGACCTGCGCCTGGCCCTGTCGGTGATGCTCTGGCATCGGGTCGAGCGCCTGGCGGTGGTGGATGGAGGAGGGCGGGCATGCGGTAGCCTGCATCTGATGGATTTGCTGGGAGAAACCCCATGATCGCCGGTGGGATGGCGCCTTCCCTGGGCCGTTATCGGCGTGGCCTGGTGCCCCTGCTATGGGGCGCCGGGCTGGTGGGGCTGCTGGCCTGGCTGCCCCGGGCCGAGGGTTTTTTCCGCTGGCTGGCGCCCGAAGCCCGGGTGGTGATCTACCCCCGGGACGACTTCACCGCCCTGTTGCTCAACCACCTGGCCCTGGTAGGGGTGGCCTCGGGGCTGGCGATCCTGCTCGGGGTGGGGGCGGCCCTGGTGGTGACCCGTCCCTGGGGGCGCGACTTCCTGCCTCTGGCCAGCCAGCTCGCCGCCATGGGGCAGACCTTCCCGCCGGTGGCGGTGCTGGCCCTGGCGGTGCCGAGCCTCGGCTTCGGTGCCCTGCCCACGGTGGTGGCCCTGCTGCTCTATGGGTTGCTGCCGATCCTGCGCAACGGCCTGGCCGGCATCGAGGGGATCGATCCCGCGGTGCGCGAGGCGGCCCGGGGCATGGGTATGTCCCCGGGCCAGATCCTCTGGCGCCTGGAGCTGCCCCTGGCGGCGCCGGTGATGCTGGCCGGCATCCGCACCTCGGTGACGGTGGGCATCGCCACCGCCGCCATCGGCTCCACCATCGGCGCCAAGACCCTGGGCGATCCCATCATCGCCGGCATCGTCAACGGCAACAGCGCCTATATCCTCCAGGGGGCGTTGCTGATCGGCGTCCTGGCCCTGGCCCTCGACAGCCTCTTCGAGGCGCTGACGCCGCGTCGGCGCTGAATCCTCTGGCATTTGGTCGACATCCCGGAAAATTTTCTTGGCAGGGCCGCTATTGGCTGGTTATCTTAACGTTAACGTCAACTGCGGCGTCGTTGATCCAGCGCTGGAGCGAATCGCTGGCGGCTGACTAGAGTAAAGATGACACTTGCCCCCACAAGGGGCGAGAGATTCCTCACCACTACCCAAGGAAGAGGATCATGACCACAACAACGGCTTCCCAGGTCATCCATGAGCCGCGCTTCATGGATGGCGATGAATTCCACATCGCCACCTTCGCGTTGCTCCAGCAGGACGGCACCCTCTTCGAGGGCGCCCAGGCCCCGGAGCTCGATCGCGAGACCGCCCGGCGCATCTACCACACCATGGTGCTGATCCGGGTGCTCGACGAGCGCATGCTGGCGGCCCAGCGCCAGGGACGACTCTCCTTCTATATGCAGTGCACCGGGGAGGAGGCGGCGGTGATCGGCAGCGCCGCGGCCCTGGACGACGAAGACATGATCATGGCCCAGTACCGGGAGCAGGGCGCCCTGGCCTACCGTGGCTTCAGTATCGACGAGTTCATGAACCAGCTATTCGGCAACGCCGAGGACTACGGCAAGGGGCGCCAGATGCCGATCCACTACGGCAGCGCCAAGCTCCACTACATGACCATCTCCTCGCCCCTGGCCACCCAGATTCCCCAGGCCGCCGGCTACGCCTACGGCCAGAAGCTCGACGGCCAGGGGCGCTGCACCATCACCTACTTCGGCGAGGGCGCCGCCTCCGAGGGGGACTTCCACGCCGCCCTCAATATGGCCGCGGTGCACCGGGCGCCGGTGATCTTCTTCTGCCGCAACAACGGCTACGCCATCTCCACCCCCTCGGTGGAGCAGTTCGCCGCCGACGGGGTGGCACCCCGGGCCTTCGGCTACAAGATGCACGTGATCCGCGTCGACGGTAATGATGTCCTGGCGGTCTATGCCGCCACCCGGGAGGCACGGCGCATCGCCGTGGAGCAAAACCAGCCGGTGCTGATCGAGGCCATGACCTATCGCCTGGCGGCCCACTCCTCCTCCGATGACCCCTCCGGCTATCGCAGCAAGAAGGAGGAGGCGCTATGGCGGGAGAAGGACCCGGTCAATCGCATGCGCCTGTGGATGCTGGCCCGGGAGTGGTGGAGCGATGACGAGGAGAAGGCGCTCCAGGAGACGCTGCGTCGCGAGGTACTGGAGACCATGAAGCGCGCCGAGAAGCGCCCGCCGCCGCCCCTGGCGAGCCTGGTGGAGGACGTCTACGCCGAGGTGCCGGCGCGCCTCAAGGAGCAGCTCGACGCCCTGGAGGCCCATGTGCGCCGCCATCCGGAGGCCTATCCCAAGAGTGCCCCGGGCCTCGACCAGGGAGGAGCCTGAGATGCCGACCATGAATCTGCTGCAGGCGATCAATAACGTCCTGATGGTCTATGTGCGCCGCCATCAGGAGGCCTATCCCAAGCGCGCCCCTGACGTCGCCGCCGACCAGGGAGGAGCCTGAGATGCCGACCATGAACCTCTTGCAGGCGATCAACAACGCCCTGGATATCGCCATGGGCAGCGACGAGCGGGTGCTCTGCTTCGGCGAGGACGTGGGCGGCTTCGGCGGCGTCTTCCGCGCCACCAGCCATCTCCAGGAAAAATATGGCCGCGAGCGCTGCTTCAATACCCCCCTGGTGGAGCAGGGCATCATCGGCTTCGCCAACGGCCTGGCGGCCCAGGGTCACAAGCCGGTGGCGGAGATCCAGTTCGCCGACTACATCTTCCCGGCCTTCGACCAGATCGTTAACGAGTCCGCCAAGTTCCGCTACCGCTCCGGCAGCCTCTTCGAGGTGGGCGGCCTGACCATTCGCGCCCCCTATGGCGGCGGCATCTCCGGGGGCCTCTACCACTCCCAGTCGCCGGAGGCCTATTTCGCCCATACCCCGGGCCTGAAGATCGTGGTGCCCCGCAACCCCCATCAGGCCAAGGGCCTGCTGCTGGCGGCGATCCGCGACCCCGACCCGGTGCTCTTCTTCGAGCCCAAGCGGCTCTATCGCGCCTCCACCGGCGAGGTGCCCGAGGCGGACTACCAGTTGCCCCTGGGCGAGGCCGAGGTGATCAAGGAGGGCAGCGACGTGACCCTGCTGGCCTGGGGCGCCCAGGTGGAGGTCACCGAGAAGGCCGCCGAGCTGGCCGAGAAGGAGGGCATCTCCTGCGAGGTGATCGACCTGCGCAGCATCCTGCCCTGGGACGTGGAGACCGTGGCCCAGTCGGTGCTCAAGACCGGGCGCCTGGTGATCAGCCACGAGGCGCCGCTGACCGGCGGCTTCGCCGGCGAGATCGCCGCCACCATCGCCGAGCGCTGCTTCCTCTACCTGGAGTCGCCGATCCAGCGGGTGACCGGCCTGGATACTCCCTTCCCCCTGACCCTGGAGAAGGAGTACCTGCCCAATCACCTGAAGATCGTCGAGGCCATCAAGGCCAGCATCGAGTTCTAGGCCGATATCCGAGGAGAGCGACAATGAGCGATTTTATGCTGCCCGATATCGGCGAAGGTATCGTGGAGTGCGAGGTGGTCAAGTGGCTGGTGGCCGAGGGCGAGACCATCAGCGAGGATCAGCCGGTGGCCGAGGTGATGACCGACAAGGCCCTGGTGGAGATTCCCGCCCCCTATGCGGGCAAGGTGACGCGGCTCTATTACCGGGAGGGGGAGATCGCCAGGGTGCATGCGCCGCTCTTCGCCTTGGTTGCCGAGGGAGAGGCGGAGGGCGAGGCCCAAAGCGAAACTCATAATGAACCCCGAGCCGAGGAGACACCGGTGACGCCCGATAAGGCTCCGGCCAGTGAGCCTGGCCCGGCGGCGCCCGAGGCAGCCGCCGACGCCGGCGAGGCGACCGCTGGCAACAAGGACTTTGTCCTGCCGGATATCGGCGAGGGTATCGTCGAATGCGAGATCGTCGAGTGGCGCATCGCCGAGGGCGAGACGGTCGCCGAGGATCAGCCGGTGGTGGACGTGATGACCGACAAGGCGATGGTCGAGATCACCGCCCCGGAGGCGGGGCGAGTGACCCGGCTCCACTACGCCCAGGGCGAGAAGGCCCGGGTGCATACGCCGCTGTTTGCCTATCTCCCGGAGGGGGGAGAGGCCGCTTCTCCTCAGTCTGCCCAAGGTACCGCCGCCCAGCGTCAGGGCGTACCGGCGTCCCCGGAAAAGGCGACTCCCGCCAAGGAGACCCAGGGGCCAGCGAAACGAGAGGGCCCCTATGGCCGGACCCCCGCCAGTCCCGCGGTGCGCCGCCTGGTGCGCGAGCACGGCCTGAGCCTGGCGGCGATCCCCGGCTCCGGCAAGGACGGGCGGGTGCTCAAGGAGGATGTGCTGCGCTTTCTGGAGGCGCCCCAGGGTGACGACAAGGCCGAGCCGGCAGCCCCGTCGCAGCCGAGTCCCACGCCCTCCTCGACCCAGGCTGGTGGGCAGCCACAGGCCGAGGTCCGGGTGGAGCCGCTGCGCGGCGTCCAGGCGGCCATGGCCAAGCGCATGGTCGCCTCGGCCCAGTCGATCCCCCATTTCGCCTATGGCGACGAGTTCGATGTCACCGAGCTGGTGACCCTGCGCGAACGCCTCAAGGTCAAGGCCGAGGCCCGCGGCGTGCGCCTGACCCTGATGCCCTTCTTTATGAAGGCGCTGGCCCTGGCGGCCCAGGAGTACCCGATCGTCAACAGCCGCCTGGACGAGGCCGCCGCCGAGATCCACTACCTGCCCCGGGTCAACGTGGGCATGGCGGTGGATGGCAAGGCGGGCCTGATCGTGCCCAACGTCAAGGGGGTGGAGGAACTGAGCCTGCTGGAGATCGCCGCCGAGGTGAGTCGCCTGACCGAGGCGGCCCGGGAGGGGCGCGTCGCCCAGGCGGACCTCACCGGCGGCACCGTGACCATCTCCAATATCGGCGCCCTGGGGGGCACCTATGCGGTGCCCATCATCAATGCCCCGGAGGCGGCCATCGTCGCCATCGGCAAGACCCAGTGGCTGCCGCGCTTCGATGCCGATGGCCAGGTGGTGCGCCGGGCGATCATGACCGCCACCTGGTGCGGCGATCACCGGTTGATCGACGGCGGCACCATCGCCCGCTTCGCCAATGCCTGGAAGGGCTATCTGGAGGATCCCGAGAGCCTGCTATTGGCGCTCTAGGTATCCCTTTGGGTCAGATCCGAGGCAAAAAGGCAGGGTGATCTCCGCTGGAAGGGCGTAGGGGCGCTGGGGGCAGGTCAGAGCGGGGGTCCTATGCCAGGGAGGGCATCGGTAGCGCCCAGGGAGGGGTTTACAGCGCCCCGCGAAGGCCTGCCCCCAGAGTAGCCCCGAGCCTCGGCAGAGAGGTCGCGAACTGCGAGTGCCCCGGGCAATAAGGAGAGTCGATGAGCCAGGCGCCCCTGCAGCAGTTCTATATTCCCGAAGAGCAGTCCATCTACCTGCTCAGCCAGGACGATGCCCGCAAGCTGCGCGAGTGGGTGGCCCTGTGCCGCACCCAGCTCGAGCAGCTCGGCTACCGGGAGATCGAGCTGGTGGGCAAGGGCGCCTACGGCTTCGTCTTCGCCGGGATCACCGCCCTCGACCAGCAGTACGTCTTCAAGTTCAGCCGCGTCACCCTGCCGGCCCACCTCCAGGAGCGCCTCGAGGAAGAGGCCTTTATGCTCGAGCAGGTGGAGCACCCCCGGGTGCCCCGGCTGATCGCCTACCAGCGGGTGCGCAACCAGTCGATCCTGGTGATGGAGCGGGCCCCGGGCCTCAACCTGGAGGAAGTGTCGCTCAGGGAGGGGCGATTGTCACCGCGCCTGGTGGTGCGCATCGCCGACCAGCTGGCGGATATCCTGCGCCACCTGCGCCGGGAATCCGGCGTCACCGGCAAGCCGGTGATCCACGGCGATATCAAGCCCTCCAACCTGGTCTTCGATGCCGTCCGGGAGGAGGTGGCGCTGATCGACTGGGGCTCCTCGGTGTTCGCCCAGCTGGACGCCAATGGCCAGTTCGTGGCCGCCAACGTCATGGAGCTGATGTCCGACAACCTCCAGCAGACCAATGCCCGGCTGGGCGACGTCTACTTTATCGGCGAGGAGCAGCTGAACGGGGCCCTCTCCTCGCCGCGCTTCGACGAGCAGGGCGCCGCCGCCACCCTCTATGCCCTGGCCTCGGCCCAGTCCTGCCGCTTCGGCCATCGGGTGATCCCGGCCACCTCCCTGGGCCTACCCATGGAGTTCGCGCGCCTGCTGGACGCCATGCTCGACCCGGATCCCGGCCTGCGGGCCCGGGCCGGGGACTACTTCCTGCGCGAGATGCCACGCCTGGCCCGGGTGGTGATGGTCGACCTGCCGGCGCCCGCCGAGAGCGCCCTGGTGCCGGTCTGGGCGCGGCCCGTCGGGCGCGAGATCGATACCGTGGTCTACTCCTCGCGCAAGGCCTTCCTGCGCGAGGAGCACGCCGAGGAGACCCTCAACGACGTCAACGACGTGCAGCTGGATCGCTACTACAAGAACTTCATGCAGGGCATGGGGGAGACCGAGAAGGCCTTCCTGGCGGCGGTGAGCCGGCTCGGCAAGTACCCGGTGGTGGGGGGGCTGGCGGTGCGCTGGGAGGCCGACGGCGTCTATATCGACACCTCCCTCAACCTGCATGACCCGGCGCTCAAGCCCGCCTTGGTGGCGGCGGTCAACAACCTGGTCAGCCTGGCCCGGGGTATCTACCGCCAGGGATCTCTTCAAGAGCTGCCTGTTCAATGCCCGGGACACCCTGCATATCGACCGCCACGGCCCGGAGCAGCCGTTTCGCCTCGCCCCGGGCATGTGCCTGCCCTACGAGGTGAGCGCCGCCCCCGAGCTGGAGGATCGCAGCCGGGTCCACTCCTACTTCGAGGATGGCCCCGACCCGGAGGAGTTCCTGGTGCTCCCCGACGAGATCATCCTCTCCCTGGAGGCCCTCAACCAGATCCACCACACCGGCATGATCATCTTCGAGGCGCTGCCCAACCACCTCAAGATCCACAGCTACTATCGGCTGCTGGACCCGGCCCGGGAGGCGGAATTCCGCCATTACCTGGACGATATCTTGAGCGCCGTGGGGCTGATCGAGGGGCTCGGGGTCTCCGGCTTCATGAAGATGCCCTACAAGGACACCCGCTTCTTCTCGCATATCGAGCATATGCCGGAGCGCTACTATCCCAAGAACCCCCGTCGCGCGGAGGCGTGAACGACAGCGCCGCCCGAAGGCGTCGATGTCGATGTCGAGTTACAGCGAGGCGGCGGAGCGTGCCGCCTGATCACCAAGAATCCCCGCGAGGCCAGGCGCCAGGGAGAAGGCGTCTGAGCACAAGGCCGCCGCCCGAGGGCGGCGGCGCCGATGTCGATGTCGAGTTACAGCGAGGCGGCGGAGCGGGCCGCCTGATCATAGAGCCCCGACATGGCCCTGAGCATGCCGGCGATCTGGTGCATCTCCTCGCGGCCGATGCCCATGGAGGAGAGCGATTCCACCAGGCAGGCTTCGCGAATCTCCGCATACTTCATGCAGGCCGCCCGGCCCGCCTCGCTGGTGCGGAAGAAGGTCTCCTTGCCGTGCTTCTCGCCGCCGACCAGGCCCAGTTTGGTCAGCTTCTTCAGCGCATAGGTCACCGTATGGGTGTCTTCCACATTGAGCACCAGGCAGATATCCGCCTGGCGCTTGGCCCGTTCCCGATGGTTAACGCTATGCAGCACCAGCACATCCAGGGCGCCCAGCTCCGGGTAGCCGCTGGCGGTCATGCAGCGCACCATCCAGCGGTTGAAGGCGTGGCTGGAGATGATCAGGCCGAATTCGAATTCCGAGAGCTCCTGGGCGCTGCGCGACAGGTGCTCGGAGGAGACGATGGGCCCGCGCGGATCGGCGGCGGTGCTGCGTGCTTGACTCATTTAGCGGTTCCCCATGGCATCGGGCAGATAGGTGACGATCTGCGGGAAGAGGGTGATGAGGATAACACCCAGCAGCATCAGCCCGAAGAAGGGCAGGGCGGCCTTGGCGATATGCAGGATGTTCTTGCCGGTCATGCCCTGCAACACGAAGAGATTGAAGCCCACCGGTGGCGTGATCTGCGACATCTCCACCACGATCACCAGGAAGATACCGAACCAGATCAGGTCGATGCCGGCGGCCTCCACCATGGGCAGCATGATGGAGGTGGTCAGCACCACCACCGAGATGCCGTCGAGGAAGCAGCCCAGGACGATAAAGAACAGGGTCAGCGCCAGCAGCAGCATCAGCGGCGACAGCTCCAGGGTGGCGATCCAGGCGGCCAGTTCGCTGGGTAGCCGGGTAAAGCCCATGGCCACGGTGAGGAAGGAGGCCCCGGCGAGGATAAAGGCGATCATGGTGGAGGTCTTCACCGCGCCGAGCAGGGCGTCGCGGAAGATCTCCCGGTTCATGGCGCCCTGCACCCGGGCCAGCCCCAGGGAAAGGGCCACCCCCACCGCGGCCGCCTCGGTGGGCGAGGCCAGGCCCGCGTAGATGGAGCCGATCACCCCGACGATCAGTCCCATCATCGGAATCAGGCGCTTCGAGCGGCGTAGCTTCTCCCTCAGGCTGGTGTGTTCGTCGGCGGGGGGGATCCGCTCGGGGTAGCGCCAGGCCCAGAGCATCAGATAGGCCGTGAACAAGGCGATCAGCAGCAGTCCCGGGAAGACCCCGGCCATAAAGAGCCGCGCGATGGACTGGTCGGTGGCCACGGCGAAGACGATCAGGATGATCGACGGTGGAATCAGCAGCCCCAGGGTGGCGGAGCCGGCCAGGGTGCCCAGCACCAGGCGGTCGTCATAACCGCGGCGGCCGAGTTCCGGGAGGGTCATCTTGCCCATGGTGGCGCAGGTGGCGGCGGAGGAGCCGGAGACCGCGGCGAACAGGCCGCAGCCCACCACATTGGTGTGCAGCAGGCGCCCCGGCACCCGCTGCATCCAGGGCGAGAGGCCGCTGAACATGTCCTCGGCGAGGCGTGAACGAAACAGGATCTCGCCCATCCAGATGAACATCGGCAGGGCGGTCAGCTCCCAGCTGTAGCTGGCGCTCCAGATGGTGCTGGCCATGACGTCGCCGGTGGGGACATTGGTGAAGGCGGCGATACCCAGCCAGCCCATGCCCAGCAGGGCGAAGGCCACCCAGACGCCACCGCCCAGCATGATCAGCAGGGCCACGAAGAGAAGGGTCATCATCAATAGCATGGTGGACTCCGGGCTTATTCGTGGCCGGCGTCGTCGATGCGAAAGCTCGACGGGCGGGTCAGGGCGATAACGAGGGTGGAGAGCCAGGCCTCCAGCAGGGCCAGGCAGAACAGGACCACGCCGGCCAACATCGCCGACTGGGGGATCCACAGGGGAATACGCAGCAGCCCATAGGAGGTCTCGCCGAAGGCGATGCTATCCTCCAGCAGCCAGTAGAGGTTCCAGCCCAGGTAGGCGGCCAGTGCCAGGGCCAGGCCCAGGCAGAGCAGTTCCACGTAGGCGCGCCACCCCGGGGCCAGGCGGCCGATCAGCAGGGTCACGCGGATATGGCCGCCGTGAATAAAGGTGTAGGCCAGGCCCAGGAAGCTGGCGCCCACCAGCAGGAAGCCGGAGATCTCGGCGAGGCCGGGAATCGCCAGGCCGATGCGGTCGAAGCCCAACTGGATGGCGAGCCGGTCGACGATGCGGCCGAGGATCTGGGCGGTGATCAGGCCACAGATCAGACACAGGCAGGCGGCGGCCAGGTAGCCCCCCAGGGTATAGAGGGAACGGAGTCGAAAGTGCATGGGAGTCACCGTGATGAGGCGGCAAAGGCAAGCCGGGCCCCGCGGGGCCCGGAACCCCGCTAGCGAGCGTTGAGGTAGTTGCCGAGGATGGCGGCGCCCGGGTCGCCGGCGCGCTCGACCCACTCGTCGGTCATGGTGGCGCCGATCTGTTCGAGCAGTTCGGTGAGCTCGGCGCTGGGCTCGCTGATCTGGATGCCGTTCTCGGCGAGCACGGCCAGGGCCTCCTCGGTCTCCCGGCGGCTCATCTCCCAGCCGCGGCGCTCGGCCTCGGCGGCGGCCTCGAGCAGCGCCTCCCGGGTGGCCTCGTCGAGGCGCGAGAAGGCCTGTTCGTTGACGATCACCATGTTCTTGGGCAGCCACAACTGGGCGTGGTTGAAGTGGCTCAGGTAGTCCCAGGCCTTGGTGTCGGCGCCGGTGGCCGGCGAGGTGACCATGGCCTCGACCCGGCCGGTGCTGAAGGCGGTGGGGATATCCGGCACCTCCACCTGGGTGGGCACGGCGCCGGTCAGCTGGGCGAGGCGCTCGCTGGCGGTGTTGTAGGCACGCATGCTGAGGTTGCGCAGGTCATCCGGCGACTCGATGGCCCGCTGGGTGAAGATCCCCTGGGGCGGCCAGGGCACCGCGAACAGCAGGCGCAGGCGCTGATTGGCCAACTCCTCGGCGATGATCTCCCGGGAGGCCTCCCACAGGGTCCAGGCGTCCTCGTAGTTGGCCGCCAGGTAGGGCACCGAGTCGACCTCGTAGATGGGATTCTCGTTGGCCAGCCGCGACATGATCAGTTCGCCCATGGGCACGATACCGCGGCGTACCGAGTTCTTGATCTCGGGGTGGCCGATCAGCGAGCCGTTGGAATGAACGGTGATATCCAGCTCGCCGTCGGTGCGCTCGCGCACCTCGTCGGCGAATTCGCGAATATTGACGGTATGGAAGGTGCGATCGCCATAGGGGGTGGGCATGTCCCATTGAGTGGCGGCCTGGGCGCCGGTGCCGAGGGTAGTGAGGCCGAGGCCCAGGGCGGTGGAGGTGAGCCCTGCCAGTAGACGGGTCTTCATCGAATCTTCCTCGTGGTTGGGTCGCTATTGTTGTATCGGTCGCCGGGGCGCCGGGGTTCACAGTCGCAGCTTAGCCGCTGGTGTGATGGGAGGTTAGGTCTCGGGAAGATGATGCGTCAACGTTTTTACGACTATTTGATGATGAAATGATGTGAATTTATCGATAAATTATCTTCAAGACGCAACGATGCCGTCGCCACGATGGAGGAGCCTGGACATGACCCGATTACGACTCAACGCCGATATGGGCGAAAGCCTGGGGCCCTGGGTGATGGGCCGCGATAGCGAGCTGATGCCCCATGTCGACCTGGCCAATGTGGCCTGCGGCTTTCACGCCTCCGACCCGGATACCATGCGCCGCACCGTGGCCCTGGCGGTGGCCCATGGCGTCACCGTCGGGGCGCATCCCGCCTATCCGGACCTGGTGGGCTTCGGGCGGCGCTCGCTTGCCTGCCGTCCCGAGGAGGTGGAGAACCTGCTGCTCTATCAACTGGGCGCCCTGGCGGGGATCTGTCGCGCCGAAGGCACCCGGGTGGGCTATGTGAAGCCCCATGGCGCCCTCTATAACGACATGATGCGTGACCCCGCGATTCTCGAGGCGGTGATGCGGGCGGTGGCGGCCTATGACCCCAAGCTGCCCTTGATGGTGATGGCCACCCGCGACAACGCCCCGGCCCGGCGCCTGGCCGAGAGCCACGGCCTGACCCTGTGGTTCGAGGCCTTCGCCGATCGCGCCTACGACGGCGAGGGGCGCCTGGTATCGCGCCGCGAGCCCGGCGCCGTGCATCATGACCCGGCGCTTATCGTCGATCAGGCCAGCCGCATCGCCCGGGGCGAGCCGTTGACCGCCAGTGACGGCAGTGAGCTGGTGCTCGAGGCCGAGACCCTCTGCGTGCATGGTGACAACCCCGAGTCCATCGCCGCCGTGGTGGCCATTCGCCAGGCCCTGAACTCCTTATGAGCCGCCCTATGAGTCGCCCCAATCCGCGCCTGGAGTCGGCGGGCCTGGACGGCTGGCTGGTGCGCCTCTTCGACGAGATCGACGAGGCCAACCTGGCCTGGCTGGAGGCCCTGATGGCGGCCTGCGAGGCGAGCCTCGGCGAGGCCCTGGTCGACCTGGTGCCCTCCTATACCACCCTACTGGTGTGTTTCGATCCGCTGCGCCTGGATGGCGGCGAGGCGCGCCGCCGCCTGCTGGCCATCCTCGCCGAGCTGAGGCCCAGGGAGAGTGGCGCCGAGTCGGCGCCGCTCAAGCGTCTGCCGGTCTGGTATGACGAGAGCGTGGGACCGGAGCTTAAGCGCCTGGCCGCGGGCTTCGCCGGCGATATCGCCGCCGTGATCCGCGCCCATACCCAGGCGGAGTATCGGGTCTTCGCCCTGGGCTTCGCCCCCGGTTTCGCCTTTATGGGGCGGCTGCCGACGAGCCTCGAGGCGTCGCGCCTGGCCACCCCGCGGCGCCGGGTACCGGCGGGCAGCGTGGCGGTGGCGGGGCGTCAGACCGCGGCCTATCCCGCGGCATCCCCCGGGGGCTGGAACCTGCTGGGGCGCACCCCGGTGGCGCTCTTCGACCGCCATCGGCAAGGCTACAGCCTGCTGGCGGTGGGCGACCGGGTGCGCTTCGAGGCGGTGGACCGCGAGACCTTTATCGAACTGGGCGGCGACCCCACCCCCATGGCGGAGGAGGGCGCATGAGCGAATTGGCGAGTCTGCGGGTGGAGCAAGCCGGGCCTTTGGCGCTGCTTCAGGATGCCGGGCGCTTCGGCGTGCGTCGCCTGGGCGTGACCCAAGGGGGACCGGCGGACCCGCATGCCTGGGCCTGGGCCAATCGCCTGGTGGACAACCCCTGGGGCACCGCCGCCCTGGAGGTCACCCTGGGCGGGCTGACCCTGGTGGCGGAGCGGGACGCCTGGCTGGCCCTGGCCGGGGCGGACCTGGGCGCGACCCTCGATGGCGAGCCCCTGGTGCCCTGGCGGCGGTTTCGCCTGGGCGCCGGTCAGTGCCTCGCCTTCGCCACGCCCCGGAATGGGCTCAGGGCCTATCTGGCGGTGGCCGGCGGCTTTCTCGCCGAGCCGGAGCTGGGCAGCCTGGCCTGCGTGGTGCGCGAGGGCCTGGGCGGCCATCGCGGCGAGGGCAGGGCGCTGGCGTCAGGCGATACGCTGGCCTTCCGAGCCGCGGGGCAACCCTCGGGGCCCGAGGAGGCGCCGCCGGCGGTGCGTCCCGACTATGCCGCCGAGCCCCGGCTGGCGCTGATCCCCGGCGCCCAGATCGCGGCCTTTCGTGGTTCGAGCCTGTTCGCCGCCTTTCACCACCCCTGGCGGGTCGATGCCCGCGCCGACCGCATGGGGGTGCGCCTGACCGGCCCGCGGCTCGAGTGCGCCATCGACTCCCTGGTCTCGGAGGGCATCGGCCTGGGGGCGGTGCAGGTGCCGCCGGATGGCCAGCCCATCGTGCTGCTCAACGATCGCCAGACCATTGGCGGCTATCCGCGCCTGGGCAGCCTGACGCCCCTGGCCTGTGCGCGCCTGGCCCAGTGTCAGCCCGGACAGCGGCTCTGGCTCAGGCCCCAGGGCCGAGAAGCCGCCCATAACGAGTTCGTGCGCTGGCGCCGGGAGTTCGAGTAGGTGCGTCAACTTTATCCACTTCTGTAGGCCCGGGGCTGCCCTGGGGACAGGCCTGCGCGGGGCGCGGTAAACCCGTCCCTGGGCGCTACTTTTGCCCTGCTGCGCTCATGCATCCTGCTCCGCTTGCAGGACCGGGGCTGGCCATCCATGGTCAGCCCGTTCGGAGCCGTGCTCCTCACCCCTGGCAAAAAACCCCCGCTCCGACCTGTCCCCAGCGCCCCTAGCAAGGCAACTGTATTAGCCAACTGGATTAGGCCGGTAATGACTTGACCGGGCCGGCCCCTTTGCTAGGCTTGCTGCCGCGGCGGGACGACCCGTCGTTATCACACTCACCGGGGACGGCCCCGACCGACCCGGAGTCACTCCCATGACCACCGCCTGGATCCTGCTCGTCGTCGCCGGCCTGCTCGAGGTCGCCTGGGCCCTGGGGCTCAAGGCCTCGCAGGGCTTTACCCGGCTCTGGCCGAGTCTCTTTACCCTGGTCACCATGCTGGCCAGCTTCTATCTGCTCGCCCAGGCCATGAAGGTATTGCCGGTGGGCACCGCCTACGCCATCTGGGTGGGCATCGGCGCCCTGGGCACGGTGGTGCTGGGCATGCTGATCTATGGCGACAGTGCCAGCCCGCTGCGCCTGGTCAGCCTGGTGCTGGTACTGGCCGGCCTGGTGGGGTTGAAGCTCGCCAGTTAGCCGGCCCTTCCCGCCAACCACAAGGCCCGCGGCGATTGCCGCGGGCCTTGTGGTTCCGGGTAGGCTCCGTATGAACAACCTACCGAGAGATCATACCTAGAGCAGGCCGCGGCGCTCCAGTACCCCGGCGATGATCGGCACCGGCGTCATCAGGTGCTCGCGCATCATGGCGCAGGCGCGCGGACTGTCCCGATTGAGGATCACCTCCACCAGGGCCGCATGTTCCTCGCGCTTGGTGGCCAGGGCCGCCTCCGAGAAGACCGTCTCCCGCAGCCACAGGTGGCGATAACGCTCCGCCTGGTCGAAGAGGCTCTCGCGCACCCGCAGCAGGTGCACGGAGCCGCAGCCCGAGACGATCGCCTGGTGGAAGGCCTTGTGGCGGGCATCCCAGATATCCAGCACCTCATCCGGGCCATTCACCTCCACCACCTTGGAGAGGGTGTGGGCATGGGCGAGGATCTCCGCCTCCCAGTCGTCGTCGCCGCGCTCGATGGCCAGGCGCAGCAAGAGCCCCTCCAGCTGCGAGCGGGCGTCATAGAGGTCATTCAACTCCGCCAGGGACATGGTGGCGACCCGGTAGCCGCGCTGGCTGATGGCCACCACCATGCGTTCCGCCACCAGTTGGGACAGGGCCTCGCGGAGCGGGCCGACCCCCAGCTCGTAGCGCTCCTTGAGATGGCTCATCAGCAGCTTCTCGCCGGGGGGGAAGACGCCGCGAATAATGTCTTTCTTGAGCCAGGTGTAGGCGCTGATGCCCTGATTCTGCCGAGGGGGGGTATCCATGGGTTCACTCCTTTTCTTGTCGGCATGATACCCAATACATCGATGAGCCACCTAATGGGATAGACGATCACATAATACCTATCTTAGGACTCATGGTTGACGGAAATTAAAAATGTAGATATTTTTATGTTGTGTCGTCACTAAGGGTGCGCCTCCCAGGGGTACCCACTACGCCAGCCAGGAGCCAACCATGACCGTCTTGACTCAGCTTCCCGCCGTCGCCACGCCGCTGCCCGAGGCCATCCAGGGCTTCACCCTGGAGCCGAGCCGCCACTCGCCGCGCCTGCTCGACCTGACCCTCTCCCGTGAGGTGGTCGAGGCCTTCCTGGCCGCCGTGGCCGATACCCCGGTGCAGGCGCTGGAGTACAAGTCGATGCTGCGCTTCCGGGTCGCCAAGGTCCTCGACGACCTGTGCGGCAATACCCTGCAGCCGGTGCTGATCAACACCCTGGTGGATCGCGCCACCGGTGGCCTGCAGGTGACCCCCGAGGGCCTCGATGACGTGGCCCAGGCCGAGGAGATGGTCAAGGTGGCCACCGCCGTCGCTCACCTGATGGGGCGCTCCAACTATGACGCCATGAGCGGCCAGTACTATGCCCGCTTCGTGGTCAAGAACGTCGACAACTCCGACAGCTACCTGCGACAGCCGCACCGGGTGATGGAGCTGCACAACGATGGCACCTTCGTCGAGCAGGACACCGACTATGTGCTGATGATGAAGATCGACGAGCAGAACATGGAAGGCGGCAACTCCCTGCTGCTGCACCTGGACGACTGGGCCGACCTGGAGCGCTTCTACGGCCATCCCATGGCCCGTCGCGAGATGCGCTGGAGCGTGCCGCCCAGCAAGAACGTCGCCAAGGACATCTACCATGCGGTCTTCGACGTGGATCGTGATGGCCGCCCGATCATGGCCTATATCGATCAGTTCGTGCAGCCCAAGGACTTCGAGGAGGGCAACTGGCTCACCGACCTCTCCGAGTCCCTGGAGACCAGCCCGGCGATCCTCTCGGTGCCCAATCCGGTGGGGAGTTTCCTGCTGATCAACAACCATTTCTGGCTGCATGGTCGCGATCGTTTTACCCCGCACCCCGACCTGCGCCGCGAGCTGATGCGCCAGCGTGGCTACTTCACCCACGCCAAGACATTGCGTAATCCGCGCCAGAAGTAAGTAGACTTTCCGGGGCCGCGCCGAGGCGCGGCCTTGGTATTGACGTTCCTCCCGGTGCAGGAGGAACGCGCCCCCGACGAGACGACGAGGCCTGCGGTGTACGACTTTATTATTATCGGCGGCGGCATCATCGGCATGTCCACCGCCATGCAGCTGATCCGGACCTATCCCGATCGCAAGATGCTCCTGGTGGAGAAGGAGTCGGGCCCGGCCCACCACCAGACCGGCCATAACAGCGGCGTGATTCATGCCGGGGTCTATTACACCCCGGGCAGCCTCAAGGCGCGCTTCTGCCTGGAGGGCAATCGCGCCACCAAGGCGTTCTGCGACACCCACGGCATCGCCTATGACGAATGCGGCAAGCTGCTGGTGGCCACCAATGATGTCGAGATGCAGCGCATGCAGGCGCTGTGGGAGCGCACCGAGGCCAACGGCCTGGAGCGTCACTGGTTGTCGGGTGCCGAGCTCAAGGAGCGCGAGCCCAATATCACCGGCGTGGGCGGGATCTTCGTGCCCTCCAGCGGCATCGTCAATTATGCCCGGGTCACCGAGGCCATGGCCGGCGAGTTCCAGCGCCTGGGCGGCGAGATTCGCTATGCCACCGAGGTGACCGGCCTGGAGGAGCGTGCCCAGGAGGTGGTGGTCAAGACCCGCCAGGGCGATGTTACCAGCCGGTATCTGCTCTCCTGCTCGGGGCTGATGGCCGATCGGGTGGTGCGCATGCTGGGCCTCGACCCCGGCTTTACCATCTGCCCCTTCCGCGGCGAGTACTATCTGCTGCCGGAGAAACACAACCGGATCGTCAACCACCTGATCTATCCGATTCCCGATCCCTCCATGCCGTTTCTCGGCGTGCACCTGACCCGCATGATCGACGGCACCGTGACCGTCGGCCCCAATGCGGTGCTGGCGTTCAAGCGCGAGGGCTACCGCAAGACGGATATCTCGGTGGGCGATATGGCCAGGATGTTCACCAATCCGGGGATCCTCAAGGTGCTCAAGGCGAACCTCAAGCCGGGCCTCCACGAGATGAAGAACTCCCTGTTCAAGGGCGGTTACCTGGAGGAGGTGCGCAAGTACTGCCCGAGCATTTCCAAGGCCGATCTCGGTGCCTATCCCGCCGGGGTGCGGGCCCAGGCGGTCTCCAAGGATGGCAAGCTGGTGGACGACTTCCTCTTCGTCAACACCAGGCGCACTATCAATGTCTGCAATGCGCCGTCTCCGGCGGCGACCTCGGCGATTCCCATCGGCGCCCATATCGTCGAAAAGGTTCAGGCGCAGGTGGCCTGATGCCCTGGTGAGGGAGATCATCGTCTCCCGCCTCTTATATGACTCTCGGTCTTGCCGTGGCCCGGTGCCCGGTAGCCATTTTGCCCACGCTGATGCGTGGGTTTTTTTATTAATTCGCAGTTTCTTGTATCGAGGCGTCATCGTCCCTCGTGAGCCGGGCGGGGCAGGGCTAGGGTGGGGGCGGGATGCCATAACAACCCCAATCACTCAAGGAAGCGAAGATGAAATTGACGCCCACCCTGCTGGCGGCGGCCATCGTCACCGCCCTCTCCGGTACCACCCAGGCCGCGCCGCTGCTCGACGACCGGCCCCTGCTGGTCGGCAGTCCCGAACACCAGAGCGCCAATGCCTGGGTCGAGATCTCCCAGGCCGCCTTCGAGGGCAACGTGCGCGGGGTCCAGCAACTGCTCGACGGCGAGTCGGAGCTGTGCGCCATCATGAAGGCGGACGCCTATGGTCACGGCATCGCCAACCTGATGCCCTCGGTGATCGCCCTGGGGATTCCCTGCATCGGCGTGGCCAGCAACGAGGAGGCCCGGGTGGTGCGGGCCGGCGGCTTCGAGGGGCGCCTGATGCGGGTGCGCAGCGCCACCCCCGAGGAGGTGCGCGGCGCCTTCGACTATGAGATGGAAGAGCTGTTCGGCGATATCGCGGCGGCGCGGCAAGCGTCGGAGGCGGCCGCCGAGGCGGGGGTGACCCTGCGCTACCACCTGGGGCTCAATGCCGGCGGCATGGGGCGCAATGGCCTGGCCCTGGACGGCGACGCCGGGCGCCAGGAGGCGCTGGAGCTGCTGGCGTTGCCGCGGCTGGAGCTGGCGGGGATCATGACCCACTTCGCCTTCGAGGAGGTCGACTTCGTGCGCCAGGGGCTGGCGGCCTTTCACGAGCAGAGCGACTGGCTGATCGAGACCGCCGGCCTCGATCGCGATGCCCTGATCCTGCACGCTGCCAACTCCTTTACCACCATGGAGGTGCCGGAGGCACGGCTCGATATGGTGCGCCCCGGCGGCCTGCTCTATGGCGATCTGCCGCATTATCCGCAGTTCGAGCCGGTGATGTCCTTCCGCACCCGGGTCGCCTCGGTCAACGACTATGCGGCGGGCAGCGGTGTCGGCTACGACAACCTGCGGGTGCTGGAGCGCGACAGCCTGCTGGCCAACCTGCCGGTGGGCTACTCCGATGGCTATCGCCGGGTCTTTACCGATGCCGCCCATGTGCTGATCAACGGCGAGCGGGTGCCGGTGCTGGGCAAGGTCTCGATGAACACCACCATGGTGGATGTCACCGACCTGCCCGGGGTCGGCGCCGGCGACGAGGTGGTGCTCTATGGCGTCCAGGGGGAGGGGCGCATCACCATCGAGGAGCTGGAGGCCCTTAACGGCACCCTGCTGGCGGATGTGTATACCGTCTGGGGCAACTCCAATCCCAAGGTGTTGCGGCCCCGTGAGGGCGACTCGCAGTAAACCGCTTGTCCATTGAGCCAGATGCCGCCCCCAGGGGCGGCATCGTCGTATTGGCCCCAGGGGCAGGGGCGTCTGGAAACACAGGGTGGCGCTAATGATCCAGCCCAGGAGCCGTCGCCGGCTTAGCCGGTGGCGGCCTCGTCGGGAGAGGGCGAGCGATGCTTGAGCTCGCTCCAGGCGGCGTAGGTGCTGAGGAAGACGCGGCCGCCGAGCGCATCGAGGAAGTCGCTGTGCTTGAGACGGTCCATCACCGGCCCCTTGACCTCGGCCAGGTGCAGGGTGACCTCGGCTTCCTTGAGGCGGGCGTTGATGGCATCCAGGCTCTCCAGCGCCGAGGCGTCGATCAGGTTGACCGCCGAGCAGATCAGCACCACATGCTCGACGCCGGGATGCGCCGCCACCAGCTCCAGCACGGTGTCCTCCAGGTAACGGGCATTGGCGAAGTAGAGGCTCTCGTCGACCCGCAGGAAGGCCACATGACTGAGGGTTTCCACCTCGTGGCGCTCGGGGTTGCGGAAATGTTCGGTGCCCGGGACCCGGCCCACCAGGGCGCAGTGGGGACGGCTGGTGCGGTAGAGGAAGAGGCCGATGGAGAGGGTCACCCCGGCGAGGATACCCAGCTCCACGCCCTCCACCAGGGTCAGCAGGATGGTCACCGCCATGGCGGCGAAGTCGCCGCGGGAGTAGCGCCAGGTCTGGCGCAGCATGGGGATATCCACCAGGGTAAGGATGGCCACGGTGATGGTGGCGGCCAGGGTGGCGATGGGCAAGTAGTAGAGCCAGGGGGTCAGGGCCAGGGTCACCAGGCCGATGCCGAGGGCGGCGAAGACGCCGGCCATGGGGGTCTGGGCCCCGGCATCATAGTTGATCACGGTGCGCGACAGGCCCCCGGTCACCGGCATGCCGGCGGAGAAGGCGGCGGTGAGATTGGCGCCGCCCAGGCCCAGCAATTCCTGGTTGGGGGAGAGCCGCTCGCGGCGCTTGGCGGCCAGCATCTGGGCCATGGAGACCGACTCCACGAAGCCCACCACGCTGATCAGCAGGGCCGGTACCAGCAGGGCCCGCCAGAGTCCGCTGTCGAAACTGGGCAGGGTCAGGGGCGGCAGGCCCCGGGGGATCTCGCCGATCACCGCCACCCCGGCCTGGTCAAGGCCGAGGCGCCAGGTCACCAGGGTGGTCACCACCACCGCCAGCACCGGGCCGCTGCGGGTCAGTAGCCCCGCCAGGTTGGCGGGCAGGCCGAGGCGCCCCAGGGTCGCCTTGCCGTGGCGACGCACCGCCACCAGGAAGGCCAGGCTGCCGCCGCCGAGGGCCAGGGTCGGCCAGTGGACCTGGCCGAGGTTGCCGGCCAGGGTCAGCAACTGCGCCACCAGGGTATAGCCGCCGCCCTCGATGCCCAGCAGGTGCCCCGCCTGGCCGGCGGCGATCAGCAGGCCCGAGGCGCTCAGGAAGCCCGAGATCACCGGGTGACTGAGGAAGTTGGCCAGGAATCCCAGGCGGGCCAGGCCCATGGCCACCAGCATCAGCCCCGAGAGCAGTGACAGCACCAGGGCCGCCTGGAGGTATTCCGGGGTGCCGGGGGCGGCCACCCCGGCCAGGGCGGCACCGGTCATCAGCGCGACGATGGCCACCGGACCCACCGCCAGGGTACGGCTGGTGCCCAGCAGGGTATAGGCCAGCAGTGGCAGGATGCTGGCATAGAGGCCCACCACCGCCGGCAGGCCGGCGAGGATCGCATAGGCCAGCGACTGGGGAATCACCATGATGGTGACGATCACCCCGGCCAGCAGGTCCGCGGCGCAGAGGCGGCGGTTATAGTGAGGCAGCCAGGTGAGGATCGGCAGGTAGCGCTTGAGCATCCGGTCTCGTCTTGCGGGAAAGCGGCCCTACAGCCTAAACGAAAAGTGGCCGCGGCGAGAGGGGCATGTGGCACCAGGTGAAACGCGCGGGCCAAAAAGGAGTTATCGGTCATTGCCGGGACGGCTTGAGTACGCCCTTGGTCGTGCCGCCAAAGTCCCACTTCCCGGGGGCGGGCTTCCCGGTATGCTGCCGGCAAAGCAACAATAACGGGGAAGACGGATGGCGATGATCGCGTTGGCCGCATCGGCCGGTTTGCTGCTGGGGCTCGGCCTGGGGCTCTGGGGGCCCTGGCGTATCTACCGTACCCGGGGCGAGGCGCTGACGGGGAGCGGGGCTCGTGGCGCCTGGGCACCCAGCCGCGACTACTTCTCCCTGCGTCGCATGGCCCAGGGGCTGCTGGGGCGGGCCAGCCAGACCGCCATCGCCTCGGCGGAGGTCTCCCACCATGCCGATCGCCTGGATGGTCGGCTGGCACAACAGGAGGGTGCCATGCAGGAGGCGGTGTCGCGGATGACATCGATCAACGCGGCGGTGGCACGGGTCGCGGAAGATGCCGCCCAGGCGGCGACCCTGGCCGGTCGCTCCCGGGCGTTGGGCCATCAGGGACGAGACGCCCTGACCCAGGTGATCGAGGAGATGCAGGCCCTGGCCGGCCGCTCCGAGCAGGCCCTCGAGCTGCTCGCGGCATTGGGCGAGAAGGCCGAGGGCATCCGCCAGGTCACCGCCATGATCGACGCCATCGCCGAGCAGACCAACCTGCTGTCGCTGAATGCCTCCATCGAGGCGGCTCGGGCCGGTGAGCAGGGGCGCGGCTTCGCGGTGGTGGCCGGGGAGGTACGGTCGTTGGCCGGACGCACCGCCGAGGCCACCCGCCATGTGGAGGCCCTGGTGGGGGATATCGGCGACAGCAGCGAACGGGTGGTGGATACCCTGGGCCACCTGATGCGTCGGGTCGGCGAGCGCGCCGACCAGGTGTCCCAGGTGGGCGGCCACCTGGTCGAGATGACCGGGGACCTGGATAAGGTCGAGGCGTCGGTGGGCGCTACCGCCTCGGCCATGGCCGAGACCCAGGAGCATGCCCGCCAGGTCACCGAGGGGATCGGCGCACTGGCCGAGGCGACCCGCCGAGGCAAGGCCGATATGCATGACCTGGCCGCCCAGGCCCATGCCCTGCTGACGGCGGCGGAGGGCATCGACGGGGCCCTGGCCCAGCAGCGCCTGGCGGGGCGTCACCAGCAGGTCTATGCCGCGGCCCGGGAGACGGCACGGCGCATCGGGCGGCTGCTCGAGGCCGGTATCGATCAGGGTGAGCTCGAGGAGGCGAGCCTCTTCGAGCCCCGCTATGAGGCGATCCTCGATACCGATCCACCGCTCTACCGCAGCGCCTTCGATGCCTACACCGACCGCCATCTGCCGGCGATCCAGGAACCCCTGCTCGAGCGACTCGGCGTGGCCTATGCCATCGCCTGCGACCGGCGTGGCTATGTGCCAACCCATAATCGGGCGGTGAGTCGTGCCCCCACCGGCGACCGTGCCCATGACCTCAAGTACTGCCGCAGCAAGCGCATCTTCGATGACCCCACCGGGCGGCGCTGCGGGGCGCATCAGGAGCCCCTGCTGGTGCAGACCTACAAGCGCGACACCGGCGAGGTGATGCATGATCTCTCGGTGCCGATTCGGGTCAAGGGCCGGCACTGGGGCGGCCTGCGTATCGGCTATGCCCCGGAGGGCGTAGGGACCACGGCACCCGAGCGGCCCCGGCACGCCGACGCCGCGCCGGGGGCGGCCTTGCCAGGCCCGGCGGGGACGCCGGGTCCTGAGGCGGTGCCGGTTGCATCGCCTGGGTAGGCCTTCGCGCCGGGGACCCGATGGCGGCGATGCGTCTGTCCGGCGGCGAAGGAGTCGGAGTCAGCGGTCAGGCCCCGGGGTGGGGCTGGCGGCGATGCGTCTGCCAGGCGGCGAAGGAGTCGGAGTCAGCGGTCAGGCCCCGGGGTGGGGCTGGCGGCGATGCGTCTGCCAGGCGGCGAAGGAGTAGAGGGCCAGGCCCACCCAGATCAGCATAAAGGTGGTCAGTTGCACCGCCGACAGGGGCTCGCGGAACACCAGCAGGGCGATGGCGAACTGCACGCTGGGGTTGAGGTACATCAAGAAGCCCAGGGTGCTCAGGCGCAGGCGCCTCGCGGCGCCGGCGAAGGCCAGCAGGGGCAGGGCGGTGATCACGCCGCTGGCGATCAGCAGGGCGCTGACCTTGGCGGCCTCGCCGAAGTGGGATGCCCCGCTGGCACTCAGCCAGGCCAGCGCCAGCAGCCCCAGGGGCAGCAACAGCAGGGTCTCGACGAAGAGCCCGGAGAGGCCGTCCAGGGGCACCTGCTTGCGCAGCAGGCCATAGGTGCCGAAGCTCAGCGCCAGGGTCAGGCTGATCCAGGGCAGCTCGCCCAGCAGCAGCAACTGCAGGGCGATGGCCGCCACCGCCAGGGCCACCGCGGCGCCCTGCAGGCGCGCCATCGACTCCCGCAGCACCAGCAGGCCGAGCGCCACATTGACCAGCGGCGTCATAAAGTAGCCGAGGCTCGCCTGGAGTACCTGACGGCTCTCCACCGCGTAGATATAGAGCCCCCAGTTGATGGCGATCAGCACGGCACAGCCCAGCACGCGCCCCAGGCGCCGCGGCTCGGCCAGGGCCGCGCGGATCGGTGCCCAGCGCCCCAGCAGGCTGACCAGGCCGACCAGGAAGAAGCACGACCAGAGTACCCGGTGGATCAGGATCTCCCAGGCCGGCACCCCCTCGAAGAGCGCGAAGAAGAGCGGGAAACAGCCCCACATCAGGTAGGCGGCCAGGCCGAAACCGACCCCGGCCCGGGCGTCTCGTGCCTGGCTCTGCTGTTCCACCCGCTGTTCCACTTCCTGGCTCATGATTATCTCGCTATTAAAAACTGCCAATCTAGGAGTCTGCCGGATTTGACCGATCGTCGCGAGAAAGGCGGATTTCGAGACAAGTTTATCGATCGGATGAGGCGAATAGCGCGCTATTTAACGAATTGGATCGAATGAAATTGGCCGAAAGCCCGGGTTTTGCAGTAGATCAGCGTTACGTCCGGCAGGCTCCTGGCATAGTCGGCGCTGGGCGTCGGCGGCTTCAGCGGGTAGCCTATCCGGCATAGTGACCAATCGAGGAGCCAAGCGTGAGCGAGCTGCGTGTGAGCCTGGTGCAGTGCGACCTGCGCTGGGAGGATCCGGCGGAGAACTGCCGCCGGCTGGAGGAGGCCCTGGGCGAGCTGGGGGGCGAACAGACCGACCTGATCGTGCTGCCGGAGATGTTCGCCACCGGCTTTACCATGAATTCCCGGGAGATGGCCGAGCCCATGGCCGAGAGCCGCACCCTGGCCTGGCTGCAGGCACAGGCCCGGCAACGGGGCTGCGTGATCACCGGCAGCGTGGCCATCGTCGAGGGCGGCCAGTACTACAACCGCCTGCTGTGGGTGACCCCCGAGGGCGAGGTCACCCCCTACGACAAGCGCCACCTCTTCCGCATGGCCGGCGAGCACGAGCGCTATGGGATGGGCGACGAGCGGGTGATCGTCGAGCTCAAGGGCTTCCGGCTGCTGCTCAGCGTCTGCTATGACCTGCGCTTCCCGGTCTGGCTGCGCCAGCAGCCCACCGAGAGCGTGCACTTCGAGTATGATGCCCTGCTGTGCGTGGCCAACTGGCCGGCGCCGCGGCGCCACCCCTGGCGCACCCTGCTCCAGGCCCGGGCCATCGAGAATCTCTGCTACGTGATCGGCGTCAACCGGGTCGGCGAGGACGCCAAGGGGCTGGCCTATGCCGGTGACTCCCTGCTGGTCGACTTCAAGGGCGAGGCGCTGATCGACCGGCCCCGTGACGAACCCTTTATCGCCACCGGCACCCTCTCCCGGGAGGCCCTGCGCGAGTTCCGCGACAAGTTTCCCGCCTGGCAGGATGCCGACGACTTTACCCTCTCCCTGGAGGCGCCCCGCTGATGCGTCTGGATCGTTTTCTCTGCGAAACCACCGAACTGACCCGCAGCCTGGCCAAGCGCGCCCTCAAGCGCGGCGAGGTCAGCGTCAATGGCGAGGTGGTGCGCGGTGCCGCCACCCAGCTCGACGAGGCGGACAAGGTCAGCTGGCTGGGCCGGCCCCTGGCCCTGGTGGGGCTGCGCTACGTGATGCTCAACAAGCCCGCCGGGGTGGAGTGCAGCGCCCGGCGTGGCCTCTATCCGCTGGTCACGGACCTGATCGAGCTGCCCAAGGCGGAGCGGCTGCAGGCGGTGGGGCGCCTGGACGTGGACACCACCGGGCTGGTGCTGCTCAGCGACGACGGCCAGTGGCAGCACCGGGTCACCTCGCCGGCGCGGCGCTGCGGCAAGGTCTATCGGGTCAGCCTGGCCGAAGCGCTGGAAGGCGAGGCCCTGGCGGCGGTGGTCGAGCGTTTCGCCGAGGGTGTCCTCCTCGATGGCGAGGAGAAGCCCACCCGCCCCGCCGAGCTGAAGATGCGCGAGCCCCGGGTCGCCGAGCTGACCCTCTATGAGGGCAAGTACCATCAGGTCAAGCGCATGTTTGCCGCCGTGGGCAACCATGTGGAGGCGCTGCATCGCGAGGCGATCGGCGAGCTGAACCTGGAGGGGCTGGCCCCCGGCGAGTGGCGGGAACTCAGCGAGGCGGAGATCGCGCTGTTCTAAGCGCTCTGCCAGGCGCTGCGGCCGCTCGCCTAGCCGTAGATCTCGGCCCGGGCGCGGCCGCCCTGCTTGGCGGCGTATAGCGCCTGGTCGGCCAACCCGACCAGCGCCATGGGGTCCTGGGTATGGCTCGGGTAGGCGGCGATCCCGCAGGAGACGCTGATCGGCCCCAGCAACTGCCCCTGGTGCCAGTAGACCCGCCCGGGCAGGGCCGTCATCAGTCCCTCCAGGCGTGCCCGGGCGCCCTCGGCGTCGGCATGGGGCAGTAGCAGCACGAACTCCTCGCCACCCAGGCGGCACACCAGGTCGCCGTCGCGGAAATGTTGGCGTAGGCCATCGGCCACCCCCTCCAGCACTCGGTCGCCGGCCTCGTGGCCATGACGGTCGTTGACCGCCTTGAAGTGATCGATATCGATCATCACCAGGGCCAGGGGCGTGCCATGTCGCCGCGCCCGGCTCGCCTCCTCCGCGAGGCGCTCCTCGAAGTGGCGCCGATTCGCCAGCCCGGTCAGGGGGTCGGTGCGGGAATCGGTCTCCAGCCGCGCCACCAGGGCTTGCAGTTGTCGGGTGCGTTCGGCCACCTCGTTTTCCAGGTGGCGATTGAGCCGCTCCAGGTCGCGCTGGGTGCGGGCATAGTCGAGCAGGCAAATCGCCACGATGGCCAGCACGAAGGCCAGGGCGCCGGCGGCCACCGGCACCCGGCCCCAGGGCAGGACGCCATGGGCCACCGCCATGTCTGCCAGCAGCAGCAGCCCGAACAGGGCACAGGTGGCGAGGATCGCCTGCTGGCGTCTCGCCAGGCGTCGCCAGTGGGGCAGGGTCGCCCCCATCAGCGTCACCAGGCTGGCCAGCAGCAGGGCATCGAAGATCGGAAAGGTGATGGCCAGGTCGATCCAGCCCAGCCCGCTGGCGCCCAGGGCCAGGATCAGGTAGCCCAGATGGGCCTGCCAGAGGCGTCGGATCAGCCGTGGACGGGTCCCGGCCAGCCAGCGCTCCAGCAGCAGGCCCATGGCGATGGGCAGGGTGAAGTAGCCGGCGGCGGCGAGGAAGTCCCAGAGCAGCGGGGTATCGAGCAGCAACTGGCTGGCCTGGGACTCGGCGAGGATCATCCCCCCGGCGGCCAGGCCGAAGAGGGCGATGGCGGCGAAGCTGCGGCGGTCGCTGCGGATCAGCGCGAAGGCCCCCGCCAGCAGCGCCAGCAGCAGGCAGAGTCCGCTGACGATCAGCGCGCCGGCGGAGTGGCGCAGCAGATAGCCGAAGAGGTCGGCCCGCTCCATCAGCCGGACTTCGCCCCACAGGCCGATATCCAGGTAATCGGAGTAGACGCGCACCTGCAACTCCCGCCCCAGGGCCTCCCTCGGCAGCGGGATCATATGCCAGGGCCAGCCGACGAAGCGGCCGGTGCCGGCCTCGTCGAAGCTGCCATGACGATAGAGCGGCTCGCCATCCAGATAGAACTCGGCGAGCAGGTCGATGCTGTAGATATAGAGCACCGGATCTCGCCAGTTGCCCTCGGGCAGGGTGATCCGGAACCAGGCATGGTGGCGCCCCTGACGATCCGGCGGGTTGGAGGGAAAGGCGATGGGTTGCCAGGCGTCGTCTTCTGCCTGGCGCGTCCAGGCCGGGCTGCCATCGGGCAGTCGCGGCGAGTCTCCCCAGCGATACTCCCAGCCGTTGGCCAGATCCCGGGGTGGGGCGGCCTGGACCCAGGCCGGGATCAACAGCAGGCACAGCAGCAGGGCCCACCCCAGGCCATGTCTCCAAGCTCTCATTATTCTTTCCCCGCGGTTCTCCATGACACTATATCCCAGCGGGTCGGGCATCATGCCTCGCTGGGTCAACGCTGGGGCCGAGATAGTGTATTTATACCGTTATCTTGTTGCCATGCTTGTCGATCTCCCCGGCGAAGCCGTATCGCCCGCCGGCAGGCGAGGAAGCCAGGGGGAACTGTCCGGGGCAACGCAGCGCGTCAGCGGGCGAGGCCGGCGGCGGCCACCAGGGCCCGGGTGTAGTCGCTCTCCGGGGCGCTCAGCACCGCCTCGCAGTCGCCGGCCTCCACCACCTTGCCCTCCTTGAGCACCATCACCCGGTGGGCCATGGCGCGGACCACCGCCAGGTCGTGGCTGATAAAGAGGTAGCTGAGGCCGCGGCGGGCCTGGAGGTCGCGGAGCAGCTCCACCAGCTGCTTCTGCACGGTGCGATCCAGCGCCGAGGTGGGCTCGTCCAGCACCACCAGTTCCGGCTCCAGGATCAGCGCCCGGGCGATACTGATGCGCTGGCGCTGACCGCCGGAAAATTCATGGGGGTAACGGGCGGCGCAGTCGGCGGGCAGGCCCACCTCGGCCAGCGCGGTGGCGACCCGCTCCGCCACCTCGCTCTCATCGAGCGCCGGGTGGTGGAAGCGCAGCCCCTCGCTGACGATCTCCGCCACCGGCAGCCGGGGCGAGAGGGACCCATAGGGGTCCTGGAAGACCACCTGGAAGCGTCGACGGCGGCGGCGCAGGGCGTCGCCGCGCAGGCGATCGAGGCGTTCGCCGGCGAAGTCGATCTCGCCTGAGCTCGCGGTCAGGCGCAGCAGCGCCAGGGCCAGGGTGGTCTTGCCGGAGCCGGACTCGCCGACGATGCCCAGGGTCTCGCCGCGACCCAGGCTCAGGTCCAGGGGCCTGACCGCCTCGAAGGGGGGCGGGCGGCGGCTGAAGAGGCGCTTGGGGCGCTGGAAGCTCACCGCCAGGTCCCGGGCGCTTAGCAGGGGGACGCCATCCCCGGGCGGGGGCGCCGGGCGTCCCTCTGGCTCGGCGGCCAGCAGGGCCCGGGTGTAGTCGCTGCGGGGGGCCGCGAAGACCCGGTCCACCGGCCCCGACTCCTGCTCCCGGCCCCGGTAGAGCACGCAGACCCGGTCGGCGTGGCGACGCACCAGGTTGAGGTCATGGGTGATAAACAGCATGGCCATGCCGTGGCGGTCGCGCAGCTCCGCCAGCAGCGCCAGGATCTCCCGCTGGACGGTGACGTCGAGCGCCGTGGTGGGCTCGTCGGCGATCAGCAGCTCCGGCTCGTTGGCGATGGCCATGGCGATCATCACCCGCTGGCGCTGGCCACCGGAGAGCTGATGGGGCCAGGCGTCGATCAGTCGCTCGGGGTCCGGCAATCTGACCTGGGCGAGCAGCGCCAGGACGCGGCTCCGGGCGGCGGCGCCGGAGAGGCCCTGGTGCAGGCGCAGGCTCTCGCCGATCTGGCGGCCGATGCGCTGCAGCGGGTTCAGCGAGGTCATTGGCTCCTGGAAGATCACCCCGACGCGGCTACCGCGAACGCCCCGCCACTGGCGGGGGGCGAGGCGCGCGAGGTCGGTGTCGCCGAGTCGGCGTTCTCCCTCGACCCGGGCGCTGTCGGGCAGCAGGCCCAGGGCGCCGAGGGCCGAGACCGACTTGCCGGAGCCGGATTCGCCCACCAGGGCCAGGGTCTCGCCACGCCCCACGCTAAGGCTCAGCTTCTCCACCACCGGCTGGCCGTCGAAACGGATGCTCAGGTTGTCGAGGCGAAGGACGGCATCAGGCATGGTCGGCGCTCCGGGGCGTGTGACGGGGGTCGAAGGCGTCGCGCAGCCCCTCGCCGATAAATACCAGCAGCGAGAGCATCAGCGACAGGCTGACGAAGGCGGTGATGCCGAGCCAGGGCGCCTGGAGGTTGTTCTTGCCCTGGGCCACCAGCTCGCCCAGCGACGGCGAGCCCGGCGGCAGGCCGAAGCCCAGGAAGTCCAGCGCCGTCAGGGTGGTGATGGCGCCGGTGAACAGGAAGGGCACGAAGGTGAGGGTGGCGACCATGGCGTTGGGCAGTACATGACGCCACATCACCAGCCGCGAGGGCAGGCCGAGGGCCTTGGCGGCGCGCACATACTCCAGGTTGCGGGCGCGCAGGAATTCGGCGCGCACCACGTCGACGATGCCCAGCCAGGAGAACAGCAGCATGATGCCCAGCAGCCACCAGATATTGGGCTTCACCAGGCTGGCCAGGATGATCAGCAGGAAGAGCATCGGCAGCCCCGACCAGATCTCGGTGAGGCGCTGGCCGAAGAGGTCCACCTTGCCGCCGAAGTAGCCCTGGATGCCGCCGATCACCACCCCCAGCACCAGGGAGCCGGCCGTCAGCACCAGGGCGAAGGCCACCGAGAGGCGAAAACCGTAGATCACCCGGGCCAGGACGTCGCGGCCCTGGTCGTCGGTGCCCAGCCAGTGGCGAGCGTCCGGCGGGGCCGGCGAGGGGCGGCGCATCTGCATGTCGAGGGTCTGGTAGGCGAAGGGGATCGGCGGCCACAGGGCCCAGCCGTGCGCCTCGATCCGTGCCTGGATAAAGGGGTCGTGGTAGTCGGTGCCGGTGGGCAGGAAACCGCCGAACTCGGTCTCCGGGTAGTCCACCAGCAGCGGTACATACCACTGGCCGTCGTAGCGCATCACCAGGGGCTTGTCGTTGGCGATCAGCTCGGCGGCCAGGCTGACCAGGAAGAGGCCGGTAAACAGCCACAGCGAGAACCAGGCGCGGCGGTTGCCGCGGAACACCGCCAGGCGGCGGCGGGCGATGGGCGAGAGGTCGAAGAAGGCCATCGGTTCAGGACTCCCTTGTCTCGAAGTCGATGCGCGGGTCCACCCACACATAGGTGAGATCGGAGATCAGCTTGAGGATCAGGCCGATCAGGGTATAGAGGAAGAGGGTGCCGAAGATCACCGGGTAGTCGCGCTGCATCACCGCCTCGAAGCCGAGCAGGCCGAGCCCCTCCAGGGAGAAGATCACCTCGATCAAGAGCGACCCGGTAAAGAAGATGCCCACCAGGGCCGCCGGCAGGCCGGCGATGATGATCAGCATGGCGTTGCGGAACACATGGCCATAGAGCACCTGGCGGTCGCTGGCGCCCTTGGCCCGGGCGGTCAGCACGTACTGCTTGTGGATCTCGTCGAGGAAGCTGTTCTTGGTGAGCATGGTCAGGGTGGCGAAGCTGCCGATGGTCAGGGCGGTGACCGGCAGCGCCAGGTGCCAGAAGTAGTCCACCACCTTGCCCCAGGCGGAGAGTTGATCGAAGTCCGGGGAGGTCAGGCCGCGTAGCGGGAAGAGGTCCCAGTAGCTGCCGCCGGCGAACAGCACGATCAGCAGGATGGCGAACAGGAAGCCGGGGATGGCGTAGCCGACAATCACCAGCGACGAGCTCCAGAGATCGAAGCGCGAGCCGTGGCGCAGCGCCTTGCGGATGCCGAGCGGAATCGAGATCAGATAGACCAGCAGGGTCGACCAGAGGCCGAGGGAGATCGACACCGGCAGGCGCTCGATGATCAGCTCCACCACCGGTCGGTCGCGGAAGAAGCTGTCGCCGAAGTCGAAGCGGGCATAGTCGCCGACCAGCTGGAAGAAGCGTTCGTGGGCGGGGCGGTCGAAGCCGAACTGGGCCTCCAGTTGCTCGATGAATTGCGGATCGATGCCCCGGGAACCCCGCGACTCGTCGCGGGTAACGATCTCGGCGCCGCCCATGTCGAGGCGGGTACTGGCGCCGGCATCCAGGCCCTCGAAGCGCGCCATCAACTGGTCGATGGGCCCACCCGGGGCGGCCTGGACGATGACGAAATTGAGCAGCAGGATGCCCAGCAGGGTGGGAATCATCAACAGCAGGCGGCGCAGGACATAACTGGCCATGGGGCGTCTCTCCTCGAACTAGCGTCCACGCTGTCGGCGGGTGATCTCGGCGGACTTTTCCGGGTCGACCCACCAGGCGGCGAAGTCATTGCCATAGCGGGGGAAGGGATCCGGGTGGCCGAACTTGTCCCACAGTGCCAATCGGGTCTCGCCGGAGTGGTAGTGGGGGATCACCGCGAAGCTCAGGCGCAGCACCCGATCCAGGGCCCGGGTATAGGCGATCAGCGCCTCGCGGCTCTCGGCGCGAATCAGCCCCTCCACCAGGGCGTCCACCGCCGGGTCGGCCAGTCCCATCAGGTTGCGGGCCAGGGGGATCTCCGCCGCCTCGCTGGTCCAGTAGCTGCGCTGCTCGTTGCCCGGGTTGTTGGACTGGGGGAACTGGGCGGTGACCATGTCGAAGTCGAAGCTACGTAGCCGGTTGAGGTACTGGTTGACGTCGACGATGCGGAGGCTGGTCTCCACCCCCAGGCGCGCCATATTGCGCAGCATCGGCTGGGCGACCCGCTCCATGCCGGTATCGAAGAGCAACATCTCCAGGCGCAGCGGCTCGCCGTTGTCGCCATGCACCAGGCGCCGGTCCCGGTAGACGTAACCCGCCTCCAGCAGCAGGTCATGGGCCCGGCGCAGCCGCTCGCGCAGGCCCTCGGGCTCGGCCAGCGGCATGGGTTCGCTGAAGACGCGCGGGTCCAGGTGCTCGCGCAGCGGCTCCAGCAGGGCCTGCTCGGCCTCGGAGGGCAGGCCTTCGGCGGCCAGTTCCGAATTCTGAAAGGCGCTCTGGGTGCGCGCATAGCTGTCGTAGAAGAGGTTGGCATTGAGCCAGGGGAAGTCGAAGGTCAGCGACAGCGCCTCGCGGACCCGGGGGTCCTGGAAGCGTGGCTTGCGCAGGTTGAAGACATAGCCCTGGAGGGTGGCCGGGGTGCCGTCGGGGATGGTCAGGCGGCGCACCGAGCCGTCCCGGTAGGCGGGGAAGTCGTAGCCGGTGGCCCAGGTGGCGGCGCGGGCATCGATGCGCAGGTCCAGCAGCCCGGCCTTGAAGGCCTCCATGGCGATGTCCCGGTCGCGGAAGTAGTCGTAGACCAGGCGGTCGATGTTATGGCGGCCCCGGTTGACGGCGAGCGCCTCGCCCCAGTAATCCTCGACCCGTTCATAGACGATGCGCCGCCCGGGATCGACCCGGGCGATGCGATAGGGGCCGGAGCCGGGATGGGCCTCCAGGTCGGGGCGGGTGAAGTCCCGCGCCTCCCAGTAGTGCCTGGGCAGGATCGGCAACTCGCCGATGATCAACGGCAGCTCCCGGGAGGCATTTTCCACGAAGCTGAAGCGTACCCGATGGGCGTCGAGGACCTCCACGCCGCTCACCTCGGCGTAGTAGCTACGGTAGCTGGGGGTGCCTTCCTCCATCAGCAGCTCGAAGCTGAAGGCCACGTCCTCGGCGGTGATCGGCTCGCCGTCGTGGAAGCGCGCCTCGGGGCGCAACTCGTACTCGATCCAGCGCCGCTCGGGGTCCAGCAGGAGCGTCTCGGCGATCAGCCCGTAGACGCTGAAGGGCTCATCGGGATTGGCGGTGGTCAGGCTATCGTAGGTCTGGCCGAGGCCCGCCGCCGGGGTGCCACGCAGGATAAAGGGGTTGGTGGAGTCGAAGCTGTCGCCCACCGCGGCGCGGGTCAGGCTACCGCCCCGGGGCGCTTCGGGATCGACATAGGAAAAGTGGGAAAAGTCCGCCGGGAGGGCCGGTTCGCCGTAGAGGGCCAGGCCATGCACCGGGGTGGGCGGGTTGCCCTGGGCCGGGGTTGCCATCGCGCACAGCCATGCCAGGCATAGCAAGGGGAGGGCGAATCGCCCGGAACGCAGCGTGGATATCCCTAACATGACGACTCCCGAAATCACGACGGGGGCTAGTCTACCCGGAAGCGCGACTCGGGGTCAGGGGGGAGGGTTAACGAAAGCCAACGCTGGCCAGGGGCCCGCGAGGGGGCACTTGGCTACGTACGTGGTCTCGACGAGCCCTGGGCAGGGGCACTTACCCGGGGCTCGTGTTTATCCGAGGCGCTCAGCTGCGATTGGCGGCGAGCTGCTGGGCCGGCACCCGCAGGGTCTGGCCGATCTGCAGGGTATCGCCGTTCAGGCCGTTGCGGTTACGCAGGGCGGCCACCGAGGTGGCGAAGCGGGTGGCGATGGCGGAGAGGTTATCGCCACGGCGCACCACGTACTGCTGCCAGCCACCGCTGCCGGCCAATGCCGGCTCGCTGGGGGCCGGGCGGGCGAGGCGTGCCACCAGGCGCTCGGCGTTGTCGCTGGGGACCAGCAACACGGGGCTGTAGGCGGGATTCAGGCTGCCATTGAGGACCCCGGGGTTGAGGGTCGCCAGGGCCTCCTGGCTGACGCCGGCCAGGCGCGCGGCCTCATTCAGCGCCAGGGGGCGGTCCACCGTCACCTTGGCGAAGGCCGGGGCATCGTCGATGTCCGGCAGGGTGACGTTATAGCGCTCCGGGTCATCGATGATGGCGGCGATGGCCAGCAGCTTGGGCACATAGTTCATGGTCTCGCTGGGCAGGCGCAGTTGCCAGTAGTCGTTGCCCGCGCCGGCGCCGCGACGGGCGCGGTTGACGGTGCCGGCGCCGGCATTGTAGGCGGCCAGCGAGAGGAAGAGGTCACCCTCATACCACTGCTCGGCCTGCTGCTCGATATAGTCCAGGGCCGCGCGGGTGGAGGCCACCACGTCGAGGCGGCCATCATAGTGACGGTTGCGGTGTAGCCCCAGGGAGTCGCCGGTGCGCGGCATGAATTGCCATAGCCCCCGAGCACCGCGATGACTGCGGGCGCTGGGGTCGAAGGAGCTCTCCACGAAGGGGATCAGGGCGATCTCGGCGGGCAGGTCACGATCCTGGAGGCGATCGAGGATCCAGCTCAGCCAGGGGCGGGCCCGCTCGGTGATCTCCTCGATATTGTGGGGGCTGGCGCTGTAATGCTCGATCCACTCCTGGACCCGGGGATGATCGATATGCTCCTGCCAGGCCAGTTGACCGCGCAGGCGAGACCAGACATCGCTGGGCTGGGGTTCCAGGGCCAGGGCGTCCCAGAAATGGCGGCCATCCAGGGGCGTGGCGTCGCTGGCCTGCTCGGTATCGAGCGGGCGCTTGGCCCCGGTCTGGGCGCCGGCGGCGGCCAGCGACAGGCAGAGCAGGGTGGCCGCCAGGCCGAAAACCAGGCGACGGTTGGTGCGGTAGGTCATCTAAGCGTGTCCTCGTGGGCGCGATGAGATGGCGTCCATGGGCATCGTCAGAAGCGATCCTTCCAGGATCGCAGGGTGGTAAAGGTCGTCAGTGCATCGTTCGCTTCGCCCTGGCCGGCGGCCTGGCGTTGTACGCCGGCGTCACCGCTACGCAGAAACGGGTTGATGCGTTTCTCCTGTTCCAGGGTGCTGGGCAGGGTGGGGCGCTCCAGGGCGCGGGCCTGCTCGCACCGGGCCAGGTAGGCATCGAGGGCGGCATTGTCGGGGTCGGCGGCCTTGGCAAAACGCAGGTTGGCCAGGGTGTACTCATGGGCGGCGAAGACCAGGGTCTCGCCGGGCAGGGCCGTCAGCCGTGACAGGGAGTCGAACATCTGGGCGGCGCTGCCCTCGAAGAGCCGACCGCAGCCCCCCGAGAAGAGGGTATCGCCGCAGAACAGCAGGGGCGGTACGCCGGGGGCGAAGAAGGCGATATGATCCAGGGTGTGGCCGGGGACCGCCATCACCTCGAAGCGGCGGCCCAGCACGCGGCACTCGTCGCCCTCGCCGAGGCGCTCGTCGATGCCCGGGATCCGCGGGTTGTCGGGCCCGTAGACCCGCGGCGAATAGCGCGCGATCAGCTCCGCCAGGCCGCCGGTATGGTCGGCATGGTGGTGGGTGATCAGGACGGCATCGAGGCTCAGGCCGTCACGCTCCAGGGCGTCGATCACCGGAGTGGCATCGCCGGGGTCGACCACGGCGGCGCGGGAAGTCGAATCTTCCCGCAAAAGCCAGATATAGTTGTCGTTAAAGGCAGGAATCGGTGTCACGCTCAACATGGCATCGCCTTCCTCGCAGAGGCTAGGGGCGCGCCCAGGCAAGCCTGGTCGCGCCGATCGGGGTTCACGGTCTGTATCGACGACAGGGTCGAAAGGCCAGTCCGTTCACCCGTCGATGGCCCATGGCCAATGGCGTTCAACGTCAGGGATCTGGCCCGCAAAATCGCACACTTTGGAGGCTTCGCCGCGCCGTGTCAAATTCGCATAAGACGATTTCATTGCCGGAACGGGTGCGCGAAGGGCGCCGTTTCTGGGCATCGAAGCCCGGGGAGGCCCTGTGGCGAGCCGAGCGCGCCTGCCTCGGGCCGGCCTGTGAGGCGCTGCATGGTGTCCATAGCCTGGAACTGAGCCTGGCCCCCTCGCTCACCGATATGTGCCCGGTTCGGCATGCCCTGCGCTGGGCGCCGACCCGGGAGTTGGCCGAGGGCCCCGCGACCCTGGTGTGTCAGCCGGATCGACTGCCGTTGCCGGATGCTTGCCTGCAACTGGTGGTGATTCATCATCTGCTGGAAGTGGTGGCGGACCCGCATCACCTGCTTCAGGAGGCGGCCCGGGTCACCGCGGATGGGGGGCGCCTGGTGCTGATCGGCTGGCTGCCCCTGGGGCCGGCGGGGGTGGCTCGGTTGTGGTCGCGGCACCGCCGGCGGTGGCCCTGGAACGGTTCCTGGCGGGGGCCGGGGCGCCTCAAGGATTGGCTGACATTTGTCGACTTCGAGACCGAACGGATAGACTATTGCGGCTTTCATCTGCCGGGGGCCGCGCCACGCAATGCGAGTCTCGAGGCCCTGGGGCGCCGTCATAACCTGCCGCTGGGCGACAGTTTCATGATTCGCGCCCGGCGGCGCGCCATGCCGGCCCAGGTCCAGCGTCCGCGCTTCAGCCTGGATGCCGCCCTCGGTGGCCACTCCCTGGGCTCGGCTACCCGGCTGACCCGCCAATCCCGCAGCGACAGGAAGATCGAGGTTGACTGATTCCCCCCAGGCGCACCCCGCCGTCACCATCTATACCGACGGCGCCTGCCGCGGCAACCCGGGCCCCGGCGGCTGGGGTGCCGTGCTCGAGAGTGGGTCCCACGAGAAGACCCTCAACGGCTTCGAGGCCGACACCACCAATAACCGCATGGAGCTGATGGCCGCCATCATGGCCCTGCGCGAACTCAAGCGCCCCTGTCGGGTCGAGCTGTGGACCGATTCCCAGTACCTGCGCAAGGGCATCACCGAGTGGATTCATGGCTGGCGGAAACGCGGCTGGAAGACCGCCGCCAAGCAGCCGGTGAAGAATGCCGAGCTGTGGCGCGAGCTGCTGGCCGAGAGTGAGCGCCATGAGGTGGCCTGGCACTGGGTCAAGGGCCATAGCGGCCATCCCGGCAATGAACGGGCCGACAGCCTGGCCAACCAAGCCATCGATACGGCTCAGGCCGTCCACCAGGGAGACTAAGCATGCGCCAGATCGTGCTGGATACCGAGACCACCGGCATCGACCCCAAGGAGGGCCACCGGCTGATCGAGATCGGCTGCGTGGAGATGATCAACCGCCGTTTCACCGGACGCACTTACCACCAGTACATCAACCCTGAGCGGGAGATCGAGGCGGAGGCCATCGGGGTTCACGGCATCACCAACGAGCGGGTCGCCAACGAGCCGCGTTTCGCCGAGGTGGCGGATGCGTTCTGGGACTTTATCCGCGGCGCCGAGCTGGTGATCCATAATGCCGCCTTCGACGTGGGCTTTATCGACCACGAATTCGGCCGCCTCAATCAGCAGCGGGGCGAGCCGCGCCTGGGGCCGGTGGCCGAACATTGCGGCATCCTCGATACCCTGTTGATGGCCCGGGAGAAGCATCCGGGGCAGCGCAACAACCTGGATGCCCTGTGCAAGCGCTACGAGATCGACAACGGTCGACGGGTGCTCCACGGCGCCCTGCTGGATGCGGAGATCCTCGCCGAGGTCTACCTGGCCATGACCGGTGGCCAGACCGCCCTGACCCTGGACGCCAGCGGCGAGGAGGAGGGCGGTGACACCGAGAGTGGTACCACCGGAGGCATCCGCCGCCTGTCGCCGCAGCGACCGCGGCTGACGGTGGTGGCCCCCAGCGAGGCGGAGCTGGCCGCCCACCGGGCCAAGCTGGAGGCGATCCGCCAGGCCGCCGGCGAGTGTGTCTGGGATCGGCTGGAGGGCGGCGATGTTTCGTCGTGACCGGCCCGAGGGCGCCGACGCGGGCTTGCTGGTGCGCCTGTCCCGGGGGCGGATCGCCCCGGGGACAGGCGAGGGGATCCTGCAGCCGCCGGGCCCCTGGCCGCAGGATGCCATTCCGTTGGGCTTCTGGGACGATGAGCCGGTGGCCCTGGTGCTGGAGGCCGAGGCCGACGACGCCTGGCCCGACGGTCGCGGTTGGTTGGCGCGGCTGCCCGAGTCCCATTTCGGTTTGCTTTCCACCGCCCTGCAGGTGGGGCACTGGTTCCGTAATCATCGCTTCTGCGGACGTTGTGGCAGCGCGGCGTACGCCCTGGAGCATGAGTTCGCCATGGCCTGCCCGAGCTGTGGGCATCGCAACTATCCGCGTATCTCGCCGTGCATCATCACCCTGGTGACCCACGGCGACGAGCTGCTGTTGGCGCGCAGCCCGCGCTTCCCGCCGGGACGCTACTCGACCCTGGCGGGGTTTATCGAGCCGGGGGAGTCGGCGGAGGAGGCGGTGCGCCGGGAGATCTTCGAGGAGGTGGGGCTGACGGTGGGACGGGTCGGCTACTTCAAGAGCCAGGCCTGGCCCTTCCCCCATGCGCTGATGCTGGGCTTCTTCGCCGAGGCGGCCAGCCGGCGGATCCGCATCGACGGCGAGGAGATCGTCGATGCGGCCTGGTTTACGCCGCGGCACCTGCCGCAGCTGCCCCCGCTCTATTCGATTTCACGGGCACTGATCGAGACGCATCTCAAGGCGGTGGGAGGACGCTAGGTCAGCTAATCCGGGGCCGCGTCCGGCGCGGGAGGAGGGCGATCGAGGCGCACACCTCAAGAAGGCGTGGGGCGCCAAGACACGCCGCCCGGGGGCGGCGTGTCTTGGGGCTTAGCCCTTGGGGAAGAGGCTGGTCAGGCGGGTGGCCAGCATCACATTGCCGGTGGCCTTGAGCTTACCGGTCATAAAGGCGGTCATGCCGTTGATCTCGCCGCTCATTACCCCCTTGAGGGTGTCGGTGGAGAGGCTCAGGGTGACGGAGGGGTCGTCATGCTCACCCTGCTGGATGTCGAGGGCACCATCCTTGACCGCCAGGTAGTAGCTGTCGGTGTCGCTGAAGTTAAACTGGAAGACGTCGTCCATGCCCTGGGCGGCGCTGGCATCGAAGCGGGACTGCAGTTTGTCGATGATGGGATTGCTCATGGGGGTCCTGTCAGGGGTCGTGGGGTCGAGGCTTTCGAGCATATTTAAAACATCCGTTTGAAGCAAGCGGAGTCGGTAACGGCCTCCGAGCGACGACATCGGTGGTGTGCCGGTCGACTCGGGGCAGGGATCAAGGAAGGAGTGTCGCGTGATCGAGTGGCTGAGCGAGCTGGGTACCTTCGCGGTACAGGTGGCCCTCCTGGGGCTAGTGGTGGTGGTAGCGGTCGCGCTGCTGACGAGGCTGCGGGAGAGTGGGTCGGAGCGTACCCGGCTGCGTATCGAGGAACTGAATGATCGCAGCCGCCGGCGCCGGCGCCTCTTGCAGTTGGCGTCCAGCATCCCGGGGGAACGCAAGGGACTGCTCAAGCGCTTCCGCCGGGATGACAAGCGTCAGCGCAAGGCGAGCGAGACGCCCATGCCGCGCTGCTGGGTGCTCGATTTCCAGGGTGACCTCAAGGCCTCCCGCACCTCGCGTTTCGCCGAGGAGATCTCGGCCTTGCTGGCGGTGGCCGAGCCCGAGGATGAGGTGGTGATCCGCCTGGAGTCCGCCGGCGGCCTGGTGCATGCCTATGGCCTGGCGGCGGCCCAGCTCGACCGCCTGCGGGAGGCGGGGCTCGCCACCCGAGTCTGCGTCGACAAGGTGGCGGCCAGCGGCGGCTACCTGATGGCCTGCTGTGCCCAGCATATCCAGGCGGCGCCTTTCGCGGTGCTGGGCTCCATCGGCGTGGTGGCCCAGGTGCCCAATGTGCATCGCCTGCTCAAGCGCCACGACGTGGACGTGGAGGTGCTCACCGCCGGGCGCTACAAGCGCACCCTGACGGTGCTCGGCGAGAACAGCGAGGAGGGCCGCGAGAAGTTCGTCGAGGACCTGGAGCATACCCACGAACTGTTCAAGGGCTTCGTCGCCGAGCGGCGCCCGGCACTGGATATCGAGGCGGTGGCCACCGGCGAGATCTGGTATGGCCGAGATGCCCTGGAGAAAGGATTGATCGACGAGTTGGGCACCAGCGAGGCCTACTTGCTGCATCGCCAGGAGACGGCGCGGGTGTTCAGCGTGCGCCTGGAGGAGCACAAGCGCCTGGGGGAACGCCTGGGGATGGCGGTCTCCCGGGGCGTGGAGCGGGGCGTCGAGCGCACCCTGGAGGCCCTGGATGCCAGCCGCTGGTTAAAGCGCTGACGCGCTGGCCTGCTCACTCCAGATAGAGCTCGGCCAGGGTGGCGACGATGCGCCTGGCCTGCTCGCCGTGCAGCGAGTAGTAGATGGTCTGGGAGGCGCGTCGGGTGGTGACCATGCCCTCCCGACGCAGGATCGCCAGGTGCTGGGAGAGGGCCGACTGGCTCAGGCTCAACTTGGCATTGAGCTCCGATACCGAGAGTTCCACCCCATCCAGCAGGCAGAGGATACGCAGGCGGTTCTCGTTGGCCATGGCCTTGAGCAGCGCCGTGGCGTTCTCCAGGATGGGATCGCCGGCGGCAAGCAGCCGGGTGGCGGGTTGGGATGTGCTCATGGCGGTCTCCGGGGGACTCCTGGGCGCCTCGGGCGCCCGGCGATGTTGAGCCGGCGGCATATTCACCCTGTGCACTCGGGCGTATCGAGCCGGCGGGCGCGGCCTGCTCCCTGCGTCTCTTGTCAGATTCTCATTTAGTTATCCCTCAATACTGATTTAGTGGATCCGCGAGACACTCGCCAGCACTTTGTCACCAATAAGTTAACGCTGAGTCAATGAGTGTGACGCCGTGGCATAGGCTCGGCGGAGTTGTAGACAATAATGGCGAAATTAGCCGATGGTCTCAGAGAAAATCGTATCGATTCGGCTAGAGTGTCAACAATTGATGGCGAGCCCCGTTGCCTCGTCTCACTCCCGCCCCGTGATGAGATTTGCCATGAGCCACTACGCCTCCAGTTATCGCCATGCCATCGAGCGACCCGAGTCCTTCTGGGCCGAGCAGGCCAAGCGGATTCCCTGGTTTACGCCGCCGTCGAGGATCCTCGACTATGACCATCAAGGCCATGCCCGCTGGTTCGGCGATGGCGAGATGAACACCTGCCATGCCGCCCTGGACCACCAGGTGGCCGAGGGGCGTGGCGATCAGGCGGCGGTCCTCTGGGATTCGCCGGTCACCGGCCAGAAACGCCGCCTGAGCTATCGCGAGATGCGCGACGCGGTGGCGCGCTTCGCCGGCGCCCTGGCCGGGCTCGGCGTCACCAAGGGCGACCGGGTGGTGATCTATATGCCCATGGTGCCGGAGGCCCTGGTGGCCATGTACGCCTGCGCTCGCCTGGGGGCGGTGCACTCGGTGGTGTTCGGCGGCTTCGCCCCCCATGAGCTGGCGGTGCGCATCGACGATGCCGAGCCCAAGGTGGTGGTGGCGGCCTCCTGCGGTATCGAGGTGGATCGCGTCATCGCCTACAAGCCGATCCTCGATGAGGCCCTCGAGCTGAGCCAGCATCGGCCGGACGCCTGCGTGGTACTGCAGCGCGAGCAGGGCCGGGCGGAACTGAAGGATCGGGATCATGACTGGCAGGCGCTGATGGCCGTCGCGGAGCCGGCGGCATGCGTGCTGGTCAAGGCCACCGATCCGCTGTATATCCTTTACACCTCGGGGACCACCGGCAAGCCCAAGGGGGTGGTGCGCGACCATGGCGGCCATGCGGTGGCGCTGCACTACTCCATGGAGGCGATCTACGGCATGCAACCCGGCGAGGTGTTCTTTTCCGCCTCCGACGTGGGCTGGGTCGTCGGCCACTCCTATATCGTCTATGGTCCGCTGCTGCGCGGCTGCACCACCCTGGTCTACGAGGGCAAGCCGGTACGCACCCCGGATGCGGGCGCCTTCTGGCGGCTGATCGAGGAGTACGACGTCAGGGTCTTCTTCACCGCCCCCACCGCCTTCCGCGCCATCAAGAAGGAGGACCCGGAGGGGCGCCTGTTGGCGCAATACGATATTTCCGGGCTGCGTGCCCTCTTCCTGGCCGGGGAGCGCCTCGATCCGCCCACCTTCCACTGGCTCGACGACCTGGTGCCGGTACCGGTGATCGATCACTGGTGGCAGACCGAGACCGGCTGGCCGATCGCCGCCAATCCCCTGGGCCTCGAGGCGGTGCCCACCAAGGCGGGTTCTGCCACCTTCCCGGTGCCGGGCTTCAACGTCCAGGTCCTCGATCGCGACGGCGAGGTGGCGCCGGCCAATACCCAGGGCAGCGTGGTGATTCGCCAGCCGCTGCCGCCGGGCTGCCTGACCGGTATCTGGCGTGATCCGCGGCGCTTCCACGGCGCCTATATGGCGGCCTTCCCGGGCTCTTACCTCACCGGCGACGGTGGCTACTTCGACGAGGAGGGCTACCTGTTTATCATGGGGCGCACCGATGACGTCATCAATGTGGCCGGGCACCGCCTCTCCACCGGCGAGATGGAGGAGGTGCTGGGCGGCCACCCGGCGGTGGCCGAGTGCGCGGTGATCGGTATCCAGGACGCCCTCAAGGGGCAGCTGCCGGTGGGGCTGGTGATCACCAAGGACGGCTTCGACGGCGACGAGGCGGCACTGGAAGCGGAACTGGTGGAGCGGGTGCGCCGGACCATCGGCGCCATCGCCTGCCTCAAGGAGGTGCTGGTGGTGCCGCGGCTGCCCAAGACCCGCTCCGGAAAGATCCTGCGCAAGTTGCTAAGGACCATCGCCGATGGCGAGGCGTACGGCATTCCCTCGACCATCGATGATCCGGCCAGTCTTCAGGAGGTGCATGAGCAGATGAAGGCGCGGGACCTGGGGCAATCGAGTCAGGCACGCCCGGCGGAGTAGCGCAAGCTGCTCGACCGATACCAGGCCGCCGATGGCGAGGCGTACGGCATTCCCTCGACCATCGATGATCCGGCCAGCCTTCAGGAGGTGCATGAGCAGATGAAGGTGCGGGACCTGGGGCAATCGAGCCAGGCAAGACCCGCCGACTGACCTTGGTTACCTGACGCAGAGTCGAAGGGCCCCGGCGTGATAACGTCGGGGCCCTGTCGTCGTGGGACTCGTGATTAGGTACTTAGGCCGGTCGGCGGCGCAGGGCCAACAGGGCGATACTGAGTCCCAGTAGCGCCAGGCAGGCGACCAGTCCCCAGAGGGCGCTGCCGGTGAGTCCCACCACCAGGTAGCCCGCCAGGCTGACCAGGGCGCCTAGGCCCGCATAGGGGAGCTGGGTGATCACATGATCGATATGGTGGCAGGCGGCCCCGGTGGAGGAGAGGATGGTGGTGTCGGAGATCGGCGAGCAGTGATCGCCGAACACCGCGCCGGCCAGCACCGCCCCGAGCATCGGCAGCAGCATGGCCAGTTCGGTGGCCGCCGCCAGGTCGCCGGCGATCGGCAGCAGGATGCCGAAGGTGCCCCAGCTGGTGCCGGTGGCGAAGGCCATGATACCGCCCAGCAGGAACAGCAGGATCGGCAGCCAATGGGGCGCCAGGACCCCTTCCACCAGGCCGGCCAGGTAGGCGCCGGTGCCCAGCTCGCCGATGATGCCGGTGAGCAACCAGGCGAGCACCAGGATCTGGATGGCCGGCCACATGGTGCCGAGCCCCAGCCACAGGGTGCGCGGCAGGTTGGCGCGTACCGCCGGGCGCGGCCAGAGCAGGGCCAGGGTGGTGGCCAGGCCCAGCAGGCCGCCGGCCAGCAGCGACAGGGCCACCTCGGTATGCTCGAAGGCCCCTAACAGGGAGAAGGCCAGGCCCTCGGTGGCCAGTCCCCGGGCGCCGGTGATCAGCAGGACGGCCAGGGTGGCGGCCACCAGCACGCCGATCGGCACCAGCAGGTCCCGGGGGCGGCCGCCCTCATGCTCGGTCACCGCCGGATTGCCCGGGGGCGTGCCGCGGCGGCTGTCATAGACCCGGCCCTGACGGGCGGCGGCCTCGTGGCGGGCCATGGGGCCCAGGTTGAGATCGAGGGTGGCGGTGGCCAGCACCAGCAGCAGGGCGCTGATGGCGTAGAAGTTGAGCATCGAGACCTGCACGAAGGCGCCGAGGGCGCTGGTGCCGGTGATGGCATGGGCGGCGAGGATGCCGCCGATCAGGCTGATCAGGTAGGCGCCCCAGCTGGAGAGCGGCATCAGCACGCAGACCGGTGCCGCCGTGGAGTCGATCAGGTAGGCCAGCTTGGCCCGGGAGACCCCCTGGCGGTCGGTGACCGGGCGGCTGACGTTGCCCACCGCCAGGCTGTTGAAGTAGTCGTCGATAAAGATCACCGCCCCCAGCACCACCGTCATCAGCTGGGCATCGCGGCGAGTGGCGATGCGCCGGCGGGCCCACTCGCCGAAGGCCCGGGTGCCGCCGCTCAGGGTGACCAGGGCCACCATGGCCCCCAGCAGCAGCAGGAAGCCGAGGATCGACAGGTTCCAGGCCTCCGGGGAGCCGAGGCCGGGTTCATTCGCCGCCGGCAGGGTCCAGAACAGCGCCAGCAGGCGGGCAGCGAGATCCCCCAGGGCGGCCAGGGGATTAGCGGCGTTAAGCAGCAGGGCGCCCACCAGGATGCCCAGGCCCAGGGAGAGCAGCACCCGCCGGGTCAGGATGGCCAGGCCGATGGCAACCAGGGGGGGCAGGAGTGACAGGGCGGAATCGGCGGCGGACATGGGGGCCTCGGCTGGGGTGAAGGTGGCCGCGCATTATGCCCCAAGGCCCTGACACGAAAAAGTGACGGCTCATTGTGCCTGGTGAAAAGTCCTGCCTCATGTCCCATTTATGGAACTTCTTCTATAAAAACCTCAAAAAGCCCTTGAGTCTTGCTGCTGCTTCCCCGTTGTGAAGAAAGCCCCGGTGATCTGTACCGCCACCGGCGATCCTCCTCCTCGCCGGCAAGGCCGATCCGGCGGTGCCGCTGACGCCGAGTGCGGCAAGGCGTATACTACCGCTCCGCACGACCGCCCGGGCCAGAGGCCGAGTCCCGGGCGGTCGCCGTTATGATGCCGAGGGTTCCCTCACCCCTCCTCACCGACAAAAAGGCTCCGATGTTCGACTTGACTCCCACCCAGGCGCGGCGCTGCCTGATCCTGCTGGTCGCCTTCCATATCGCCGTGATCGCCGCCAGCAACTACCTGGTGCAGTTGCCCTTCACCCTGTTCGGCTGGCATACCACCTGGGGCGCCTTCAGCTTCCCCTTTATCTTCCTGGCCACCGATCTCACGGTGCGGCTGTTCGGCAAGCGTCAGGCCCGGGCGATCATCCTGCGGGTGATGCTGCCGGCCCTGGTGATCTCCTATGCCGTCTCGGTGATCTTCCCCCGCGGTAGCTTCGCCGGCCTCGAGGCCCTGGGCGAGTGGAACACCTTCGTGGCGCGTATCGCCCTGGCCAGCTTCCTGGCCTATGTGCTGGGCCAGTGGCTGGATATCCAGGTCTTCGATCGCCTGCGCCGTTTCCGCGCCTGGTGGCTGGCCCCGGCGATCTCCACGGTGTTCGGCAACCTGGCCGATACCCTGGTGTTCTTCGCCACCGCCTTCCATGCCAGCCCGGACGCCTTTATGGCGGCCCACTGGCCGGAGATCGCCGCGGTGGACTATGTGATCAAGCTGGGCATCAGCCTGCTGTTCTTCCTGCCCCTCTATGGGGTGCTGCTGGCCTGGTTGAGCCGGCGCCTGGTGACCTGGACGGGGCGCCATGAGCGGCCCGAGCCGGTGCCGCTAAGGGGCTGAATCCGGCCCTTACGTGGCCCGGCGTCGCCGGGCGAACCCGATCAATGACAAGGAGACGAGGATGGCGATCGAGCTGCATACCCTGGATGGGGGCCAAGGGGAAGGGCTTCCCCTGGTGGTGATCCATGGCCTGCTGGGCAGCGCCGATAACTGGCGCTCCCATCTGCGGGGCTGGCAGCAGGAGCGCCGGGTGGTGGCGGTGGACCTGCGCAACCATGGCCGTTCGCCCCACGCCACGGGAATGGCCTATGGCGAGATGGCCGGCGATGTGCTGGCGACCCTGGATCGGCTGGGCATCGAGCGCTGTCATCTGCTGGGGCACTCCATGGGCGGCAAGGTGGCCATCACCCTGGCGCGGCGTCATCCCGAGCGGGTCGCCTCCCTGGTGGTGGCCGATATCGCCCCGGTGGCCTATGGCCACGGCCATGATGCCATCTTCGCTGCCCTGCGGGCGGTGGAGGCGGCGGCACCGGAGAATCGCCGCGAGGTGGACGGCATCATGGCCGAACATGTGCCGGAGCGGGCGGTGCGCCTCTTCCTGGCCACCAACCTGGTGCGCGGTGAAGGGGCCATGGCCTGGCGGGTCGGGCTCGACGAGATCGAGGCCGATTACGAGGCGATTCGCGGCGAGCCGGAGGGGGAGGACCCCTTCAATGGCCCGACCCTGGTGATTCGCGGCAGCCGCTCCAGCTATGTGACGGATGCCATGCTACCGACCCTGCGCGAGGTGCTTCCCGAGGCGCAACTGGTGACCCTGGAGGCGGGCCACTGGCTTCACGCCGAGCAGCCGGAAGCCTTCCAGGCGGCGGTGAACGACTTTATGGGCCGGGTCGAGGCCTAGCGACTGGGATCGATCGCCAGCCGTGACACCGGCCGTGCCGTTTCCAGCTGTCCCGCGTCCAGCAGGAAGCGTTCGAAGCGGGCATAGCGTCCCTCGTCCAGGGCGGCGGGGCTCGGCGCCAGGCGAGCCAGCAGGCTCGGCCAGGCGCGGCGGTTGGCGGCGCTGTCGAGGCCGGGTTCGCTGGCGATCAGCAGTGACCAGGCCTCCTCCGGGTGATTGAGGGCCCAGAGGGTGGCATTCTCGAGGGCCGTCACCAGGCGCTGGATATCGTCGCTCTTGGCGGCGAGGCGCTCCCGGTGTGCCATCAGGATCAGGCCGTCGTAGGCGGGCAGGCCATGCTCCTCGGCGAGGAACTGCTGCGTATTGAGTCCCTCTTCGGTCAACTGGGCGCTCAGGGTGATCCAGAGGGGCGCCACCACGGCCACCACGTCCCCGGCGAGTAGCGCCTGCCCCAGGTCGAAATGGCGATGCTCCAGCCGCTCATCGGCGAGTTCGATACCGTGATGAGCCAGCATGGTGCGGGCCACCAGGGGGCTATCCGCCACCGCATAGGCGAGGCGCCCCTCGCCGAGCCGGGCCGGGGAGTCGATGCCGTTGCCCTGGCGGATGATCAGCCCGCTGACCGGGCTGTCGATCAGGGTGGCGACCCGTACCAGGGGATGCCCCGCGGCGCTCTCCAGGTGCAGCTGGGGCTGGCGGCCCAGGGCCAGGTCGATGCGCTCGCTCACCAGCAGCTTGCTGGGCACCTCGGGGTCGGCAGGCGCCAGCAACTCGACCGCCAGGGCCTGGCGCCCGAAATCGCCGCGCTCCCTGGCGAGGATCCAGGGAGCGTGCTGCAGGCCCAGATACCACTCCAACATGACGCTCAGCTCGCGCAGCGGCGGCGGCGCGATGGGCTCGGGTGCCCGGTCGGTTCGGCTGGGCGCCGGGGGCAGCAGTTCGGGGCCATCCGCGGTGAGCTCCCGAGCCGACTCGATGGCGGCCTCGCTGATGAGCGGCTCGGCCAGCAGGGGCGAGTTCCACGCCACACAGAGCGCGATGACCAGGGCGGCGAGGCGGCGAATCGGTGGCGGAGTCAACGACATGGGGTCTCCAAGGGGCGGCCATGGGGGCCGAGGCAGGCAAGAGTGTATCCTTGAGTCAGCCGGGCTGTCGAAGGCCGAGGCCCAGTTCCCGCGCCGGGGCGATATGGCATAATCCTTATATTTCAGTGAGGGCGGCGTCGACATGGATAGTATCAATACCCTCTTTCTGCTCAGCGGTTTTCTGCTGGCCCTGAGTATCCTGGCCAGCCGACTCTCCTCCCTGGTGGGGTTGCCGTTGCTGCTGATCTTCCTCGGCCTGGGCATGTTGGCGGGCGAGGAGGGCGTGCTGGGCATCCAGTTCGACGATTACGGCCTGGCCTTTTTGATCGGCCATCTGGCGCTGGCGATGATTCTCCTCGATGGTGGCCTGCGCACCCGCCTCAAGACCTTCCGTGTCGGCTTCAGACCGGCGCTCTCCCTGGCCACCCTGGGGGTGTTCGTCACCAGCCTGGTGGTGGGGCTGATCGCCATGTGGGTGTTCGAACTCTCCCTGGTGCAGGGCCTGCTGGTGGGGGCCATCGTCGGCTCCACCGATGCCGCCGCGGTGTTCTCCATGCTCAGTGGGCGAGGCGTCAACCTCAACGAGCGGGTCGGCGCCACCCTCGAGATCGAGTCCGGCACCAACGACCCCATGGCCATCTTCCTGACCCTGATGCTGGTGGAGATCCTGGTGGGGGAGATCGGCGGCCCCTTCGATACCCTGCTGTTCCTGACCAAGCAGTTCGGCCTGGGGCTGGTGATCGGCATCGGCATCGGCTGGCTGAGTGCGCGACTGCTGCGCTGGCTCGATCTGGCGCCGGGGCTCTACTCCCTGCTGGCCCTGGCCCTGGGCTTCCTGGTCTTCGGCCTCACCGCCTCCCTGGGGGGCAGTGGCTTCCTGGCCATCTATCTGACCGGCCTGATGATCGGTAATCAGCCGGGGCGCCACCTCAATTTCATCCTGCCGGTGCATGATGGCCTGGCCTGGCTCAGCCAGATCGGCCTCTTCCTGGTGTTGGGGCTGCTGGTGACCCCCAGTGAAATGCTCCACTATGCGCTGCCGGCATTGCTGGTGGCCCTGGCCCTGATCTTCGTGGCCCGCCCCCTGGCGGTGTTGGTGGCCATCAAGCCCTTCTTCAAGTTCCGCTGGCGGGAGGTGGGCTTTATCTCCTGGGTCGGGCTACGCGGCGCCGTGCCCATCGTGCTGGCGATATTCCCGGTGATCGGCGGGGTGGAGAACGCCTCCCTCTACTTCAATGTGGCCTTCGCGGTGGTCCTGATGTCGCTGCTGATTCAGGGCGGCAGCCTCTCCTTTATGGCCCGCTGGATGAAGGTGGAGGTGCCCCTGGGGGTCACGCCGAATCGCCGTGGCCCCCTGGGCATCCTGCCGGAGAATGACTACGAGATGTTCGTTTACCGGGTCGAGAACCAGGACCTGGACGACGTGCCCATCCGCCTGCTGCGGTTTCCCTCCGGGGCGGTGATCTCGGCGCTGTTCCGCGAGCATGCCATGTTGCACCCCAAGGGCAGCACGCGACTCCGGCTCGGCGACGTACTCTGCGTGATCGGTCGTAGCGAGGACCTGCCGGCCCTCAATCGGCTCTTCAACGGCGAGTCCCGGCTCAAGCAGCAGCAGGCCTTCTTCGGCACCTTTACCCTGGATGGTGATGCCTTGATGCAGGAGGTGGCCGGCGCCTATGGCTTGACCCTGACCCCGGGAGAGGAGGGCATGACCCTGGGCGAATTCGTCTCCCTGCGGGTGGGGGGGCACCCGGTGGTAGGGGACGACGTGGGCTGGCACGGCATCCACTGGGTGGTCAGCGAGGTGGAGGGTAACAAGATCACCAAGGTGGGGCTGCGGCTGTATCAATAGGCGCGGCGGCTACGGTAGCCCTCGCCCGGATAGTTGGAAGAGGCGGGGGTTGTTCGGGGGGATGTTGGGGAAACGAAAAAGGCGCCCGTAGGCGCCTGATTCTAAAATAGGAGTGGCGGAGGGACAGGGATTCGAACCCTGGGTAGGCTCTCACCTACGCCGGTTTTCAAGACCGGTGCATTCAACCGCTCTGCCATCCCTCCGGCTCACGGCGGTGTATATTACCAGGCCGTTTTCTCGCGTCAAGAAGCTTTTGCGATCAAGTCGTTACCCGTAGCTCCCGGGGCCAGACTCCGGATGCCGGGACGAAGGAGGGGAACATGGGCGAGGAAGGGGTGCGGGTGGGGGTCGCGGCCCTGGTGATTCGTGACGATCGTTGCCTGTTGGTGCAGCGAGGCCGCGAGCCCAATGCGGGGCGCTGGGCCTTGCCCGGTGGCAAGCTACACTGGGGAGAAGGCCTGGCGGAAGGGGCCCTGCGGGAGCTTCGCGAAGAGACCGGGGTGGAGGCCGAGCCCCTGGGGGTGGCGGATATCGCCGAGATCCGGGAGCCGGGTCACCACTATGTGCTGATCACCCAGGCCTGTTGCTGGCGCCGGGGGGAGGGGATGGCCGGCGACGATGCCCGGGCGCTGGGCTGGTTCTCGGAAGCCGAGCTCGATGCCCTGGGCGAGGCGGTAGTGCCGGGGGTGCGAGCGCTGGTGGAACGCTGGCTTTGCGCCTCGGTCGAATAGACGATCGAGACGGTTGCCAAGAGTGTCGTTGAGACAGGCCCTTAGCCCAAGGTATTGCGCCGCGGACGGGGAGACGGCATCCTTGGGCCACAGGCAAGATCAACAACCTAGGGAGCAATGATCGATGGCCTATCAAGATTCTCGGCTCGCCCGGACGCAGACCCACGCCGTCAGCACCAACAAGGTACTGCGCAACACCTATGGCCTGCTGGCCATGACGCTGCTGTTCTCCGCCGTGACCGCCGGGGCCGCCATGTCCATGGGCATCGAGCGGATGAATATCTTCGTCTTCTTTATCGGGGCCTATGGACTGATGTTCCTGGTCCACAAGACCGCCAACTCGGCCATGGGGCTGCTGGCCACCTTCGCCTTCACCGGGTTCATGGGCTTCACCCTGGGTCCGATTCTCAACGCCTACCTGGCGTTGCCCAATGGCGCGGCCCTGGTGATGAATGCCCTGGCCATGACCGGCCTGACCTTCGTCGGGCTGTCCGCGGTGGCGCTGGTCTCCAAGAAAGACTTCAGCTTCCTCGGCAACTTCCTGATGGCGGGAGCCATCGTGCTGATCCTGGCCATGGTGGCCGGGCTGATCTTCCAGATTCCGTCGCTGATGCTGATGGTCTCCGCCGGCTTCGTGCTGTTCGCTTCGGCGGCGATCCTCTACCAGACCAGCGAGATCGTGCATCGCGCCGGCGAGACCAACTACATCCTCGCCACCATTACCCTCTATGTCTCCATCTACAATCTCTTCGTCAGCCTGCTTTCCCTGCTGGGGATCATGAGCAGCGACTGAGCGAACGGGGAGTACTGACCTTGGCCCCGCCATCGGCGGGGCCAAGGCGTTTCTAGACGAGGTATTGGCATGCGTTATGCTTTGCTGGTGCAGGGAGGGCCCTATAGCCATCAGGCCACCCACTCCGCCCTGCGCTTCGCCGAGGCGTTGATCCGCCGCGGACATCACCTGGAGACCGTCTTCTTCTATCATGATGGTGTCTACAACGCGGCCCGGTTGCTGGCGCCGCCCCAGGATGAACCTCACCTGGGAGATGCCTGGCGTCGCCTGCATGACGACCATGGCACCCGGCTTCAGGTGTGCATCGCCGCCGGCTTGCGCCGAGGCCTGCTGGATGAGCGGGAGGCGTCTCGCCATGGCAAGGACGGTGCCAGCCTCGCCCCCCCCTTCGAGCTGACCGGGCTCGGTCAACTGGTCGACGCCGGCCTGAGTCACGACCGCCTGATCACCTTCGCCCCCTGAGGAGGCCTCATGAGTCACGAATCGACGCTTCCCGAGGGGGATCTACTGGTAGTATTGCGCCATGGCCCCCATGGCAGCCTGTGGCTGCGCGAGGGACTGGAGGCCGCCCTGGTGGCGGCGGCGCTGGGGCAGCGGGTCTCGCTGCTCTTTATGGGGCCGGGCGTGGCGGCCCTGGCGGCGGGACAGCAGCGTGGCCCGTTGGAGCAGAAGGGCACCCTGCCGATGCTGGAGATGCTGCCGCTGTACGAGGTGGAGAACCTGCTGGCGGTGGATGAGGACCTGGATGCCCTGGGCCTCGACGCCGACCGCCTGGCGGTGCCGGCCGTGCGAGTGGCGCCGGCGGCGGTGGCGGCCTTGATGGCCCGCCATCCTTTGGTACTGAACTTCTGAGCCGGTGAGGAATCGTCCATGATGCTGCATATTCTCAACCGCTCGCCCCTGGATAGCCGGGTCTATCGCCAGGCGCTGATGGCCATGGGGCCCGATGACCGGCTGTTGCTGATCGAGGATGGGGTCCAGGGAGCGCTGCCGCAGCTGGCGCGGCATTTCGAGGAGATCGCTGGCCGGCTCTTCGTGCTGAGGGAAGACCTCGCCGCTCGGGGGCTGGAAGGGCAGTGCGACGATAGCGTGCTGGTGGTGGATGTGGAGGGTTTCGTGACCCTGAGCGAGGAGGCCGACAAGTCGGTGAGCTGGTTCTGATGGCAACCACGGAAATGAGTCGTTATCTCGAGGTGGGCGACGACCATGTCGCCCTGGATCCGGAGGGCTACCTGGTGGACCTGACCGCCTGGTCGCCGGCGGTGGCCGAGGCCCTGGCCGTCGAGGAGGGGCGCGAGCTGACCGCGGCCCACTGGGAGGTGATCGAGGTACTGCGCGATTTCCATGCGCGCTTCGAGACCTCGCCGGCCATGCGTCCCCTGGTCAAGGCGGTGGGGCAGGCCCTGGGCAGCGACAAGGGCAACTCCCTCTATCTGATGCGTCTCTTCCCGGAGAGCCCCCCCAAGGTGGCGGCCCGCCTGGCCGGCCTGCCCAAGCCCGCCAATTGCCTCTAGCCGAACCCGTCGGAGGCCCGCCATGAACTTTCTCGGTCATGCCTGGCTGGGTTATCGCGGCAGCGATGACTTCCTTTTCGGCAACCTGATCGCCGATGGGGTGAAGGGGCGTGATCTCGGCGCCTGGCCCGTGGCAGTGGCGGCGGGGATCCAGCACCATCGCCGCGTGGATGCGCGCATCGATGGCGACCCGGAGCTGCTGGCCCTGCGGCGCCGGAGCCCGGAGGGGCTGCGGCGCTATAGCGGCATCGCCCTGGACCTGATGTGGGATCACTTCCTGGCCCGGGACGGCCAGGGCGAGGCCAGCCATCGGGCGCTGGTGGCGCGCTGCTATGCGCTGCTGGAGGCGCGCCCGGCGCCGGCCCGCCTGGCGTCGATGATGCCGGTGCTGATCGACCAGGACTGGCTCAACGGCTATGCCGATCTTGCCTTTACCCAGCGTGCCCTGGAGGGCCTGGGGCGGCGCCTGCCGCCGGGCAATCGGCTGGCCGAGTTAGCTCCCTGGCTGGAGGCGGAGTATCCCCACCTCGAGGCGACCTTCTACCGCCTCTGGCCACGCCTGGAGCGGGAACTGGGTCGCCCCTGAGGTACTTCCCTAGCTATCTTCCAGCAGCCATAGGCACTCGAGGCTATCGCCCGGTGCCACCTCGCTATGGGCCGGCACCACGGCCAGGGCATTGGCCATCACGCAGGAGGAGAGCACCCCGGAATTCTGATCGGCGAAGGCCTCGGCCACCGGCCCCTCGGGGGTGAAGCGCAGCATCACGCGCAGGTAGTGGCGGCGGGCCTGGGTGCGGGTCGTGAACTCGGCCCGGGCCCAGACGCTGGTGAGGCGTTCCAGGGCGGGGCAGGCCAGCAGGGCGCCGAGCAGCGGACGCAGGAAGAGCCAGGCACCCACATAGCCGGAGACCGGGTTGCCGGGCAGGCCGACGAAGCGCGCCTCGCCGCCGTCTGGCCGGGGCAGGCGCCCCAAGGCCAGGGGCTTGCCGGGGCGCAGCGCCAGGCGCCACAGATCGAGTCGTCCCAGGGATTCCACCGCCGGCTTGACATGATCCTCCTCGCCGACGCTGACGCCGCCGGTGGTGATCACCAGGTCCGCCTGCTCGGCGGCCTCGATCAGCAGCCGTCGGGTGGCCTCGAGGTCGTCCGGCGCCTTCGCCAGGCAGGCCAGTTCGCCGCCGAAGCGCTCGATCAGGCGCGTCAGCATGGGGCGATTGGAGTTGTAGAGCTGGCCCGGGGCCAGGGGCGTGCCGGGTTCGACCACCTCATCCCCGGTATTGATCAGGGCGACCCGGGGGCGGCGGCGGACCCGCACCTCGGTAATGCCCTGGCCGGCCAGGTGGCCCAGGGCCGCCGCCTCCAGTCGCAGGCCGGCGGGCAGCAGTTCGCTGCCGGCGCCGACATCGCGGCCGCGCCGGCGAATATTGTCCCCCGGCGTCAGCTCGGCGGGCAGCCGGATGCCAGCCTCGGTCACTTCGGCCCGCTCCTGCATCACCACACAGTCGGCGCCCTCGGGGACCTCGCCGCCGGTGAAGATCCGCGCGCAGCTGCCGGGAGCCAGGGGCTCGGCGGGCTGACCGGCGGCGATACGCTGGCTTACCGGCAGGCACTCGCCGGCATCCGCGATCCGCAGGGCATAGCCATCCATGGCGCTATTGTCAAAGCCGGGCACGTCCTGGCGCGCCATTACCGGCTCGGCCAGCACTCGGCCCGCGGCTTCCGTCGTCGCGAGCGGCGCGCTTTCCAGGGGCTCGACGCCCTCCAGCAGTGCCGCCAGCGCCGCCTCGATCGGGGCCAGCTTAGCCATGGGTGCCTCTTTCGGGGATTACCAGGTTGGCCTGAAGTGGTAGAGAGTGACATGGCTTGTGCCATCGCCGGGCGTATTTAGCCATGGGTGCCCCGCTCCGGAATCACCAAGTTGGCGTAGTTGCATGGTTTATGCCGGCTATCCAGCTGTTCGGCGAGGATGCCGTCCCAGGCGGTGCGGCAGGCGCCGGTGGAGCCGGGCAGGCAGAACACCACGGTGGCATTGGCCAGCCCGCCCAGGCAGCGGCTCTGGATGGTGGAGCTGCCCACCTCCCGGTAGGAGAGCTGGCGAAAGAGCTCGCCGAAGCCCTCGATGCGCTTGTCGAGCAGCACGCCCACCGCTTCCGGGGTGGAGTCGCGACCGGTAAAGCCGGTGCCGCCGGTGGTCAGCACCACCTGGACCTCGGGCTCGGCGATCCAGGCGGCCACCTGGGCGCGAATGCGGTAGACGTCGTCGGCGATGATGCGCTTCTCCACCAGTTGGTGGCCGGCGGTGGTGAGGCGCTCCACCAGGGCGTCACCGCTGCGATCATCGGCCTCGGTGCGGGTGTCCGAGACGGTCAGCACGGCGATACGCAGGGGCACGAAGGCGTCGCGATCCTGGCTCATTGATCGGCTTCCTTCTTGGCCTGCTGGCGAGCCTCCAGGGCGGCCAACTGCTCGGGAGTGGCCGGGGCCTGGTGCTTCTCCTTCCACTCGCTATAGGGCATGCCATAGACGTATTCCCGGGCCGCCTCGTAGTCGAGCTCGGCGCCGCGCTCCTCGGCGGCGGCCACCAGCCACTTGGAGAGGCAGTTGCGGCAGAAGTCGGCGAGGATCATCAGATCGATGTTCTGGACCTCCTTGTGCTGGTCCAGGTGCTTGAGCAGGTGGCGGAAGGCGGCGGCTTCCAGTTCGGTGCGGGTGGCATCGTCCAGGTGTTGCATGGGCTTGTCTCCTCTGGAAATTTTCATTCCAGCATACCAAAAGAGACCGCCGGTGGGCGGTCTCTTTTGCGTCACTTTCGTGGGGCCATTCAGGTCGGTCGTTGGGGCAGGGTGCCATCCTCCGGGGGAGATGACTGGGCGGGAGCCGGCGGCGTCTCGGCGCTCTCCTTGACCTCCTCGTACCACAGGCTGTGGTGCTCCTTGGCCCAGCTCTCGTCCACGTAGCCGCTCTTCATGCCCTCGAAGGAGCCCTCGGTGCCCAGGGTGCCGATATAGATATGTCCCAGGGCCACGGCGGTGAGCCCCAGGGCGCCCAGGGCATGGATCAGGTTGGCCCACTGCATGGTGTCGCGGGCCTGGCCGAAGTTGGGGAAGTCGAGCACCAGGCCGCTGAGGATCACCGCCACCCCGGCGCTGGCCAACAGCCAGTACCAGACCTTCTCGCCGGCGTTGGCGAAGCCCGCCTCCACGTGGCCCTTGCCGGTCAGGCCGCCGCCCTTCTTGAACCAGGTCAGGTCCTCGCGGCTGGGCAGGTTATGGCGCAGCAGCTTGAGCAGCAGCACCACCAGCAGGACGCCGAACAGCGGTCCCAGGTAGTTATGGGCCACCTTGGAGGCGCTGATCATGGCGCCCCAGATGGCGTCACCGAACAGCGGCCGGAACACGAACTTGCCGTAGAGCAGGTTGAGTCCGGAGAGGGCCAGCAGGATAAAGAGGGTGGCCACGCTCCAGTGCAGGGCCCGGGTCAGCACCGACCAGCGCAGCAACAGCCGCCCGGTGCGCGGCTCGTCCAGGGTCTTGCGACCCACCAGCAGGTAGAAGAGCGCGATCATCAGGGCCATGCCGCCGATGGCGATCAGCCCGAAGGGGGAGACCCAGCGGTTGCGCCACTGGCGCCAGCCCTCGCCGCTGGCGTTGACCAGGTTGTAATTGGAGTCGGCGCGGCTATCGCGGAAGTTGGCGTCCACCTCACCGCTACGGACCAGCCGCCAGGTGTCGGGGGTCACCCCCACCACGGCGGTGGCGGTCTCCCGGTCCGCGGTCTCCTGGGCCAGGAGCGCGGGGGCCAGCAGCAGGCCGAACGCCAGCACCAGGGTGGCGGCGAGCCAGCCGGCGAGCCGGCCTGGATTGGCAATGTGCATCACGGGCCTCCTTACCCTTGGCGGGTGGCGTCATAGGCCAGGTCATCGACGCTGGCCCGGGGGTTGTCCGACCAGGCGCCGTCGGGATGCCCGCGTTGCACCACCCGCTGGCGGAAGATATCCGCCACCGTCTGGGCATCGCCGGCGAGCAGCGCCTTGGTGGAGCACATCTCGGCACACAGCGGCAGTTTGCCTTCGGCGATGCGGTTGGCCCCGTACTTGGCGTACTCCTCCTCCGGGGAGTCGGCGGGGCCACCCGCGCAGAAGGTGCACTTGTCCATCTTGCCGCGCTCGCCGAAGGCCCCCTGCTGGGGGAACTGGGGGGCGCCGAAGGGGCAGGCATAGAGGCAGTAGCCGCAGCCGATGCACAGGTCCTTGTCGTGCAGGACGATGCCGTCCTCGGTGCGATAGAAGCAGTCGGTGGGGCAGACCGCCATGCAGGGGGCATCGTCGCAGTGCATGCAGGCCACCGAGATGGAGACCTCCTCGGGCAGGCCGTCATCGAGGGTGACCACCCGCCGCCGCTGGATGCCCCACTCGGTCTCGTTGGCGTTCTTGCAGGCGGTGACGCAGCCGTTGCACTCGATGCAGCGTTCCGCGTCGCACATGAATTTCATCTGAGCCATGGGAATCTCCTGTCACGCGGGCAATCAGCTGGCTTTCTCGATCCGACACAGGATGCACTGGGTCTCCTGCATCTTGGTGTTCTTGCAGGCGGTGACGTAGCCGTTGCACTCGATGCAGCGTTCCGCGTCGCACATGAATGTCATCTGAGCCATGGGAATCTCCTGTCGCGCGGGCCATCAGCTGGCTTTCTCGATCCGACACAGGATGCACTGGGTCTCCTGCATCTTGGTGTTCTTGCAGGCGCTGACGTAGCCGTTGCAGTGGATGCAGCGTTCCGCGTCGCACATGAATGTCATCTGAGCCATGGGAATCTCCTGTCGCGCGGGCCATCAGCTGGCTTTCTCGATCCGACACAGGGTGCACTTGGTTTCCTGCATCTGGGTCACGCTGTCGTAGCCATAGGTGGTGGCGGTATTGGCCGCCTCGCCCAGAACATAGGGCGCGCTGCCCTCCGGGTAGCGGTCATGCAGGCTCTCGCCCTGGAACATCCCACCGAAGTGGAAGGGCATAAAGACCACCTCCCGGGCCACCCGAGGGGTCACCAGGGCCTGGACGCGCACCCGGCCTCCCTCGGCGCCCTCCACCCAGACCATGTCGCCGTCGGCGACCCCCAGGTCGTTGGCCAGCGCCGGGTTGATCTCGACGAACATCTGCTGCTGCAGCTCGGCGAGCCAGGACATGGAGCGGGTCTCCTCGCCGCCGCCCTCGTACTCCACCAGGCGCCCCGAGGTGAGGATGATCGGGTAGCGGTCGGAGTTGTCGTTGTCCTGGATGCTCTTGTAGAGGGTCGGCAGCCGGTAGTGGGAGGCCACGTCGTCCCAGGTGGGGTAGTCCGCCACCAGGTCACGACGACTGGTGTAGAGCGGCTCGCGATGCCTGGGGATGGGGTCCGGGAAGGTCCAGACGTTGCAGCGCGCCTTGGCGTTGCCGAAGGGCGCGCACTCGTGGGCGATGGCCACCCGTTGGATGCCGCCGGAGAGGTCGGTCTTCCAGTTCTTGCCCTCGGCCTCGGCGCGCTCCTCGGCGGTCAGCTCGTTCCACCAGCCCAGGTCCCTGAGCATCTGATCGGTGAACTCCGGGTAGCCGTCGTTGAGGTCCGAGTCGCGGCTGAAGACCCCGTCGGCGAGGATATTCTCGCCGTTGTGCTCGATGCCGAAGCGGGCACGGAAGGTCAGCCCCCCCTCGGAGACCGGCTTGCTGGTGTCGTAGAGGATCGGCGTGCCGGGATGATTCATCTCGGCGGTGCCCCAGCAGGGCCAGGGCAGGCCATAGTAGTCGCCATCGGCGGGGCCGCCCTCGGCGCGCAGGGTCCGGAAGCTGAAGGTGTGCCAGTTCTGCTGATGGGCCTTGAGGCGCTCGGGGCTCTGCCCGGTATAGCCCACGGTCCACATGCCGCGGTTGAACTCCCGGGTGATGTCCTCGATCACCGGCTCGCTGCCCTCCACGCGGATATGCTTGAAGAGCTCCTCGGCGAAGCCCAGCTTGCGGGCCAGCAGGTACATGATCTCGTGATCGGGTTTGGACTCGAAGAGTGGCTCGATCACCCGGTCCCGCCACTGCAGGGAGCGGTTGGTGGCGGTGACGCTGCCGGTGGTCTCGAACTGGGTGGCCGCCGGCAACAGGTAGACGCCGTCGCTGCGCCCGTGCATCACCGCAGCCACCGTGGGGTAGGGGTCGACGATGACCATCATCTCCAGCTGCTGCATGGCGCGCTGCATCTCGGGGCCGCGGGTCTGGGAGTTGACCGCATGGCCCCAGTAGAACATCGCCTTGAGCCGGGTGCGCTGGGAGATCGCCTCTTCCTCCTCGAGCACCCCGTCGACCCAGCGCGACACCGTGATGCCGTTGGTATGCATGGGCTGGCCGTCGGCGTACTCGGCCTGGTCGAAGCGACTCCGGAGCCACTCCAGGTCGAGGTCCCAGACCCGGGCCCAGTGGGCCCAGGCGCCCTCGGCGAGGCCGTAATAGCCGGGCAATGAGTGGGACATCAGGCCCAGGTCGGTGGCGCCCTGGACGTTGTCGTGGCCACGGAAGATATTGGCGCCGCCCCCGGAGACGCCGATATTGCCCAGCGCCAGCTCGAGGATGCAGTAGGCACGGGTGTTGTTGTTGCCGGTGGTGTGCTGGGTGCCGCCCATGCACCAGACGATGCAGCCGGGGCGGTTCTCGGCCAGGCGTTGGGCGGTGTCGCGCATCTGCGCCTCGGGGACGCCGGTGATGCGCTCCACCTCGGCGGGCGGGAAGGCCGACACTTCCTCACGCACCTCGTCCATGGCATAGACGCGCTGGTCGATGTACTGCTGGTCCTCCCAGCCATTCTCGAAGATGTGCCACAGCAGGCCCCAGATAAAGGCCACGTCGGAGCCGGGGCGGATGCGCACATAGTGGTTGGCCTTGGCGGCGGTGCGGGTGAAGCGCGGGTCGACGACGATGATCTGCGCCTGGCTGCGCTCCTTGGCCAGCAGGATATGCTGCATGGCTACCGGGTGCGCCTCGCTGGGGTTGGAGCCGATAAACAGGATGGAGCGACTGTTCTGGATATCGTTGAGCGAGTTGGTCATCGCCCCATAGCCCCAGGTGTTGGCCACCCCGGCCACGGTGGTGGAGTGGCAGATGCGCGCCTGGTGGTCGGTGTTGTTGGTACCGGCCAGGGCGGCGAACTTGCGCATCAGGTAGGCCTGCTCGTTGCTGAACTTGGCCGAGCCCAGCCAGTAGATGCTGTCCGGGCCATGCTCCTCGGTGAGGGCCAGGACCCGATCGCCGATCTCGTCGATGGCTTCCTCCCAGGAGAGGCGCTGCCACTCGCCGTCCACCAGCTTCATGGGGTACTTGAGGCGCCGCGTGGAGTGGCCATGCTGGCGCAGGGAGGCGCCCTTGGCGCAGTGGGCGCCGCGGCTGATGGGATGGTCGAAGGCCGGTTCCTGGCCGGTCCAGACCCCTTCCTGGACCTCGGCATAGACGCCGCAGCCCACCGAGCAGTGGGAGCAGATGGTGCGCCGGGTCTCGATGGGGGCGTCCGAATAGGGCGTGCGCTCGGCGGCATCGACGCGGCGCATCATCGGCGCGCCCATCAGGCCGGCGGCGGCCAGGCCGCCGGTGGTCGCGCCGCTGCGCTTGAGGAACTGGCGCCGGGAGATACCGAGGCCGGCGCCGGCCTCGGGGGTCGCGTGCTTGGGCGTCAAACGCATGGTGGCTTCCTCCTCAGTCCCGCAGGGTGGCGTAGTAGGCGCGGATATGCTCGCTCTCGTGGTAGCGGCGCGGTGCCTCATCGGTGCGCGGCGAGGCGCTCTCGGCCTGGACCAGGGAGACATGGCCGAGGCCGGCGACCGCGGAGGCCGCGGCGGTGCCGGCGCCGAGGGTCTTGAGGAACTGCCGGCGCCGGGGGTTCACGGGGGTGTCGGATCGCTGCTGAGTCATGATTTGGCCTCACTCTGGTGGTGGGATGACCGGGGGGCATTGGCCCAGCGCAGGGCCTGAAGCTGTGCCGCCTGCTCGAGACGCGCCTGCTCATGGGCCATAAAGGCCAGGCCCAGCTCGGCGAGCCGGGCATAGAAGGGGGTGTCGACCCGGGCCAGGTCCGCCAGGCAGTCGCTGGCCCAGGGTGCCAGATGGCGCTCGAAGAAGGCCGGCGCCGCCTCGGGCTGTGACTCGGTAAGAATCGCCATGCACTCGAAGAGCGCCGCCAGGTGATCCTCCGGGTCCGAGTTGTCGGCATGCCGGGCGATGCCCAGCCGCTTGAGGTCGCGACGCAGGCTGATCAGCGCCTCGTCCATCAGTTCTCCCTGGCGATACCAGGAGGCGTAGGGGACCACCTCGCCCTGGATCACGCCGATCAGGTGACGAAAGTGGGCCCGCTCCAGGGCCGTCGGCTGCGCCTGCCGGGCGGCCGCGGCGAGGCCGTCCCAGGCCCGTCCCAGGGGGCCGCCATCCTCCGCCTGCAGTTCGCCCAGCCAGTCGAGCAGCTCGCCGTTCGGGGCCTGGCGCAGCAACTCGGCCAGCAGGCGATAGATCTCGGCGTGAAGGGCCGATTCCTCGTCGGCGGGGCGCGCGGTCGTGGTCTCTGTCATGGCGTCATACCTTGAGTTGCGCTTCGGGATCCCGGGCCAGCGACCGCCAGACGTCTCGGACGCGACAGTCTTCGCACATCTCCAGGCGTCGGGCGGCCTCGCCGGAAAAATAGGGATGGGCGGCGAGCTTGCCCTTGATGGCCTCGATGGTGGCGGCGCTGGCGAAGGCCTTGCCGCAGCCGATGCAGTGGAAGGGGGCGTCCTCGTGAAGCGTGCGCCGCTCGCTGCGCTCGGGGGCGGCCAGGAAACCGGGCTCCAGGGTGATGGCCTGCTCCGGGCAGGTCGCCTCGCACAGGCCGCACTGCACGCAGTCGGCCTCGCGCAGACTCAGCACCGGCCGCTCCTGGCCGGCGGCCAGGGCCGGGGTGGGGCAGGCGGAGACGCAGGCCAGGCAGAGGGTGCAACGCTGGCTATCCACCCGGATGCCGCCATAGGCGGCGCCCCGGGGCAGCCCATGGCGGCCGCCATCGCCGCGGCCCTGGGCGGCCAGGTGATCGAGCACGTGATTCAGGCGTTCGCGCTTGCCGGGCTCGTCGGGGGCCTCGCTCAGGGGGGCCAGGGCCGGGAGACGCGGCGGGGCATCCCGGGCCGCGGGATCCGCGTCGATGGCCCGGATTCGCTCGGGAGGCAGTCCCAGGGCCTCGAGCAGGCCGTGAGCCAGGGCGAGTTCGCCGTCCAGGAAGGTGCGCAGGCGCTCGGGCATCTCGGCCATGTACTGAATACGGACTTCCGCCGCCCCGAAGGCCAGGGCCGCCAGCCACTGGTCATGGCCGGCGCTGCCGAGCTCCTCCAGGGGCAGGTCGATCAGCTGGCCGGCCACCCGGGCCTCGTCGGCGAGATCGGCCGCGGCGGCGAAGCGTACCACCGGGTCGCGGCCCCCCGCCTGGCGATAGTGCTCGAGCCAGGCGGCGAGGGTGTGCTGCAGTTGGTGATCCTCCGGCAGGCGGTAGCGGATGGCGCCGGTGGGGCAGGCGCTGGTGCAGCTGCCCACGCCATGGCAGCGGAAGGGGTCGATCTCGACCCGGGCCTCGATGCGTCCCGGGTGGCTGGCGATGGCATCGGCGGGGCAGACCTCGAGGCAGCGGCTGCAGCCGCGCTTGCCCTGGGCGTCATGGGCGCAGAGGCTAGCCTCGATCTCGAAGTAGCGGGGCTTGTCGAACTCGCCCACCAGGGCCGCCCAGTCGGCCAGGGCCGAGGCCTCGAGGGGCTCGCCACGGCTGGCCAGGTAGCCCGGCGGCGGCAGTTCCAGGTCGAGCCGCGGGCGGCTGCCCAGGTCGAGGACCAGGTCGAAGTGGTCGCGCCCGGCCAGGGCCCGGGCCAGGTCGAGCCACTCGCCTCCCCGCTTCAGGCCGACGCGGAAGCGTCCCAGGTAGCCCTCGAGGGTCAGGGCCTCGGCCTCGCCGCGATTCAGGGAATGGCTGGGCAGGGCCCGGGTCCGGCTCAGCAGCTCGTCGGCCTCCTCGCCGTCGATGGCCGAGCTGGCCTCGGTAAACAGCAGGGCCAGGGAGGCTAGCCCGAGATTTTCCAACGCCACGGCGGCGCGGCGTGTATCGGCTTCGTTGCCGATCAGCAGGGCATGGCCGGCGCTGGCATAGGTGACGCTGCTTGGCGCCAGGTTGCGGGGCCAGGAGACGCGGCGATAGGCGCTCTCCCGGGCCAGACGGTTACGGTCGTCGGCCGCTAGCGATGGGGTCATGGTTTCTCACGGTTCGATTCACGGTCTTGGTCACGGTCCTTAGCCACGGCCCTGTTCACGGTCCTAGCTTGTGACATTGCCGGGGCCGTCGCGGCCGGGCCTGACTCTCGGGCTTATTTTTTTATCGCTAATGAATGAGTGTGGTCGGTTCTGGGTATCTCGCCAGGTGATCCTTGGTCTAATGTCTGCGGGGGATCGGGGCGTGTCTCGTCATCGCCGGCATCCCGGGACTCGGAGGCTAGGTCGTTAGGCACCGGATCGCCGTCTGCCTCGGTGGACAGGTCGTCCTCGGCCGGCGCTTCCGCGGGGCGGGTCCAGCGCCGCAGGCGCTCGGCCAGTTCGCCGGCCAGCGGCTGCAGGCGTCGATAGTCGTCGTCGTAGTCATCCAGGCCGTCGCGCACGCCATACTGGTCGCCGGCGAAGAGGCGGCGCAGGGCGCGGCGGCGCAGGGCCTCGCCGACGCCGCTGGCCATAAAGGCGGAGATCTCGCTGCCCGGCGCCAGGTCGTCGGGGTCGGGCAGGGCGTCATCGGCGGCTGGCGTCGCCGATATCTCGACGTCGGCCTCGTCGGCGGGCGGCGGGGCCGGGGGTTCCTCGGCCTGAGAGGCTTCACGCTTGCGCTCGGACCAGCGGGACAGGCGACTCATGGCTGTCTCTCTCATGGTTGCAGCTCCCGGGCGCGACCGGCGCCCTGGCGTTTTTCTTGCGGCCCTCCGGGGGCGCCTCGCCGTGGCGGGCCAGATAGGCCTCGATCCAGGCCTGGATGGCCAGCGGCATGGCCACCTCGAGAACGCATTGCTCGCCGTCCATCCAGGCCGCCGCCACCTCCTGGCTGGCGGTGATGGCGCTGGGGTGGGGCTCAGGCGTATCGCTGTCACCGGCGCGCAGGAAGAGTCGCGGGGCGGCGGAGGCCAGGTTGAAGCGGTAGGCGGCGCGCTCGGTCATCAGCAGCTGCAGCGTCAGGCAGCAGGGGCCGGCCTCGCCCGGCGTCAGGTCGACGATTTTCCAGCGCAGGCGGGTAAAGCCCTTGATGGTGACGGGGACGCTCGACAGGTCGAAACTCAGGGAGCAGGATGTGGTGGCTGGCATGGGGCGCTCTTGTCGGCTTGACTCCCCTGCAGTAAAGACAGTCCCGGCCGAGACTGCCATGATCGGGGTCAACGATTGATTAAGGAGTTGCGAATGCTTGCCTTGCCGCGTACCCATGCCCGGCTGCCGGCTACCCTGGAGATCGAGGTCGTCGATGAGTATGGCGAGCCTCGGCGCCAGGCGATCGCCGCCGAGCGGGCCCTGACGGTCTACCTCAACAAGCGCGAGATCGTCACCCTGATGACCCTGGGGGCCGACCCGGAGGCCCTGGTGGTGGGCTACCTGCGCAATCAGGGCCTGGTGGCGGCCCGGGAAGACCTGCTCCAGGTAGCGGTGGACTGGGAGGTGGAGTCCGCCGCGGTGGTCACCCGCCATCCCCCCGAGGACCTGGAGGCGCGGCTGGCCACCCGCACCGTGACCACCGGCTGCGGCCAGGGCACCGTCTTCGGGCGGCTGCTGGAGAGCATTCCCCCGACGCCACCGGCCACGCGGTTAAGTCAGTCGGTGCTCTATCGGTTGCTCGACAACCTGGGCGCCTATAACGAGACCTATCGCAGTGCCGGGGCCGTGCATGGTTGTGCCCTGTGCCGCCAGGAGGCGGTGCTCGATTTCGTCGAGGACGTGGGGCGCCACAATGCGGTGGATACCCTGGCCGGGCGCCAGTGGCTGGAGGAGGCGGAGTCGACGGCGGCGGATATCTTCTATACCACCGGGCGCCTGACCTCGGAGATGGTGCTCAAGGTGGCCCAGATGGGCATCGGCGTGCTGGTCTCCCGTTCCGGGGTCACCCAGAAGGGCGTGGAGCTGGCCAGCCGCTTCGGGGTGCTGCTGATCGCCCGGGCCAAGGGCAAGCACTTCCAGGCCATTCATGCCGGCGAGCGGCTGGTGCTGGATGCCATGCCGGCGCGGCGCCCGGGGGATCGCCATCGCTGATTCCTGCTGGTGCAGTTGTTTGATTTTCTGCACGATTCTGGTGCGGTGTCCGGCCGCACTCATGCTGATTTCCCTCGCGAGCCTCAGGAATTATCCGGGGCGCTTGTGTCCACCTTGCTTGTCAATTATCTTTGTCGCGCGTGGCATATAAGATACAAAAGTGTCGATGAAATGGCATTTTTACGATAATTCAAATCTTGAGGCAGACACCCATGACGGATTCTCCATCCGGAACTCAATTGACGCGTGTGCTGGCACGCAAGGATGTGCTGGCGCTGGCCTTCGGCGCCATGATCGGCTGGGGCTGGATCGTGATGACCGGCAGCTGGATCCAGTCCGCTGGCAGCCTCGGCGCCATCACCGCCTTTATCCTCGGCGGTATCGCCATCGTGCTGGTGGGCCTGACCTATGCTGAGCTGGCTTCGGCCATGCCCCAGGTAGGCGGCGAGCATGTCTACAGCTATCGGGCCCTCGGCCACTTCGCTTCCTTCTTCTGCACCTGGGCCATTGCCCTGGGGTATGTGAGCGTGGTGGCCTTCGAGGCGGTGGCGCTGCCCACGGTGGTGGAGCACCTCTTCCCCGGTTATGCGGTGGGCCATCTGTGGACCATCGCCGGCTGGGACGTTCAGGCCACCTGGGTGGCGGTGGGCGTCGCCGGCTCCGTGGCGATGATGGCGATCAACTATGTGGGCATCCGCACCGCGGCCCTGGTGCAGAAGGTGGTGACCCTGTTGATCCTGGCGGTGGGCATCATGTTTATCACCGGGGCGCTGTTCGAGGGCGAACGGGCCACCATGGAGCCGCTGTTCAATACCTCCGAGGGGGTGATGGGCGGCATCATGCTGGTACTGATCATGGTGCCCTTCATGTTCGTCGGCTTCGACGTCATTCCCCAGGCCGCCGAGGAGATCAACCTGCCGTTCCGGGAGATCGGTCGGGTACTGATGATCTCGGTGATCATGGCGGTGTTCTGGTATGCGCTGATCATCCTCGGTACCTCCCTGATGCTGGATGCCGAGGCCCTGGGGGCCAGCTCCCTGGCGGTGCCCGATGCCATGCAGGCGGTGTTCCGGGCCCCCTGGGCGGGTAACCTGATGGTGCTGGCGGGGATCGCCGGGATCATCACCAGCTGGAATGCCTTCTACGTGGGCGGCTCCCGGGCGATCTACGCCCTGGCCCACTCGGGCATGTTGCCGGCCTTCCTGGCCAAGCTGCACCCCAAGCACCGCACTCCCACCAATGCCATCCTGCTGATGGGGATCCTCTCCTGTCTGGCGCCTTTCTTCGGGCGTCCGGCGCTGGTCTGGTTGGTGGTCGCCGGTGGCCTGGGGATCGTGATCGCCTACCTCTTCGTGTCGCTCTCCTTCGTGGTGCTGCGCATCAAGGCGCCGGAGATGGAACGCCCCTTCGAGGTGCGTCAGGGCATGGCGGTGGGCGTGATCGCCGTGCTGCTCTCCCTGGGCCTGATCGCCCTCTATCTGCCGGGTAGCCCGGCGGCGCTGGCGCCGGCGGAGTGGGTCCTGTTCCTGGGCTGGATGGGCCTGGGCCTGGTGCTCTATGCCTGGTCCCGGGCGCGCTATGGCGTGGCCTTCAGCGACAAGATGATGTACCGCGAGCTGGCCGGCACCGAGACCGAGGCCCATCCCGGGCGCTGAGTGACAGCCGACACCATGCAAAAGGCCCCGTTATGGGGCCTTTTTTGTTGCTCTCGGGGGCGTTGGGACTAGTCCGTCAGACCACATCGCCTCGGGTACAGACCGAGAGCACCACGGCGTCTTCCTCACTCACCGAGATCAGCGCATGGCCCATGTCGCTGTCGAAGTAGATGCTGTCGCCGCGCTCCAGGCGCAGCGGCTCATAGAACTCGGTGTAGAGCAGGATCGCTCCCTCGAGGACGATCAGGAATTCCTCGCCGTCATGGCGCACCCACTCGTTGAACTCCTCGAAGTGGCGGGCCCGCACGATGGTCTTGAAGGGGATCATGCGCTTCTGGGCCAGCTGCCAGGAGAGCAGCTCATGCTCGTAGGTGGGGGTGGGATGGAGCTGCCCCTCGCCGACCCGGGTCAGGTCGCGCCGCCCCAGGGTGCGCTGCTGGGCCTTGGGGGGGCTGAGCAGCTGGGGCAGGTCGATATCCAGGCCGGTGATCAGTTTCTGCACCGCGCTGAAGGTGGGAGAGATCTGGTCGTTCTCGATCTTCGACAGGGTCGAGCGGGCCAGGCCGGTACGCTGGCTGACGTCGTCCAGGGTCCAGTGATTGGCGAGACGGATCTCCTTGAGCCGCTCGCCGAGTCGCAGCGGCTCGACGAAGGCCTTGCGTCCCGAGGCGATACGCAGGGCGGCAGCCTGATCGGTGGTGGCGGTCATAAGGTTCACTATCGGAAAAATATTTCCTCAAAGCGTACCATAGAACACCGGCCGCCGTGGGGCGGCGCCTGTCCCACGGCGACACCGGGATAGGCAGCGGCGTCAGCGTGGTTCAGCCCTCGAAGGGCAGTCCCAGCAGTGCCCGCACATGGGCCCCGGCGCTGCGTCCCAGGGACTCCAGGTCATAGCCTCCCTCCAGCACCGAGACCAGGCGGTCGTCGGCGAAGCGCGCGGCGATCTCCAAAGCGAAGCGAGTGACCCAGTCATAGTCGGCCTCGGTGAGGCAGAGCTCCGCCAGGGGATCGTCCCGATGGCCATCGAAGCCCGCCGAGACCAGCACCAGCTCCGGGCGGAAGGCCTCCAGGGCCGGCCGCCAGTCGCGCTCGATGGCCTCGCGGAAGACGGCGCCATCGCTGCCGGCGGGCAGCGGCGTATTGATCACATTGGCGTACTCCGCCTTGAGGTAGCGCCAGGGGTACAGCGGGTACTGGTAGCTGGAGCAGACCAGCACCCCGGGGTCGTCCTTGAAGATGTCCACGGTGCCGTTGCCCTGGTGGACGTCGAAGTCGAGGATGGCGATGCGGCTGGCGCCATACTGGGCCCGGGCATGGGCGGCCCCCACCGCCACGTTGTTGAAGAAGCAGAAGCCCATGGCCTCGCTGGCCTCGGCGTGGTGTCCCGGCGGGCGCACCGCACAGAAGACGTTGTCGGCCTGCCGGCGATAGACCTGGTCGACGCCACGGATCACCGCCCCGGCGGCGACCCGGGCCGCGTCCAGGCTGGCGGGGTTCATCAGGGTGTCGCCGTCCAGGGAGATCAAGCCATGCTCGGGGACGCACTTGATCAGCGACTGGATATGGCGCCGTGGATGCACCCGTTCCAGTTGCTCGTCGCTGGCCGGCTTGGCCTCGGACTGCATGGTCTGCTGGAGCAGGCCGGCCAGCGACAGGCGAGCACGGATCGCCTCCAGGCGCAGCGGGCTCTCGGGATGCTCCGGCCCCATATGGTGGTCGAGGCAGCGGGGGTGGGTGATATAGGCGGTGATCATGGCAGGCTCCAGGCGCGTCGCCACGACCTTAAACGCTGGTCGGCCTTGCATGACAGTGCCAATAAGTCGTACACAGGGAGCGGACAGTCGCGGGGGAGTCGCCGGTGAGCACACGTTTTCTCAGACATTTCTTCGAACCGCGTAGCCTGGCGGTGGTGGGGGCCTCGGAGAAGCCCCACTCCATGGGCGGGCTGGTGATCCGCAACCTCCAGGAGGGCGGCTTCCGCGGCCCCATCTGGGCGGTCAACCGCAAGGGCTACGAGAGCGTTCATGACCAGCCCTGCGTGACCCGGGTCGACGACCTGCCGGAGGTGCCCGACCTGGCGGTCGTCTGTACCCCGGTGGCCACCCTGCCCAAGCTGATCAAGCGCCTGGGCGCCTTCGGTGTCAAGGCGGCCCTGGTGCTCTCGGGGGGCTCCCACCTCGATGATAGCGCCGACGGCGAGGGCTCGATCCGCACCCGCATGCTGGCGGCGGCACGCCCCTCGGGAATTCGTATCCTGGGCCCGGAGTGCATGGGCATCGTGGTGCCGGGACGGCGGCTCAACGCCACCTATGCCGGTCAACCGGTCAAGGCGGGCAAGGTCGCCTACCTGGGCCAGTCCGGGATGCTGGGCAACGCCATGATCGATTGGGCGGCGGGGCGTGGCATCGGCTTCTCGCATCTGGTGACCCTGGGCGACAGCGTCGATGTGCTGCTCCCCGACCTGATCGACTATATCAACCAGTACGCCCCGTCCCAGGCGCTGTTGCTGCATCTGGAGCGTATCCACGATGCCCAGCACTTCATGACCGCGCTGCGCGAGGCGTCGCGTCATCGCCTGGTGCTGGCCATCAAGAGTGGGCGCACCCCCGCCTCGGACCTCTCCAATCTGCCACCCACCCCGGGGGTGGCCAATCGCGACGTGATCTTCGATGCCGCCCTGGCGCGGGCCGGGGTGGTGCGGGTCAATGACTCCGACGAGCTCTTCGATGCCCTGGAGACCCTGTCGCGGATGAAGCCGCTGCGCGGCGATCGCCTGGCCATCGTCGCCAATGGCCTGGGGCCGGCGATGCTGGCCATCGACAAGCTGGTCAGCGCCGGCGGGCGCCTGGCGGAGTTCACCGACGCGACCCGCGAGGCGCTGCAGGCGGCGGACTTCGACATGACCCTGCCGGGCCGCAACCCGGTGGACCTGGGCAGCGATGCCACCCCCGAGCGGCTGGTGGAGGCGCTGGCGCTGGTGGCCGCCGATGCCAACGTGGACGCCGTGCTGGTGGTGCATGCGCCGACCCGGCTGGCGCCGGCCAGGGCCACCGCCGAGGCGATCATCGCCAATCGCAGGCGCTTCCGGCGCAACCTGCTGACCAGTTGGATGGGCCTGGAGGAGGCCATGGCGGCGCGCCATGAGTGCCACCTGGCCGGGCTGCCCACCTATATGTCGCCGGAGAAGGCGGTCAAGGCCTTTATGCATATGGTGGATTACCAGCGGGTCCAGGCGCTGCTCCAGGAGACCCCGCCGAGCCTGCCCTTTACCACGGCCGCCGAGAGTCGCGACCGCTGTCGCACCCTGATTGACCGGGCCTGGGAGGTGGGCCGCCGGCGCCTGACTCATAGCGAGACCGCCCGGGTGTTGGCCGCCTACGGGATCGAGTCGGCGCCGTCCCGTTACCCCACTACGCCGGAGGAGGGCGAGTCGGCGGCCGCCGAGCTGGAAGGGCCCCTGGCCTTGAAGGTGGTGCACGATCATAACTGCACGCCCTTTCGTTACCGGCGCCATCCCCACAAGCTCTCGGCGGGGCTGCTCCAGGACCTGGAGAGCCCCGCCCAGGTGGCCGAGGGGATGCGCCGGCTGGCCGACAAGGTGGCGGAGAAGTTTCCCGACAGCCCCATCCAGGAGTTCTGCCTGCAGCCCATGCAGCGCGGCAAGCACTCCCTGCAGCTGTGCGCCGGCATCACCCGGGATCCGGTGTTCGGCCCGGTGGTCCTGTTCGGTATTGGTGGCTACAAGGTCAATGTGCTGGCGGATCGTCAGGTGGCGCTGCCGCCGCTCAATATCACCCTGGCCGACGACCTGATCCAGCGCACCCATGCCGCCAAGCTGATTCGCGAACACTCCCGGGACCCGGAGCGTGACCTGGAGCGGCTGCGCCGCCTGCTGGTGCAGCTCTCCCAGCTGGCCGCCGACCTGCCGCGGCTGCAGGGGCTGGAGATCAATCCCCTGGTGCTCAATCGCGACGGCATGGTGGCGGTGGACTTCGCCATGGACCTGGGGGCACCGGGGCGCCATGCCATCATGCCCTACCCGGAGGAACTCCGGGAGTGGCTGACCCTGCCCAACGGCATGCAGGTGGAGGTGCGGCCGATCCGCGCCGAGGATGCGCCGCTGATCACCGGCTTCCATACCCGGCTCTCCGAGGAGAGCATTCGCTTTCGCTATTTCCACAACAAGGCGTCCCTGACCCAGCGCGACCTCTCGATGCTGGCGCATATCAACTACGACCGGCAGATGGCCTTTATCGCCGAGCGTCACGGCGAGGAAGGCGACAAGGAGATGCTCGGCGTGGTGCGGGTATGGAACGACCCGGACAACATTCGCACCGAGTTCTCCATCATCATCCGCGACGACCTCCAGGGCCAGGGCCTGGGCAGCCTGCTGATGAACAAGATGATCCGCTACTGCAAGGGGGTGGGCACCCTGGAAATGGTGGGCCAGATCATGGTGGACAATCACCCCATGCGGGCGCTGATGAAGCACCTGGGGTTCCGGCTGCGCTACAACATGGAGGAGCAGGTGGTGGATGCCACCCTGCGGCTCAACGAGCCGAGCAGCGAATGGCAACGCCACCGCCTCGATAGCCAGCCGGACTGACGCCGCGCCCGCCTCGACGAGCCGCCTTATGCCAGATGAATGGCAGCGTCACCGCCTCGATAGCCAGCCGGACTGACGCCGCGCCCGCCTCGACGAGCCGCCTTATGCCAGATGAATGGCAGCGCCACCGCCTCGATAGCCAGCCGGACTGACGCCGCGCCCGCCTCGACGAGCCGCCTTATGCCAGATGAATGGCAGCGCCACCGCCTCGATAGCCAGCCGGACTGACGCCGCGCCCGCTTTGACGAGCCGCCTTATGCCAGACGAATGGCAGCGTCACCGCCTCGATAGCCAGCCGGATTGACGCCGCGCCCGCCTCGACGAGCCGCTCATGATTGACGAGTGCCAGCCTAGGGCTATCGCAGTTGGAATAGCTGAGGGGCGCTGGGGGCAGGATGGAGCGGGGGGGGGGGGGGGCCAGGGGTGAGGAGCACGGCTCCGAACGGGCTGGCCATGGATGGCCAGCACCGGTCCTGCAAGCGGAGCAGGATGCGAGAGCGAAGCAGGGCAAAAGTAGCGCCCAGGGAGGGGTTCACAGCGCCCCGCGACGACCTGCCCCCAGGGTAGCCCCGGGCCGCAAAGCTAACTGCGATAGCCCTGGAAACCAGCCGGACTGATTCGAGGGCGAGGCGCCGACGGCCACCCCGAGGTGGCCGTCATTGGTATCACGGTCCCCTCAGGGGGCCAGGCGCACCTTGCTCCACTGAGCGTCGCGCAGGCTATAGCGAATCCGGTCATGCAATCGACTGGGCTGGCCCTGCCAGAACTCGATCATCTCGGGGATCACCCGGTAGCCACCCCAGTTGGCCGGACGCATCACCGGTTGGCCGTCATAGGCTTGTTCGAAGCGGTTCTGGCGCTCTGCCAGCCAGTCGCGATCGGGAATCTCCACGCTCTGGGTGGCGATCCAGGCGCCCAACTGGCTGCCCCGGGGGCGGCTGGCGAAGTAGTGATCCGACTCTTCCGGACTGACCTGGCTGACCGGCCCCTCGATGCGCACCTGGCGATCCAGCTTGGGCCACCAGAAGACCAGGGCGGCGTGGGGCACATTGGCCAGCTCGCTGCCCTTGTGGCTGTGGTAGTTGGTGTAGAAGCACAGGCCCTTGTCGTCGATGCCCTTGAGCAGCACGATGCGGGCATGGGGCAGCCCCTGGCTGTCCACCGTGGCCAGGGTCATGGCGTTGCCGTCATCCCCCTCGGTCTCGAGCGCCAGGGCCAGCCACTCCTCGAACAGCGGCATCGGTGTTTCGGGGGTCGAGTCGGTATCCAGGCGTCCCCCTTCGTAGTCGCGGCGGATATCGGCGATATTGCGTGTCATGGCGTTCTCCTTGAAGTCGTTCATGGGGTTGCCGGTTGTCGAGGTGCATTCAACAGCCGCCGATGTCGTTCAGGGGTTGCCCTCTATCTTAAGGGCTCGAGCCGAGCCGGACCATGGTCCTCGAGAGGACTGACGGTGCTGTGATGCCGATCTCGCTGATCGCCCCTCGGCTGGCCCTGATGGCCTGGTGGTTTCAGGCTTTTGAAGTAGTGGAGGAGCGAGCGTGAATGGGTGGCTGGGGTCAGGCGTCGCGGCGCAGCTGGCGGCTGCGGAAGCGGGCATAGCCGGTGGCACCGGTGAACAGCGCCAGGGCGGCAATCACGATGGCCATGCCCAGCAGGCCCAGTCCCGGCAGGATGGCGATATTCACCCCCATCATGAAATAGAGCAGGCTGACGAAGGCCAGCCAGGCATGGCCCCGGGGGCGCCTGGCGATCAGCGAGGGCAGGAAGAGCAGCAGGGGCAGCAGATAGATCAATGCCGCTATCAGGCTGGTGCCCGCCTGCAGCCGCCAGCCGGCGAAGGCCAGTAACAGCGCCAGCGCGGCGTAGCTACCCAGCACCAGGCGGCGGCTGCCATCGGTCAGGGTGTCCAGGCCGCGTTCGGCCTCCCAGCGTTCCAGTCGCTGTCTCATCGGGCGCCCTCCAGGGCCAGGGCCAGGCGCGCCAGACGCCGCCCCTGGGCGAAGGCGAGGTGACGCTCGGCCTCATCCAGGGGCTTGTCGCTGCGCTGACCGGCCAGATGGCTGGCGCCATAGGGGGTGCCCCCGGCGGTGGTGGTATAGAGCTCCGTCTCGCTGTAGGGCAGGCCGGCATAGACCATGCCGTGATGCAGCAGCGGCAGCAGCATGCTGATCAGGGTGCTCTCCTGGCCGCCGTGCAGGCTCGAGGTGGAGGTAAAGGCGCTGGCCGGCTTGTCGATCAGGGCCCCGCCGACCCACAGCTCGCTGGTGGTATCGATAAAATGCTTGAGGGGCGCCGCCATATTGCCGAAGCGGGTGGGGCTGCCCAGCGCCAGGGCGATGCAGTGGCGCAGGTCGTCCAGGCTGGCGTAGACGGCCCCCTCGGCGGGAATCTCCGGGTCCACCGCCTCGCAGGTGGGGGAGACCGGCGGCACGGTTCTCAGCCGCGCGGCGATGCCCGACCGGGACTCCACGCCGGCGGCGATCTGCTCGGCCAGGGCGCGGGTGGCGCCATGGCGGGAATAATAGAGGATCAGCACATAGGGGAGGGCGTCAGGCATGGGAGCTCCGGGGACGGCGGCATAGGTCGGGGAGATAGGGCGGCGATCAGTCGAGCAGGGCCAGGATCGCTTCCGGGGGGCGGCCGATGATGGCACGATCGCCGCGGTCGGCGATGGGGCGCTGCATCAGCTTGGGGGTCGCGGCGATGGCATCGATCACCGTCTCGAGATCCATGGCGTCCCGGTCCAGGGCCTTCCATTCCGCCTCGTTGCTGCGCAGCAGGGCTCCGGCATCATCGAGCCGTGCGGCCAAGTCGCGCAGCGCCTGGGCATCCAGCGGCTCGTCCAGGTAGCGGTGGACCCGGAAGTCGACGCCGCGGGCTTCCAGCAGGGCCAGGGCTTCCCTCGACTTGGAGCAGCGGGGGTTGTGATAGAGGGTGATCATCGGCGGGGCTCCTCGCAGCAGAATCAGTGGCTTGGCGGCTATTGTAGGGCGGCCCCGGCCCCCTCACAAGGCGAGGCGGCATCCCTGTCCTCTTAGTCGATTTATACCGTTATCTATCTGTCTGGCCTAACAGCCCCAGCCTCGGCTAATCCATCCGTCGATAGACCCAGGCGAGACGACCATCCATCAAGGGGAGCTCCACCCGCTCGTAGCGAATGCCCAATCGCTCGTAGCGATCCAGCCTCGCCAGTTCCCCGGCATCGACCCGCAGCAAGAGCCCCGCGACGCTGGCTTCGTCATCGCGGCTGATATCCAGCCCCTCGCGGCGATAGCCGGGAAGGTTGGCGGGCTCGGGGTCGCCACTGCGTCCATAGACCAGCCAGCGCAGCGGGGCATACCGCAGGGTGCCGTAGACGAAGACCCGGTGCTCACCGGCGGCGATCGGGGCCAGTTCCTGCGGCGGCGAGTAACCGAAGGGACTCAGCAGGGTCCACCAGAGGTAGCCCGTCACCAGCAGCGGCAACCCCAGCAGGCCGGTCAGGAAATAGCGTAGCGGCATGGAATCGTCTCGTGGGCAAGGGGGACAGCAGGAGGGTGACAAGGGACTCCCCACGGGGGTTACCATAGGGATCGGGTCTCAAGGAGGCAATCACCATGGGTCAGGAATCACAGGACTTTCGTCACCTGATGGGGGAGGTGGAGCCGCTGCGCCGCGGCCAGGGACGCGCCGACCCGGGGCACAAGCGCCGGGGGCCCAGCGAGGCACAGCTGGCTCGGCGCCGCGACGCCGAGGCGGTCGGCGAGGAGAGCAACTTCCTCTCCGATGAGTTTGTCGAGCCGCTGGGCGCCTGGGATCCGCTGGCCTACCGGGGGGACGGCATCCAGACCGGGGTCATGGATCGCCTGCGCCAGGGCGGCTATGCGCCCCAGGCGCAGCTGCACCTGATCAAGGTACCCCTGGAGCGCTGCCGTCGGGAGCTGTTCGGCTTTATTCGTGACGCCGAGGCCCACGACCTGCGCTGTCTGCTGATCGTGCATGGCCGGGGCAGCCGCGACGACAGCCCCGCCAACCTGCGTCGCGCCTACCTCGACAAGTGGCTGCGCCAGTTCGCTTCGGTGCAGGCCTTCGCCTCCGCCCAGCCGCCACATGGCGGCCTGGGCGCCACCTATGTGCTGCTGCGCAAGAGCGAACGGGCGCGGGCCGCCAACCGGGAGCGGCAGCAGAAGCGCCGCGGTTGAGGCCGCTCCCCAGACGACACGGCCCCGGCAATTGCCGGGGCCGTGTCGTTCCGAAAAGCGCAGGGGCTCAGGCGCCTTTCTGCTCCTTCAGGCGGCGCTCGAAGAGCGCCTCCTGGCTGTCCACCGCCGGCTGATAGCTGACGCTGAAGGCGCCCAGGGCACGCAGGGCATCCTCCAGGTGCTGATCCTCCCGCAGGGCCAGGGCATCGAAGCCGCAGCGGCTCATGTAGTAGAGCTGATCCACCAGCACATCGCCGATGGCGCGCACCTCGGCGCCGTAGCCGTAGCGCTCGCGCAGCAGCCGCGCCAGGCTGTAGCCGCGACCGTCGGTGAAGGCGGGGAAGTCGATGGCGATCAGCGGCGCCGCCGCCAGGCGCTCGGCCAGCTCAGGCGTCAGCTCGGTATCGCTGGGCAGCCAGGGCGCCAGGCCCTCGTCACCGGCGTGGTCCAGCCACAGGGCCAGGGGCACGATCACCGGGCGCTGGCCGGGCAGGGCCTCCTCGTGGCGGGACAGGGCCCAGTCGTCCTGTTCCGGTTGACCCAGCTTGATCAGGGTCTGGGCGTGCTCGAGTTGGGTGTCAGGCATAGACCCGCTCCTTGAAGGGCTTGAGACCGATACGGCGATAGGTGTCGAGGAAGGTCTCGTCGTCGTGACGCCGCTCGACGAAGACCTTGAGCACCTTGTCGATCACCTCGGGCACGTCCTCGCGGAAGAAGGAGGGGCCGAGAATCTTGCCCAGGGAGGCGTCGTCGCTGGCGTTGCCGCCGAGCGAGACCTGGTAGTACTCCTCACCCTTCTTGTCGACGCCGAGGATGCCGATATGGCCCACGTGGTGGTGACCACAGGCGTTCATGCAGCCGGAAATATTGAGGTCCAGGGGGCCGAGATCGTAGAGGAAGTCGAGGTCCTCGAAGCGTTCCTGGAGGGCCTGGGCGATGGGGATCGATACCGCATTGGCCAGGCCGCAGTAGTCGCCGCCGGGGCAGCAGATGATGTCGTTGAGGGTGCCCACGGTGGGGTTGGCCATGCCCAGCGTGTCGAGCTCCCGCCACAGGGTCTCGAGCTCGTCCACCGGCACGTCGGAGAGCACCAGGTTCTGCTCGTGGGTGACCCGTACCTCGCCGAAGCTGTAGCGCTCGGCGAGATCCGCCACGGCGTCGAGCTGGTCGGCGGTGACGTCGCCGGGGGCATGCTCGCGACGCTTCAGCGACAGGGTGACCGCCTGGTAGCCGGGCACCTTGTGGTCGGTGACGTTATTGGTGACGAAGCGACCGAAGGCGCGGTTCTCGCCACGCAGCGCCTCGACGGCGGCGATGGCGTCCTCGGCCACCGGGCGACGCTCCGGCTCGATAAAGTGAGCGCGGGCGGACTCTACGGCCTCCCGGGTCAGGGTCTGGGGGCCATCCTTGAGGTGGGCCCACTCGGCGTCGACGCGACGGCGGAACTCCTCGATGCCCAGCGCCTTGACCAGGATCTTGATGCGCGCCTTGAACTTGTTGTCGCGGCGACCGAACTGGTTGTAGACCCGCACGCAGGCCTCCAGGTAGGTCAGCAGGTGCTGCCAGGGCAGGTCCTCGCGCACCACGTCGCCGATCATCGGCGTACGGCCCAGGCCGCCGCCGGCCAGCACCTTGACCCGCAGTTCACCCTGGTCGTCGTGCCACAGCCGCAGGCCGATATCATGGACCTGGATGGCGGCCCGGTCGGCGGCAGCGCCGGTCACGGCGATCTTGAACTTGCGCGGCAGGAAGGCGAATTCCGGATGCAGGGTCGACCACTGGCGAATCAGCTCGCACCAGGGGCGGGGATCCTCCACCTCGTCCCGGGCGATGCCGGCGAACTGGTCGCTGGTGGTGTTGCGGATGCAGTTGCCGCTGGTCTGGATGGCATGCATCTGCACTTCGGCGAGCTCGGCGAGGATCTCCGGCACGTCCTCCAGCGCCGGCCAGTTGAGCTGCAGGTTCTGGCGGGTGGTGAAGTGGGCGTAGCCGCGGTCGTAGCGGCGGGTGATCTCGCCCAGGCGCCGCAGCTGGGTGGCGGAGAGCATGCCGTAGGGGATGGCGATGCGCAGCATGGGCGCATGCTTCTGGATATAGAGCCCGTTCTGCAGGCGCAGCGGGCGGAATTCCTCTTCCGGCAGACGCCCGGCCAGGTGGCGCGCCATCTGGTCACGGAACTGGGCGACGCGTTCGTCGACGAGCGTCTGATCGTAGGTGTCGTACCGATACATTCAGGGGTGTCCTGCTAGTCGGGGCCAAAAAATAGGGTGCCGTGTGCTGGCACCTTACTCCTCTCTCTTTATTCTATGAAAGAATAAATGATCATAGATTTTTATTAAAGGGTTATTAGAAGCGACCAAGGAGGCCGCTAGATAACCAGTCGCTGCCAGCGACGGCGTTGCCAGATCCAGGCGAAGCATAGGGAGTTGAAGCAGCGATAGCCCAGTTGCACCCACCAGATGCCGATCAGGCCCTGTTCCAGCACCACCCCGACCCACCAGGCCAGGGGCAGGAACAGCAGCCACTGGGTGGCCAGGGTCAGGGTCATCACGGTGCGGTTGGCGCCGGCCCCCAGCAGGGCCTGGCCCAGGACCAGGGCGGCGGCATCCAGCACGATCATCAGGGCGGTCAGCTGCAGGGGCAGCTGGCCCATGCGGATCAGCTCGGGGTCATGCAGGAAAATCGACAGCACCGCCTCGGGGAAGAGCAGCATGGGCAGCGCCAGGGCCGCCAGGCAGGGCCAGGCCAGGCGCACCACGTCCCAGCCCCAGCGATGGGCGTCTCCAAGGGCCTCGCGGCCCATGGCCTGACCCACCAGGCTAAGGGCGGCCAGGCCCAGGCCGACCCCGGGCAGGATCAGCAATAGCGACAGGTTCACCAGCACATGGCCCACCGCCACGCTGGCGGTATCCAGTTGGCCGAGGATCCAGAACAGCACCGCATAGCCGGCGGCGAACCACAGCTGCTGGAAGGAGTGGGGCGTGGCCAGGCGCAGGGTGGTGGCCAGGATGGCCGGCCGCGGCCAGCGCCGGGGGCCTGAGCGGGCGCCGAGGTGGCGCCCGCTGACCAGCGCCCAGAGGGCCACGCCCACCAGCAGCGAGGCCGTGGTGCCGGCGCCGGCGCCGGCGGCCTCCAGGCGCGGCAGTCCCCAGTAGCCGAAGATCAGGCCGATGCTGGCCAGTACATTGACCGCATGCATCACCAGGATGATGCGCAGGTAGATGCCGGTGCGCTGGATGCCGTTCCAGTAGCCGCGGAAGCAGAAGATCATCGCCACCGGGACCAGGGAGAGTACCCGCCAGCGGAAGTAGCTCACCGCCTCGGCGTGCACGGCGGCGTCCTGATTGATCCACCCCAGCAGCCGGGGCGCCTGCCACAGGCAGAGCAGCGACAGGGGGCCGGCCACCAGCAGGGCGATCAGCAGGCCCGCCCCCAGGGGCTGGGCGCGGCCGGCCCAGTCCCGCTCGCCATGGCGCCGGGCGGTCTGGGCCTGGACCCCAGAGGAGAGGCCGAAGACCACGGCGGTGATCAGGAAGATCGCATAGCCGCCGATGCCGACGCCGGCCAGGGGCACTTCGCCGAGACTGCCCACCAGGGCGGCATCGATCAGGTTGAGCAGGCTCTGGGAGAGCATGCCGGCGATGATCGGCAGGGCGAGGCGCAGGATGGTCTGGCGGCGGGTCGACTCGGGAAGCATCGGCTCTCGTCGGCTGGGCGGCCCGGCGACTCACGAGTCGGCGGGCCGCGGCGGCTCAGGCGGGGTCGTAGGAGAGCACCGGCGCCAGCCAGCGCTCCAGCTCCGCCAGCGACATGGCCTTGCGTTCGGCCAGCGCCTCGACCTGATCACGGGTGATCTTGCCGGTGGAGAAGTACTTCGACTGGGGGTGGGCGAAGTACCAGCCGGCCACCGCCGCCGCCGGCCACATGGCGAAGTTCTCGGTGAGCGCCAGGCCACTGTGGGTCTCGGCGTCGAGCAGCCGGAAGAGGGTGCCCTTCTCGGTATGGTCGGGGCAGGCGGGGTAGCCCGGCGCCGGACGGATGCCCTGGTACTTCTCGGCGATCAACGCGTCGTTGTCGAGGGTCTCCTCGGGCACATAGCCCCAGTACTCCTTGCGCACCCGCTCGTGGAGGCGCTCGGCGAAGGCCTCCGCCAGGCGATCGGCCAGGGCCTGGACCAGGATGGCGTTGTAGTCGTCGCCGGCGGCCTCGTAGGCCTTGCTCAGCGCTTCCACGCCGTGACCGGCGGTGACCGCGAAGCCGCCGATCCAGTCCGGCTTGCCGCTGGCCTTGGGGGCGATAAAGTCGGCCAGGCTGTAGCAGACGCCGTCGCGATTCTTGGTCATCTGCTGGCGAATATGGTGCAGCCGCTCGACCACCCGGGTGCGCGACTCGTCCGCATAGACCTCGATGACGTCGTCGTCGACGCTGTTGGCCGGCCACAGGCCGATCACGCCCCGGGCCTGGATGCGCTTCTCGTCGATCAACTTGGCGAGCATCTTCTGGGCATCGTCGAAGAGGCTGCGGGCGGCCTCGCCCACCACCTCGTCGTCGAGGATCTTCGGGTACTTGCCGGCCAGCTGCCAGCTCATGAAGAAGGGCGTCCAGTCGATGCGCTCCACCAGCTCCGCCAGGTCGTAGTCGTCGAAGGCGGTGAGGCCAGGGGTGCGAGGCGCCGGCGGCGTATAGCCGGCCCAGTCGATGGCGAACTTGCGGGCCCGCGCCTCGGCATAGGAGAGGTCGGCGGCCTTGGGGCGGCGCTTGGCGTTACGTTCGCGGACCCGTTCATACTCGGCACGGATCTCCGCCACATAGGCCTCCTTGAGGCCCGGGGAGAGCAGCTTGCCGGCCACCCCCACGGCCCGGGAGGCATCGGTGACGTAGATCACCGGATGCTCGTAGCCGGGCTCGATCTTCACCGCGGTATGCGCCTTGGAGGTGGTGGCACCGCCGATCAGCAGCGGCAGGCTGAAGCCCTGGCGTTGCATCTCCTTGGCCACATGCACCATCTCGTCCAGCGACGGGGTGATCAGCCCGGAGAGGCCGATGATATCGGCGTTCACTTCCCGGGCGGTCTGCAGGATCTTCTCCGCGGGCACCATCACGCCGAGGTCGATCACCTCGTAGTTGTTGCACTGCAGGACCACGCCGACGATATTCTTGCCGATATCGTGGACGTCGCCCTTGACCGTGGCCATGACGATCTTGCCCTTGGCTTGGGTCTCCTCGCTCTTCTCGGCCTCGATAAAGGGGATCAGGTAGGCCACCGCCTGCTTCATCACCCGCGCCGACTTGACCACCTGGGGCAGGAACATCTTGCCGGCACCGAACAGGTCGCCGACCACGTTCATGCCGTCCATCAGCGGCCCCTCGATCACCTCGATGGGGCGCGCCGCGGCGGCCCGGGCCTCCTCGGCGTCCTCCTCGATATAGGCGGTGACGCCCTTGACCAGGGCGTGCTCGATGCGCTTGTTGACCGGCCAGGAGCGCCACTCCAGGTCTTCCTTCTTGGCGCCGCCGGAACCGTCGCCCTTGTACTTGTCGGCCAGATCCACCAGGCGCTCGGTGCCGTCGGCGCGGCGGTTGAGCACCACGTCCTCCACCGCCTCGCGCAGCTCCTCCGGCAGGTCGTCGTAGACCGCCAGCTGGCCGGCATTGACGATGCCCATGGTCAGGCCGGCGCGGATGGCATGGTAGAGGAACACCGAGTGAATCGCCTCGCGCACCGGGTTGTTGCCGCGGAACGAGAACGACACGTTGGAGACGCCGCCGGAGACCAGGGCATGGGGCAGGTGCTCGCGGATCCAGCGGGTCGCCTCGATGAAGTCGACGGCGTAGTTGTCGTGCTCCTCGATGCCGGTGGCGATGGCGAAGATATTGGGGTCGAAGATGATGTCTTCCGGCGGGAAGTCGAGCTCATCGACAAGGATGCGGTAGGCGCGCTCGCAGATCTCGGTCTTGCGGGCGAAGGTGTCCGCCTGGCCGACCTCGTCGAAGGCCATCACCACCACGGCGGCACCGTGCCGCCGACAGACGGTGGCCTGCTCGCGGAAGGCGTCCTCGCCCTCCTTCATCGAGATCGAGTTGACCACCGCCTTGCCCTGCACGCACTTGAGCCCCGCCTCGATGATCTCCCACTTGGAGGAGTCGATCATGATCGGCACCCGGGCGATATCCGGCTCGCCGGCGATCAGGTTGAGGAAGCGCACCATGGCCTCCTGGGACTCGAGCATGCCCTCGTCCATATTGATATCGATGACCTGGGCGCCACTCTCTACCTGCTCCAGCGCCACCTCCAGGGCGGTGGTGAAGTCTTCCTCGACGATCAACCGCTTGAAGCGCGCCGAGCCGGTGACATTGGTGCGCTCGCCGACGTTGACGAACAGCGAGTCGGCCTCGATGTTGAAGGGCTCCAGGCCCGAGAGGCGGCAGGCCCGGGGGCGCTCCGGCACCAGCCGCGGGGCGGTCTCGCGCACCGCCTCGGCGATGGCGCGGATATGCTCCGGAGTGGAGCCGCAGCAGCCGCCGATGATATTGACCAGGCCGCTTGAGGCGAACTCGGCGACGATGGCCGCCATCTCCTCGGGGGTCTGATCATATTCGCCGAACTCGTTGGGCAGGCCGGCATTGGGGTGGGCGGAGACGAAGGTGTCGGCCTTGTTGCAGAGCTCTTCCAGGTAGGGGCGCAGCTCCTCGGCGCCGAGGGCACAGTTGAGGCCCACCGAGAGCGGCCGGGCATGGCGGATCGAGTTCCAGAAGGCCTCGGTGGTCTGGCCGGAGAGGGTCCGCCCGGAGGCATCGGTGATGGTGCCGGAGATCATCACCGGCAGGCGCTCGCCACGGGCCTCGAAGAGCTCCTCCAGGGCGTAGATGGCCGCCTTGGCGTTGAGGGTATCGAAGATGGTCTCGATCAGGATCAGGTCGCTGCCGCCCTCGATCAGCGCCTGGGCGGCCTCGTAGTAGTTCTCGCGCAGGGCGTCGAAGGTGACGTTGCGCTTGGCCGGGTCATTGACGTCCGGCGACAGGGAGGCGGTGCGCGAGGTGGGGCCCAGCACCCCGGCCACGTAGCGGGGCACCCCGGACTCGGCGGCCACGGCGTCGCACACCTCGCGGGCCAGGCGCGCCGACTCCCGGTTGAGCTCGGGGACCAGCTCCTCCATGCCGTAGTCGGCCTGGGAGAGGCGGGTGCTGTTGAAGGTGTTGGTCTCGACGATCTCGGCGCCGGCCTCCAGATACTCCCGGTGGATACGGCTCACCAGGTCGGGGCAGGTCAGCGCCAGCAGGTCATTGTTGCCCTTGAGGTCGCTGGGCCAGTCGGCGAAGCGCGCGCCGCGAAAATCGCTCTCGTCGAGGCTGGCGTTCTGCAACATGGTGCCCATGCCGCCATCGAGAATCAGGATGCGGCGCGTCAGGGTATCCAGGAGGGTAGCGATACGGGCGTTCGGGGCAGCCATGGTCGGGGGTCGTCTCCAGCGGTTCCAGCGTCTTTTTTCTGTCCGGGCGGCGAAGCCACCGGGGGCTCGCGCGACCCGCTATCTTATCAGAATCCTGGCCACCGCGGGCAGGGGTGGGAAGCAGAGGCTGGCTATACCCCAGTAAAAAGCTCGGGATTGTGTCGCCAGGGAGTTTTCCTTACCATGGACGGTATCATGACCGTGCCTACCAGGATTCTTGCCCCATGAGCCAGAGCATCCAGATTACCGATAGCGCCCAGGAGTACCTCGCCGAGCTGCTGGAAAAGCAGAATGTCGAGGGCATCGCGGTGCGCATCTTTATCACCCAGCCCGGTACCCCCTATGCCGAGACCTGCCTGGCCTACTGCCGCCCCGGGGAGGAGGAGCCCAGCGACGAGCGGCTGGAGCTCGACAAGATCGTCGTCTACCTGGACAAGCACAGCCTGGCGTTCCTCGACGAGGCGGTGGTGGACTTCAATGCCGACCGCATGGGCGGGCAACTGACCATCAAGGCGCCCAACGCCAAGATGCCCAAGGTCAACGCCGACAGCCCCCTGGAGGACCGCATCAACTACGTCCTCTATAGCGAGATCAACCCGGGCCTGGCCGCCCATGGCGGCGAGATCAAGCTGGTCGAGCTGACCGAAGAGAAGGTGGCCGTGCTGGCCTTCGGCGGCGGCTGCCAGGGCTGTGCCGCCGTGGACCTGACCCTCAAGGAGGGCGTCGAGAAGACCCTGCTGGAACGCGTTCCCGAACTCGTCGGGATCCGCGACGTGACCGACCATACGGATACCAGCCAGGCCTACTACCGCTAACCGCGGTTACCCCGCGCTCCCTCCACTAAGGCCGCCCATCGGGCGGCCTTGGTGCGTTATGGCGCCACGTTAATCCCCCATCACCTAGCAGACGAAGGGCGGCAGGGGGCGCTCGGCCAGCCGGGCCTGTAGCGCCGCAAGCTCTCCCTGCAAGACCTCCAACTGCCCCCTGAGGGCCGCATTCTCGCTCCCCCTGGCATCCAACAGGGCCTCGAGGTGCTCCTCGCCGATGCGCCTGGCCTCGGCTTCGGCCTGCCGCTGTCGCTCGGACTCGTCGGCCTGCTGCCGGGCTTCCAGGCGGGCCTTTTCCGCTTCGGCGGCGAGCCGTCGCTGTTCCTCCAGCTGACTCTCCAGGCGGCTCAGGCGTGCTTCCAGGCGCTGCTGCCGCTCCCGGTGCTGCTTATCGTCGGCCTGACGCTGCTGACGCGCCTCGTCGAGCAGCGCCATCAGCCGCGATTCAGCGGCCTCGTGACGCTGCTCCTCCTGGGCCAGTTGCTGGCGATGCGCCTCGGCCTGCTCGGCCTGGGCCTGCTGGTGGGCGGCCTCCCGGGCCTCGAGCCGCTCTCTCAGCTGCGCCAGCTCCGCCTGCCGGCTTTCTCGTTCCTGACGTAGCCGTTGCTCGGCCTCTCGGGCCTGATCCCGCTCGGCCTCCACCCGCGAGGCCAGGGCACCCAGCTCTTCCAGGCGTGCCTGGGCACGATGGAGCTGCTCGGCCAGGGCCGACTCCCGCTGGGCGGCATCCTCCGCCTCGCGCCGCGCCTGGCCGGCCATCTGCTGAGCCTCGGCCACGCGACGATCCGCCTCCTCGCGGTAGTGGCTCAGGGCCTGATGAGCGCTCTCCTGGGCCGAAGCCCAGAGCTCGCTCATGGCGCTCTGCAGGGCCTCGGGCAGGGCCTGGGTGGGGGGAAGATCGCGATTGGCCTCGCGGCGGGCACGCCACTCCCGCAGGTGGTCACTGATGGTGGTAAAGCTGCCGGTGCCCAGCACCTCCCGCACCTTCTGCACGCTGGGGGTCTCCTGGCGTTGCAGCAGGGTGTCGATGGCCCGCTGCACATCCTCGTACTGCACGCCGCTTCGTGCCATCTCGTCTCTCCTGTCGATTCCGGGCGCCGCCTGGGACGGCCTGGGCGCAGCTTAGCGGCCTGTGGGCCGATTGGGAAGCTTTTTACATATTACGTATTACGTAATTTTATTTATTAAATAGAACATAAAATCAAGATTACGCGGATTATCTTGATTTTCTTTTCCTTATGCGGGGATACTGGACAGCCAAGCGCCAAGCCGTCAGCAGGGAGCCATAAGTGGTTGAACAAGAGGGAGAACCGTTCGAGGCAGGGGAGCCATTACTGGCATTGGAGTCGCTAGCACGGGGCGGGGAAGTGCTTCCTGAGGCTCCCGAGGGCGTCCCCACGGGCGTCCATATCGGTGCCGAGAGCGATATCGAGGCGGTGGGCCTATGGCTCACCGAGTATCGGGCCAGCCCCCAGACCAGACGCGCCTATCGCCGCGAGGCGGAGCGGCTGCTGCTGTGGCTCGGTGAGCAGGGGCTGCGCCTAAAGGAGGTGCGTCGGGAGCATCTCGACGCCTTCGAGGCCTTCCTCGGCGATCCGCGCCCCCGGGAGGCGTGGATCGGCCCGCCGCGCTCGCGGCGCTCGCCCGAGTGGCGGCCCTTGCGCGGCCCCTTGTCGCCGGCGAGTCGCCGCCAGGTTCTGGTGATCCTGCAGGGGCTCTTCGCCTGGCTAGTAGAGGCGGGCTGGGTCGCCCATAACCCCTTCCGGCTGATGCGCGACAAGCGCCGCCGCCTGGACAATCGCCAGACCAGCATCGAGCGCTACCTGGAGCGGCCCCTCTGGGCCTGGTTCTGGGCGTGGCTCAATCGCCCGCCGGTGGAGCCCGCCACGCCACGCCAGCGCTTCGAGTGGCAGCGCCGGCGGTTCGTCTTCGGTTTCGCCTACCTGCTGGCCCCGCGAATCGCCGAGATCAGCGGCGCCCGCATGGGCGACTTCCGGCGTCGGGAGGGGCGCTGGTGGTGGGAAGTGATCGGCAAGGGGAGCAAGCGGGCGGTGATTCCGGTGCCGCCGGATATGCTCGACCTGCTTGGCGACTGGCGAGCCCAGTTGGGGCTGCCCCCCGAGCCGCTACCGGAGGAGGACGAGCCGCTCCTGCGTAGCCTGGACGGGCGCCGCGGCCTGGGTGACAACCGGCTTTATCGGCTGATACGCGAGAGCTTCGCGGCGGGGGCCGAGGCCCTGGAGGCCCAGGGGGATCCCCTGGGCGCCCGCCAGTTGCGTCGCGCCACCCCTCACTGGCTGCGCCACACCGCCCTGACCCACCAGGCCCAGGCCGGGGTCGAGCTGCGCTACCTGGCGGCCACGGCGCGGCATGCCCGGCTCGATACCACGGCCCGCTACCTGCATGCCGAGGCCGAGGAGTGGCATCGCCAGCAGGCGCGCCATGGACTGAATGCCGATAGTCTCAGCCAGGGCCGAGCGGATGAGTCGGACGAATTGGGAAAGGCGTCTGTCTATCACGGCCAGGGGAGGGCGGACGAGCCGGGGGAGTAGCCTGTATAATGGGGCCATAACCCGCGAGGAGTTTCCATGAGCATCGACACCACCGCCGAACAGGCGCAGCAGGAGCTGCTGGAAGAGTTCGAACTGTTCGATAACTGGATGGATCGCTACCAGTACATTATCGACCTGGGCAAGCAGCTGCCCGATTTTCCCAACGAGTGGAAGCGTGACGAGCACAAGATTCAGGGCTGTCAGTCCAATGTGTGGATGCGCCACCGGCTGGAGGAAGGGCGCCTGCACTTCGACGCCATTTCCGACGCCGCCATCGTCTCGGGGCTGATCGCCGTGCTGCTGCGCATCTACAGCGACCGTCCGCCGGCGGAGATCCGCGACACCCAGCCCGACTTCCTCGCCGCCCTGGGTCTCGACAAGCACCTGTCGCCGACCCGCAGCAACGGCCTGCATGCCATGCTGGGACGCATCTATGAGGTGGCCGAGCGGGTCGCCGCCTGAATTCTGGCCTTATCAAGTGAGCAACGATACCGGCTAGGCCTCGGCGTATTGCTGCGCAGGCGCTCGGCGTTGCCGCTCCCGGGCCAGGATCGCCTCGGCATCCAGGTCGGCGATGGCGCCTTCGGCGGGGATCTCTCCGGCCAGCCGCAGGGCCTGGTAGCGCCCACAGCAGACCCGCAGGAAGGAGGCGAAGCTGCCCTGGTCATGGCCGGCCTCGGCGCACTCCCGGGAGAGCCGGCCGATCAGCCGAGCGAGGCTATGGCCATCGCGGCGGGCGATCTCCTCCAGCACCTCCCAGTAGAAGCGCTCCAGGCGCACGCTGGTGGACACCCCATCCAGGCGCAGCGAGCGGGTCTGCGCCTCCCATAGACTCGGATCGGCACCGATAAAGAGTCTGCACATGTCACTTGCCTCCCTTGCTGGTGGGCCAAGGCCACCAGAATGGCGCCCCTGGCCCGGTGACACAAGGGGAGCGCTCAGGGGGCGAGCCGCGCCCCCAGCACGGCCATAAATTGCGCCAGCCAGTCGGGATGGGCGGGCCAGGCCGGCGCGGTGACCAGGCGGCCATCGGTAACGGCGGCATCCACGGCGATATCGGCATAGTGACCGCCGGCGAGCTCCACCTCGGGACGGCAGGCCGGGTAGGCGGCACAGCGCCGCCCCTCCAGCACCCTGGCGGCGGCCAACAGCTGGGCGCCGTGACAGATCGCCGCCACCGGCTTGTCGGTGTCGAAGAAGTGGCGCACCAGGGCGATGACCTTCTCGTTCAAGCGCAGGTACTCCGGGGCGCGTCCACCGGGAATCACCAGGCCGTCATAATCGTCCGCCGTCACGCCGGCGAAATCGGCATTGAGGGCAAAGCGGTGGCCGGGCTTCTCGGTATAGGTCTGGTCGCCTTCGAAGTCATGGATGGCGGTGGCCACGCTGTCGCCGGCGACCTTGTCGGGGCAGACCGCATCGACCCGATAGCCCACCGCCTGCAGGGCCTGGAAGGGCACCATAATCTCGTAGTCCTCGACGAAATCTCCACACAACAGCAGCAGTCGTTTGGCAGACATGGCGTCACTCCTCTTGGCTATCTTGTGATGGGATTCTCCGGCGCACGCGGAGGGAATCACTCTGGCATAGTGACGAGCGGGTGAGGTGGTAGCGGGCTACTACAGGGCGGCGAGGGGAGGGGCCTAGTGGTGGCGGCAGGCGTCGTCGCGGGGACGAAAGTGCTCATCGAGCTCGGGATCCTCGCGACACAGCCGCTCGCTGGGCCCGCCGGGCACCGGGTCGATGCCCCCCTCGGCGCCGGGGTGACAGCGCAGGATACGCCGCAGGGCGAGCCAGCCGCCCGCGAGGGGGCCATGCACCCGCAGGGCTTCCACCGTGTAGTGGGAGCAGGTGGGCCAGTAGCGGCAGCGGGGGCCCAGCAGGGGGCTGATGCCCCACTGGTAGATGCGCACCAGGCCGATAATTAGCCCGCCCAGCAAGCGGCTTGCCGGGTCAATCAGGCCGCGCGACAGCGCGGCGAGCCCACCGGCCAGGCGGTGCATCTTACGCCTTGCCCTTGGCGTAGAGGGCGTCGGGGTCGATCAGCGGCTCACTGGCGATGCGCGCCTGATCGGCATCCAGGGTCACGTAGAAGCAGTGGCGGCGTCCGGTGTGGCAGGCGGGGCCGGTCTGCTCGACCTGCAGCAGCAGGGTATCGCCGTCGCAGTCCAGGGCGGCGGCCCTGAGGTGCTGCTGCTGACCGGAGGTCTCGCCCTTGCGCCACAGCTTGCCCCGGGAGCGCGACCAGTAGCAGACCCGCCCGCTGCGCAGGGTCTCTTCCAGGGCCTCGCGGTTCATCCAGGCCATCATCAACACCTCGCCGCTGTCGTGCTGCTGGGCGATGGCGGGGATCAGGCCGGCCTCATTCCAGGCCACGGCATCCAGCAGCCGCGCGGTCGACTCGGTGGTGTCCAGGGGGGCGCGCTCCAGCGCCTTGAAAAGCTCGCTCATGGAATTCTCATGATTAGGATGGGGTGGGGCGGCGATGGGGCTAGCCCTGACTCGCCTCCAGGGTCGGCGCCTCCTCGGCCCTGGCGTGGCGGCAATCGTCGCAGCTGCCCAGCAGCTCGATGGTCTGGCGCTCGACGCGGAAGCCCAGTTCCCGGGCGCGGCCCGCCAGTTGGGCATCGAGATCATCCAGATGCAGCTCCTCGACGCGGCCGCAGTGGCGGCAGATCAATAGCTGGAAGCCATGGGCATGCTCCGGGCAAGGGCAGGCCACATAGGCATTCAGGGACTCGATGCGATGCACCAGGCCCTGCTCGATCAGAAAGTCGAGGGCCCGATAGACGGTGGGCGGACGCGCCGCTGCATGCTCCAGGGCGAGCCGATCCAGCAGGTCGTAGGCCTTCAGGCCACCCGGGGAGTCGGCGATCAATGCCAGCACGCGGCGCCGGATGGGCGTGAAGCGTACGCCTCTGGCCTGGCACTGCTGCTCGGCCCGCTCGAGCAGTTGTCGGGAATGGGGCATGAAAAACTGTCCTGTCGATACCAGTCAACAGTCTACCAGAGGCGGGACGCCCCGACAGCTTGGCGGCGGCTGTCGGGGTGGCACCGTACCGGGCGCCGGAAGCCCGGAGCGACGGCGAAGGCCGCCCGTTCGGGCGACGGAGTCAGGCCGGCACCGTGCTGGGCTCCGGCAGCTCGGAGCGACGGGCGAAGTGGTGTTGGGCGAAGGCCACCCGCTCGGCTACCGAGACCCCGGCCGGTTGCCGTTCGATCAGGTCCAGGCGTTCACGCAGGCCTTCGCCATTGGCCATCTGAATCGCCAGGCCGGGACGGGCATTGAGCTCCAGCAGCATGGGGCCATGGCGCCGGTCGAGCACCATATCGGTGCCCAGGTAACCGAGACCGGTCATCTCATAGCAGCCGGCGGCCAGGGTCAGCAGGGTCGTCCAACTGGGGATCCTCAGGCTGGCCAGCTCATGCCCGGTGTCCGGGTGGCTGGCCTGCGGGCGGTCGAACTGAACCCCGCGCAGTGCCGTGCCGCTGGCGATATCCAGGCCCACCCCCACGGCGCCCTGGTGGAGGTTGGCCTTGCCATCCGAGGCCGCGGTGGAGAGGCGCATCATGGCCATCACCGGGTAGCCGCGAAAGACGATGACGCGGATGTCCGGCACCCCCTCGTAGGTGTATTCGGTGAGGGACTCCTCGAAATGGATCAGATCCTCGATCACCGCCACGTCCGGCGAGCCGCCCAGGGAGTAGAGGCCGGAGAGAATATTGGAGACATGCCGCTCCAGGTCTTCGCGACTCAGGTGGGCACCGCTGGGCTTCACGTAGGCCTCGCCATCGCGCCCCTCGATGACCAGAATACCCTTGCCGCCGCTGCCCTTGGCGGGCTTGATCACGAAGCCCGGACGCTCTTCGACCAGGGCCGCCACCTGCTTGACGCCGAACTGGGTGGTCACGGTACCGATCAGTGCCGGGGTGGTGATGCCATACCGCTCCGCCAGGAGCTTGGTCTTGAGCTTGTCGTCCACCAGCGGGTAGAGATGGCGATCATTGTAGCGGCCGATATAGCGGATATTCCGGCGGTTCATGCCGATGATGCCCTTGGCCCTCAGGCGACCGGGGCTGGTCCAGGCCAACGCCCAGCTCAGCAGGCTCGAGGTCGACGCCGTCATGATCAATCCTCCGCCGCCGGCTTGAAGCGGCGCAGCTCCAGCAAGCGGTAGCCGGTGTAGTTACCCGCCAGCAGGATCAGCGACATCAGCACCAGCTGCAGCCCCAGGAAGTTGAAGGTGACATGGCGGATCCAGGGATTGTTCATGGCCAGGTAGGCCAGTACCGCGGTGAGCAGGCTGCCGCCGCCCTGGATCAGCACTTCCTTGGGGCCTTCCTCCTCCCACAGGATCGACATCCGCTCAATGGTCCAGGCGAGGATGATCATCGGGAAGAAGGTGATGGTCAGGCCGGCATTGAGGCCGAAGCGGTAGGAGAGCACCGAGAAGATGGAGATGATGGCGATGACCGTGATGATCACCGCCGACACTCTCGCCACCAATAGCAAGTTGAGATGGGAGAGATAACTGCGAATCACCAGGCCCACGGCCACCACCAGCAGGAAGCCGATCAGGCCGGTAAGCAGGCTGGTCTGAATAAAGGCCAGGGCGATCAGCACCGGCATAAAGGTGCCGGAGGTCTTGATCCCCACCAGGATGCGTAGAAGCACCACCACCAGGGCGCCGATGGGAATCAGCAGGATGGTCTGGAACAGCGCCTGCTCCTCCAGGGGCAGACTATGGATGGAGAAGTTGAGCAGGGTATCGTCGGCCAACTGGCTGCGCACCGCCGAGGCCGCCGGCTGGTTGTGGGTGAGCATCGAGAAGCTGACCCGGGAGTTGCTGCCGCCCTGGACTTCCAGCACGGCCTGGCCGGCGGTCTCCCACAGCAGCAGGTCATCGGGGCGCCCCTGTGCTCCCGTCTCCGGCTGGAAGAGCGCCCAATCATTGCCATCGAAGACCTGAATCCAGGAGGAGAGGTTCTGGCGGCGGCGACCGTCCTCCAGGTATAACCCGCTGACTTCCCGGGCGGCGATGCCCGCCTCATTGAGCAAGCGTACCAGCAGGGGCGCTCGCTCGAACTGGGTGAGCAGCAGCCGGGCATTCTCGCCCTGGCGCTCGCCGGACATGTCGCGGATCAATTCCCGGGCGAAGGTATGCGGCGAGGCGCTGCGCGCCCAGGCGCGCTCGATCACCTGACGCGCCGCGGTATCGAAGGGGCGTTCCCAGAGAATCTGGCGGGGCAGGGCCGGTGGTTCCTGCAGGGGACCACGGGCGTCGGGGGCCGTCAGCATCTGTACCGTATAGTAGAGCTGCTGGGGGCCGCTGGCCTCGCGAATGGTCCATTGGGCACGGCGCCCCCCATTCTCTTCGCGAAACGCCAGGCCATAGCCGGAGGAGGCGGTATGTTCGGTGAGCAGGCGATAGCCCTGCTGATGGTCCGGCAGGGCCATGTCCACGATCACCGGCTCGCCCCGGGCGGTGAGATTGATCTGGGCCTCGATCTCCCACACCTGGCGCTGCTCGCCGGGGAACCAGGGCACGTCGAATTGCAGATGGCGGTGCAGGCTGAGACCGATGCCGACCAGCATCAGCAGGCTCACCAGCAGATAGAAGGGCAGTCGCGACATGGCGGAGGCTTCCTTGTGCATCCCGGCCGGCGGCAAGGCCACGGCCGGGGAATTAACGCGGGTCAGGCGGCTTCAAACGCCTAGAGTTCGCTGTCGTCCTGGTCCAACGCCTCGTCGGCGGCGGCCTCATCGGCGGGACGCCCGCCGGCGTATTCCGGCCGGGGGTGCAGATAGCTCTCGGCCACATCGATCACCGCGATATCCATCATGAAACGGCGCCCCAACAGGACCGGATAATTGAGGTGACTACGATCATTGAGGGTGAACTCCACCGGCTGGCGGATCGGCCCCAGGGTCATCAGCAGGCTCACCACCGGGCGGGAATTGCTACCGACGGCCTGCAGAATCCGCACCCGGCGCTCCACCGGGGCCTCGAGCCAGGCATCCCGCACGCCATCCACCACCACGTCATCCTCGTTGAGCCCCAGCTTGAAGCGCACCCAGTCCTGGCCGTCCCGCTCGAAGGGCGTGATCTCCCGGGCGGACAGGGAGGAGGTATTGGCACCGGAATCCACCCGTGCCTTGAGGTAGGTGCCTACTTCCGGCAGACCGACCCATTCCGCGCGCCCCAGTACCTGCATGCCATCCAGCTGCGAACTGTCGACTCCCTCGCACTGGGTGATCGGTCGAGGCGGCGCCTCGCGGCGATCCAGGGCATCCCGCATCTCGTGCAGGCGGTCGCCCAGCACGCGAATATCGGCCAGCAGGTAGCGGCCCAGTCGGGCCTGACGATCCTGCCAATCCAGCCGAGTCTCGCAACGCTCCACCAGCCGCGACTCCAGGGACGCCATACGTGCCTCGAAGGCCTCGGCGCTGACGGGCGGCGGCCCGGGGTCGGGAGCCGGCTGCTGGGCGCAGCCACCGAGCAGCAGGGAGAGGCCAATCCCGGCCAGGCCCAACCGGGTCGACGAGGAGAAAGGCGGGCGTCGAAATCGCGGCGAAGAGAACATGAGTCGGAAATGTGTCCTATATGCGGGGCGTACCGTTTCGTTGGGGCTGCGATGGTTGCGGATAATACGAAGCGCCGGGCGCGGCTGTCCATGCCTGCGCGAGGAGAGACACTCAAGACGTTCTGATCGGTGTCGGCGTCTCCCGGAAACGGCGACCACATCATGACAGAGCGGCGAGGCCTGTCAATGCACGGGGAGGATGGCGGTCAGTGATGGCCTCGCAGAGGGGGCGTCAAGCGGTCAGGATGACCTTGCGGGAGAGTCGCCGGCAGATACGATTTAACATAATATACATTATGCGAACCATGACTCATGACCCAAGACCCGCCAACCGTGACCCGACCCCTGGACGAGATGCACAACGCCCCCGACATGACTGCCAGGGGCTCCAGTGACTCACTGCTCTCGTTCTTAGAGCGGCTGGCTATCGTCGGCCTCGTTCGACGGCGCATAGGAGCCGTCCTCACGGTGCACTTCCTTGCCGGTCAGCCCCGGGGTGAAGACGCAGGCCAGGTGCATGGTCTTGGAGGCGCGCAGCAGGTGCTCGTCGTGCTGGTCGAGAATATAGATATCGCCCGGCTTGATCGGCCAGATCTTGCCGTCGGCCAGGGTCTCCACCTCGCCTTCACCCTCGATGCAGTAGACCGCCTCGAAGTGATGCTTGTAGTGGATATGGGTCTCGGTCCCTTCATAGATGCGGGTGATATGGAAGGAACAGTTGCCGCCATCCTCGGCCAGGCTCAGGCGGGTGCTGTCCCAGTTGCCGTTCTCGGCCTTGACCAGGCGATCGCTCTTGCGAGCTTCTTCGAGATTGCGAACGATCATGGAGAAATCCTCATGCTGTGACGATGACGGGCGCCCTCGACGGGCGCCCGGAAGATGTCAGGGGCGGGTTGGCGGCGATCAGAAGACCGCCTTGACGCTGGCCTCGATGATATCCAGGGCCTCGAGCAGATCCTCATCGCTGATGGTCAGCGGGCACAGGCACTTGACCGCCTGGCCATCATGGCCGCTGGTCTCGATCACCAGGCCGCGCTGGAAGGCTTCGGCGGTGATCTTGTCGGCGCGCTCGCCGGTGCCCACGTCCAGGGCGCGCATCAGGCCACGACCGCGCTCGGAGGCCGGGATACCCTTCTCGCCCAGGTAGTCGGCCAGCTGCTGGAAGCGCTCGGCGACGATGCGTCCCTTGCGCTGGACGTCGCGCTCGAGGGTGTCATCGCTCCAGTAGGTACGCAGCGCGGCGGCGGCGGTGACCATGGCCAGGGCGAAGCCGCGGAAGGTGCCGTTGTACTGGCCCGGTTTCCACTTGTCGAGCTCGGGACGCATCAGCACATGGGCGAACGGCAGGCCATAGCCGGACAGCGACTTGGAGTTGGTCACGATATCCGGGGTGATGCCGGCGTGTTCGAAGCTGAAGAACTTGCCGGTACGGCCACAGCCGGCCTGGATATCGTCGATGATCAGCAGGATCTGGTGATCGCGGCAGATCTGCTCCAGGCGCTTGAGCCAGTCGAGGCCGGCGGGGTTGATGCCACCCTCCCCCTGCACCGTCTCGACGATCACCGCGGCGGGCAGGTCGAGGCCGCTGGAGTTGTCGCCCAGCAGCTTCTCGAAGTAATCGAGGGTATCCACCGCCTCGCCCAGGTAACCATCGAAGGGCAGGAAGGCCGCTCCTTGGGTGGGGATACCGCCGGTGGCTTCGCGGAACTTGCGGTTACCGGTGGTGGCCAGGGCGCCCATGGTCACGCCGTGGAAGCCGTTGGTGAAGGAGATGATGTTATGGCGACCGGTGGCCACCCGCGCCAGGCGAATGGCGGCTTCCACCGCATTGGTCCCGGTCGGGCCCGGCAGATGTACCTTGTAGTCCAGGCCGCGCGGTTTGAGGATCACCTCATCGAGGGCCTCCAGGTAGTCGCGCTTGGCTGCGGTCCACATGTCCAGGCCATGGACGATGCCATCGGAGGCCAGGTAATCGAGCAGCGCCTGCTTGATCTTGGGGTTGTTGTGGCCATAGTTGAGGGTGCCGGCACCGGCCAGGAAGTCGATGTACTCCTTGCCATCCTCGGCGGTCAGGCGTGCCCCCTGGGCCTTGGTGAAGACCACCGGGAAGGAACGGGAATAGGTACGAACATCGGATTCCATGCGTTCGAGAATCTGGGTTTGCATAGGATCTCCTAGCGAATCGGGAATAAATAGGGAAATGGCGCCGATCGGGCGGCCGACGCCATCACAAAGACGGGAACTTAGATATGCGCCGGCTGGAAGGGGCCGATACGCACCAGGTTTTCCGGGTCGTGCTCGCCACCGAGCTGATCGGTGGAGAAGTATTCACGGCTATTGAGGGGCGCCTGCCAGCGATCGGCCAGGCGGGTGAAGAGCCCCCAGGACGCCTCATTGTCCGGCGTGATGGTGGTCTCCAGGTGGCGCACCTCGGCCTGCTCCTCGCGGCGCATCACCGCCTCGACCAGGCGACGGGCCAGGCCGGTGCCGCGGGCCTTCTCGCCCACGGCCACCTGCCACAGGAAATAGGTGTCGGGCGCATTGCTCTTCACGTAGCCGGAGACGAAGCCGACGATCTCGCCCTCCTCGTTGGTGGCCACCGCGCAGGTATCGCGAAACTGGGTGGCCAGCAGCAGGTAGGCGTAGGCGGAGTTCACGTCCAGCGGCGGACACGCCTTGACCAGCTCGTAGATGCCCCAGCCATCGTCCGGGTTGGGCTTGCGAATAAACAGCGGTGACTGGGGATTGCCCACCACGGCATCGGCCACGCTGGGGCGGGCCAGATCGGCGGAGGGGGTGAAGGGATGCGTCGATACGTTCATGGTTATAGTTCGCTATTGGCGAATTCGCCCAATACGATAACAAGGATTTATGCGTAAATCAAAATGGGCCTTATCATCGCCGAGCTTATCCATAATTCGTGGTTATGATCCCTGGGCGGGCGCCCATCGTCTTTCAGTTTAGTCCTCCCTCGAGCGACCATCATCGGCGCCGACTCGAGGCGGGATCTCGCCGCCCAGACACGACGAAGGCCACCCCCAAGGGATGGCCTTCAGCATGCCGGCGGCGCATGACGCCGCGATGACAACAAGGCTAACGCTTAGTCGGGATAGCGACGGCTGACGCTGCGCAGGGTGACGAACTCCTCGGCACCGGTGGGATGAATGCCCACGGTGGCGTCGAAGTCGGCCTTGGTCAAGCCGGCGCGCACGGCGATGGCGATGCCCTGGATCACCTCACCGGCCTCCTCGCCCACCATATGGGCCCCCACCACCACGTCGCTTTCGTCATCGACGATCAGCTTCATCAGGCAGCGCTCCTCGCTGCCGGAGAGGGTGTGCTTCATGGGCCGGAAGTCGGTGCGATAGACGCGGATGGCGCCGCATTGCTCGCGGGCCGCTTCTTCCGAGAGCCCCACGGTGCCGATATTGGGGTGACAGAAGACCGCGGTGGCGATCTTGTCATAGTCGAGCGGCTTGGGGGTGCCCTCGCCGAAGTGGGCCTGCACCATCTGCATGGCCTCGGCCAGGGCCACCGGGGTCAGCTCCGGGCCGCCGGTGATATCGCCGAGGGCGAGTAGCGAAGGCACCGAGGTCTCGAAGCGCTCGTTGACCCTGAGGGTGCCGTCGTCATTGAGCTCGACGCCCAGGCCATCCAGCCCCAGGCCGGCCAGGTTGGGCTTGCGCCCGGTGGCCGCCAGCACCGCATCCACTTCCAGCACCTCGCCGCTGGTCAGCATCACCTTGAGGACCTCACCCTCCTTGTCGATGCGCTCGATATTGGTCTCGAAGTGGAGGTTGACGCCCTTCTTGGCCATTTCGTCCCGGGTAAACTCCCGCACCTCGTTGTCGAAGCCGCGCAGGAACAGCTCGCCGCGGTAGACCAGGTGAGTCTCGCTGCCCAGGCCGTTGAAGATGCTGGCGAACTCCACGGCGATATAGCCGCCGCCCAGCACCAGGAAGCGCCGGGGGAAGGCCTCCAGGTCGAAGACCCGGTTGGAATCCAGGGCATGCTCCTTGCCGGGGAAGTCCGGCACCCAGGGCCAGCCGCCGGTGGCCACCAGGATCTTCTCGGCGCGGATCACCTCGCCGGCCACCTCGACACGCTGGGCATCCAGCACCCTGGCGCGGCCGTTGATCAGGCGCACCCCCGCGCCCTCCAGCAGGCGGCCATAGATGCCGTTGAGGCGCTTGATCTCTTCGATCTTGTTGTCACGCAGGGTGGCCCAGTCGAAGCGCGGTGCCTCGGGCAGGCGCCAGCCGAAACCGGCGCTGTCCTCGAAGGCATCATGGAAATGGGCCGCATAGGAGTAGAGCTTCTTGGGGACGCAGCCGACGTTGACGCAGGTGCCCCCCAGGTAGCGATCCTCGGCCACCGCCACCCGGGCGCCGGTGGCCGCCGCGGTGCGAGCGGCGCGCACGCCGCCGGAGCCGGCGCCGATGACGAAGAGGTCATAATCGAACTGAGACACGAAATTCTCCTGAAACCTTGGGTCGTAAATCATCGGGACGATGATACCACCGGGACCCCGACTTGGCAGACTCTCGGGTGGATAGTCGATAACTATCAAGGTGATAGATCACCGCGCAATCGACGGATCACTTTGGCCAGCAGCCGCGTTAGACTAGACGCTTCCGATGGCGCCTCCCCTGGCGCACCACCCGCCCACCAGAAGACCTGACGCATGAAAAAAGAGATCAAACGACTCGTCGAGCGCAATCGCCAATGGGCCGAGGGCATTCGCCAACAGGATCCCGGCTTCTTCGATCGCCTGGCCCAGCAACAGAACCCCGATTACCTGTGGATCGGCTGCTCCGATAGCCGGGTCCCGGCCAACCAGATCATCGACCTGCCCCCTGGCGAGGTCTTCGTGCATCGCAACGTGGCCAACCTGCTCCACCACAATGATCTCAATGCCCTCTCGGTGCTGCAGTACGCCGTCGAAGTGCTCCAGGTGCGCCATATCATGGTGGTGGGCCACTACGGCTGCGGCGGCGTGCGCGCCGCCGTCAGCGGCGGCGACAACGGCATGGTGGATATCTGGCTGCACTCGGTGCGCGAGCTCTATGCCCGGCACCGGGAGGAACTGAGTCACCTGAGCCTGGAGGAACAGGTGGACCGCATGTGCGAGCTCAATGTCCAGGCCCAGGTCAATAACCTGTGCCGCACCAAGATCGTCCAGCATGCCTGGCAGCGGGGCCAGCCGCTGGCGGTACACGGCTGGGTCTATGGCCTCAAGGATGGCCATGTCACCGACCTGGGCTGCACGGTGGAACGCCTCGACCAGGTGGAGTCCCTCTACCGTATCGAAGGCCTGAACCCGGTCGGCTAGGGCGGGCCCTGGGGTGGCCCACTCCCCCTCCCCCATGGGGCCTGGGCCACCGCTTCCCCGGGCAATGATGCGGATGGCGTATAGGGCCAGTCAGTATTTCGATTGTCGCCCGTCCCTCCCGCTATCTATGGTTAGCGTCGTCACAACACATAACAACCCGTTAGGGATACGACGACATGACCTTCAAGAAGACCCTGCTGGCGTCCGTGATCGGCGCCACCCTGGCCGCGACCGCCCTCCCCGCCAGCGTCTCCGCCGAGACCCTGCGCATCGGCTACGCCGCCGACCCGGAGACCCTGGATATCCATGAACAGCTGTCCGGCGGCATGCTGCGCCTCTCGCATCTGGCCTTCGACCCCTTGGTGCGCTGGACCCAGGACTTCCAGTTCGAGCCGCGCCTGGCCACTTCCTGGGAGCAGGTCGACGACACCACCGTGCGCCTGAGCCTGCGCGATGACGTGACCTTCCACTCCGGCAACCCCTTCACCGCGGCCGACGTGGTCTGGACCCTCGAGCGCCTCAAGGAGAGCCCCGATTACCGGGCCATCTTCGAGCCGATCGCCGGGGCCGAGGCGATCGACGAGCATACCGTGGAGATCACCACCGACGGTCCCTACCCGCTGCTGCTCAACCTGGCCACCTACATCTTCCCGATGGACAGCCAGTTCTATGCCGGCACCACCGAGGATGGCCGCGACCGCGGCGAGATCGTCAAGGCCGGCAACTCCTTCGCCTCGCGCCATATCTCCGGCACCGGCCCCTTCGTCGTCACCGAGCGTCGCCAGGGCGTGCGGGTGGAGATGGAGCGCTTCGACGACTACTGGGACGAGGACAGCGAGGGCAATGTCTCGCGTATCGTGCTGACACCCATCGCCGAGAACGCCGCCCGGGTCTCGGCCCTGCTCTCCGGCGGCGTCGACTTTATCGATGCGGTGCCCCCCAACGACCTGGAGCGGGTCCGCGAGGCCCAGGGCGTCGACCTGGTGGAGGTGCCCGGCACGCGGATCATCGGCCTGCAGCTCAATCAGGCGCGGGTCGAGGCCTTCGCCGATCCACGGGTGCGTCAGGCGGTGGCCTACGCCATCAATCAGGAGGGCATCGCCGATCGCCTGATGCGCGGCTTCGCCACCCCGGCGGCGCAGTTCTCGCCCCCCGGCTACTCCGGCCACAATCCCGAGCTGACCCCGCGCTACGACCTGGAGCGGGCCCAGGCGTTGATGGCCGAGGCCGGTTATGCCGATGGCTTCAGCATCGACATGATCGCCCCCAACAACCGCTACGTGAACGATGCCCAGATCGCCCAGGCGGTGGCCAACATGCTGGCGCGCATCAATATCGACGTGAACCTGCGCACCATGCCGCTGGCCCAGTACTGGCCCGAGTACGATGAGCGCGCCTCCGACATGGCGATGATCGGCTGGCATGCCGACACCGAGGACAGCGCCAACTTCTTCCAGTACCTCTCCGCCTGCATCGACACCGAGACCGGCGCCGGCCAGTACAACTACGGCAGCTACTGCAACGAGGAGATCGATGCCCTGGTGGCTCGCGCCGACCGCGAGACCGATCTCGAGGCCCGCAATGCCATGCTCCAGGAGGCCGAGGCCAGGCTCCATGAGGACGCCGGCTATATCATGCTGCACTGGCAGAACCTGGCCTATGGCGCCCGCGATGGCGTGGACATTGCCCCGGTGGTCAATGCCCTCGACTTCCCCTACCTGGGCGACCTGGTGATCCAGGGCGAGTGATTCCCTCGGCCATCGCCCCGATGGCCGGCCCCTCGCTCGTATGGGCGAGGGGTCCCGTTAGGGAAGCGCTGAACGAATCGGCGAGCGGAGTAAAGCGCAAGGCGCACGGCGCGCAGGAACCAGAGCCTATGCGGTATAGGTGAGGATTTCGACCGGGCTGGCGCACCAGCACCGCGCAACGCAGCGATTTGCCCGCGCAGGCATTTGTGCAGCGTTTCCTAAGTGACACCCCAGACAGGCTTACCCCATGATCGCCTTCCTTACCAAGCGGCTGATGCACGCCCTGCTGGTGATGTTCATCATCAGCGTCATCGCCTTCGCCATCCAGGACAACCTGGGCGATCCCATCCAGCAGATGGTCGGCCAGTCGGTCCCCGAGAGCGAACGCGAGGCCCTGCGCGAGCAGTTCGGCCTCAACGACCCCTTCCATGTGCAGTACCTGCGCTTCGCCGGCAATGCCCTGAGCGGTGACTTCGGCACCTCCTATTTCTACCGGGAGCCGGCGCTGGAGGTGATCGCCCGTCACCTGCCGGCGACCCTCGAGCTGGTCTTCGGCGCCACCCTGCTGATCGTGCTGCTGTCGGTGCCCATCGGCGTCTACAGCGCCATCAAGCCCCGCGCCTTGATCTCGCGCTTCTTTATGGGCGCCTCGATCATCGGCATCTCGATTCCGGTCTTCCTCACCGCCATCCTGCTGATCCAGGTCTTCTCCATCGGCATCACGGTGAGCCTCTTCCCGGAATCCACCGCCTGGGGTGCCTGGCTCAACGGCCTGCTCTCCACCGACGGCGGCATGCCCTCCTTCGGTCGCGGCCAGGACCTGGTGCCGGTCTTCGGCCACTGGGAGACCAACCTGGCCAGCCTCGGCGGCCTGAAGCACCTGGTGCTGCCCTCGGTGGCCCTGGCCTCCATCATGCTGCCGCTGTTTATCCGCCTGATTCGCGCCGAGATGATGGAGGTGCTGCAGTCGGAGTACGTCAAGTTTGCCCGCGCCAAGGGCATCGGCGTACGCCGCATCTATTTCCTGCATGCCCTGAAGAACACCATGCTGCCGGTGATCACCGTCGGCGGGGTACAGATCGGCACCATGGTGGCCTACACCATCCTCACCGAGACGGTCTTCCAGTGGCCCGGCATGGGGCTGATGTTCCTGGATGCCATCAATCGCGCCGATATCCCGCTGATCGTCGCCTACCTGATGATCGTCGGCGTCATCTTCGTGGTCACCAATACCCTGGTGGACCTGATCTATGGCCTGGTGAACCCCACCGTCAAACTGACAGGCAAGCCCGCATGAGTACCCATTCCTCACCCCCGGCGGCGACTCCGGCCGTCGGCCGCTGGCAGCGGCTGCGTGACTCCTTTCTGCTCTACAGCTTCAAGCGCGACCGGGGCGCCCAGCTGTGCCTGGCGATCCTGCTCGCCCTGGTGGCCATGGCGCTGCTGGCCCCCTGGCTGGCCCCCACCGACCCCTACGACCTGGCGCAGATCGATATCCTCGCCTCGGAACTGCCGCCCTTCTGGATCGAGGGCAGTGACCCCGCCTACAGCCTGGGTACCGACGCCCAGGGGCGCGACCTGTGGTCGATCATCCTCTACGGCACCCGGGTGTCGCTGCTGATCGGCTTCGGCGCCGTGCTGCTCCAGGCCCTGCTGGGGGTGGTCTTCGGCCTGCTGGCCGGCTACCTGGGCGGCCGCGTGGATGCCCTGCTGATGCGCCTGGCGGATATCCAGCTCTCCTTCTCCACCCTGATGGTGGCCATCGTGGTGGGCGCCGTGGTCAAGGCCACCCTGGGCGGCAGCTTCTACAGCGACTACGCCATCCTGATGCTGATCCTGATCATCGGCCTGGCCGAATGGCCCCAGTACGCCCGCACGGTGCGCGCCTCGGTGCTGGCCGAGAAGCGCAAGGAGTATGTGGACGCCGCCAAGGTGATGGGCCTGAAGTCGCGGCGCATCATGTTCCGTCATGTGCTGCCCAACACCCTGTCGCCGATCTTCGTCATCTCCACGGTGCAGATCGCCAACGCCATCATCTCCGAGGCGGCCCTCTCCTTCCTGGGACTGGGCATGCCGGAGACCCACCCGTCGCTGGGCTCGCTGATCAAGGCCGGCTTCGACTACCTGCAGTCCGGGGCCTGGTGGATCACCCTGATTCCCGGCGCCTTCCTGGTGGTGCTGGTGCTGTCGATCAACCTGCTCGGCGACTGGCTGCGCGACGTCATGAACCCGCGTCTCTACAAGGGCTAAGGAGCACCTCTTATGGCACTTCTCGAAGTTCGCGACCTGGATGTGCGCTTCGCCCTGCGCCAGGGCGAGGTGCGCGCCCTGCGCAATATCAATTTCACCCTGGACCGCGGCGAACGCCTCGGCCTGGTGGGCGAGTCCGGCGCCGGCAAGTCGGTGGCCGCCTTCAGCCTGCTCAACCTGATCGCCAGGCCCGGCTATATCGCCGGCGGCAGCATCCGCTTCGATGGCCAGGAGCTGATCGGCCTCGGCGAGCGGCAGCTGCGGCGTATCCGCGGCAACCGCGTGTCGATGATCTTCCAGGATCCGATGATGACCCTCAATCCGGTGCTGACCATCGGCGAGCAGATGGTCGAGTGCCTCAAGGCGCATCGCCGCATCGCCTCCCGAGAGGCCCGGGCCATCGCCCTGCACAAGCTCCAGCAGGTGCAGATCCCCTCCCCGGAGACGCGCCTCGATCAGTACCCCCACGAGCTCTCCGGGGGCATGCGTCAGCGGGTCATCATCGCCATCGCCCTGCTGCTGGATCCGGATATCATCATCGCCGACGAGCCCACCACGGCGCTGGACGTGACCATCCAGGCGGAGATCATGACCCTGCTGCTGGAGCTGTGCGAGAAGCACAACGTCGGCCTGATCCTGATCACCCACGACCTGGGAGTGGTCAGCCAGGTGACCCAGCGCATGCTGGTGATGTACGCGGGACGGGTGATCGAGGCCGGGCCGACCCGGGAGATCATCAACGATCCCCAGCACCCCTATACCCAGGGGTTGATGAACGCCCTGCCGCAGATGGCCACCCCGGGCAGCCACCTCAATCAGATTCGCGGCAGCATGCCGCCGCTGACCCAGCTGCCCTCGGGCTGTGCCTTCCATCCCCGCTGTGACTTCGTGACCCGCGCCGATGGCAGCGAGCGTCCCGCCTGCTCCCGCCAGGTGCCCGACTTCGTGGCCTCCGGCAACTGCCGGGTGGCCTGCCATATGGTGGCGGAGATGCTGGCCCAGGAAGCCGCCGCCACCGAGGAGGATCGCCCATGACCGCCCAGGCCCTGCCCCAGAACGAGACCCGAAGCCAGGCAGCACGTCCGTCGGCCCAGGAGAATGCCCCGCTGCTGGAGATCCGCGGCCTGCGCAAGCGCTTCGATCTCTCCGGCGACTTCCTCGAGCAACTGCGCTTCAAGGGCGGCCGCCTGGTACGCCATCAGGAGTTCGTGCATGCCATCAACGGCGTGGACCTGAGCATCCGGCGCGGCGAGGCGCTCTGCGTGGTCGGCGAGTCCGGCTGCGGCAAGTCCACGGTGGCGCGCACCGTGATGGGGCTGCTCTCGCCCAGCGCCGGGGAGATCCACTACGACGGGACGCGCATCGATGATCTCTCGCCCAAGGCGCTGCTGCCCTATCGCAAGCGCATGCAGATGATCTTCCAGAACCCCTACGCCTCGCTGAATCCGCGCATGACGATTCAGCAGACCCTGGAGGAGCCGATACGCCTGCACCACCCCGACTGGTCCCGCGACCGGGTCACGGCCAAGGTGCGCGAGGTGATGGCCTCGGTGGGCGTCGACCCGGAATGGGGCGCGCGCTTCGGCCACGAGTTCTCCGGCGGCCAACGCCAACGCATCGCCATCGCCCGCGCCCTGGCCGTGGATCCGGAATTTATCGTCGCCGACGAGCCGATCTCGGCGCTGGACGTGTCCATTCAGGCCCAGGTGCTCAACCTGCTGATGGATGCCCAGCAGGAGCGCCACCTCACCTACCTGTTCATTACCCATGACCTGGCGGTGGTGGAGCACTTCGGCACCCGCGTCGCGGTGATGTACCTGGGCACCGTCTGCGAGGTGGCGCCGACCCGGACCCTGTTCGCCACGCCCCGCCACCCCTATACCCAGGCGCTGCTCTCGGCGATCCCGCGCCTGGAGGACGACCGGCCCCAGCCGATTCGCCTGACCGGCGAGGTACCGACCCCGGTGAACCTGCCCTCCGGCTGCGTCTTCCATGGGCGTTGTCCCCATGCCGAACCCCGCTGCCGGCGGGAGGTACCCCGGCTGCGTCCCCAGGCCGATGGCGGCCAGGTGGCCTGTCATGCGGTGGAGGAAGGACGCCTGTAGACACGACTGTAGAGAAACAGGCGTTTCAATGGCAAAATTCACTGCCTGACTAGACAAATCCAACAATATTTTCGATAAATCTGGTGAACCATGGAAATTCGCTGGCTGGAAGACTTTGTCGCCCTGGCCCGCACCCGGCACTTCTCCCGGGCCGCGGAGGAGCGTAATGTCACCCAGCCCACCTTCTCGCGACGCATCAAGCTGTTGGAAGAGGAGATGGGCACCACCCTGGTCAATCGCCAGACCCTGCCCCTCTCCCTGACCCCGGCCGGCGAGGAATTCCTGAGCCTCTGCGAGCAGGTCACGCAACGGGTGCAGGATGCCCGGGAGCGGCTCTCGCGCCTCGCCGAGGCCCAGGCCAACCGCTTGCGGCTGGCGGCGCCCCAGAGCCTGCTCTCCCACTTCCTGCCGGAGTGGCTGGCGACCCATCACGAGGATCCGCCCCTGGAGCCCTACCTGAGGGCCACCGGCTGGCTGATCGACGACTACTTCCAGGCGCTCGACCGCGGCGAGTGTGACCTGGTGCTCTGCTACTGGCCGCGAGATGGGCTATTGTCGGAGGCCGAGCGGCTCGAGTGCGACTATCGGCGGGTCGGCGAGGAGCGCCTGATCCCGCTCTCGGTCCCGGATCCCGATGGGCGCCCGCGCTTCTCCCTGGGTAGCGGCCCCCGGGAGAGTCTGCCGCTGATCGCCTTCCATCCCCGGGGGCTGATGCATGCCGCCATCCAGGACCATCTGACTAGCCTCGGCGAGGCCCCGGCCTTCCGGGTACTCAACGAGAGCATCCAGAGCCACAATATCAGGGAACTGATCGGCCTCGGCTATGGGATGGGCTGGTTGCCGCAGCGGCTGGCCGCCCCGGCCCTGGCCCGGGGGGAGCTGGTGCCCGCCGGCGATGCCCGCTGGCAGGTGCCCCTGGAGATCCGCCTCTATCGCCATACCCAGGGCCCCTCGCCGGCCCTGGACAAGCTATGGCAAGCGTTGCCCTCGCCGGCCCCCGTGGCCTGATCGGCGGGGTGCCCGACCTTCGATTTTCGCTATGGAGTCACCGATGACCAACGACCTCGCCGACGCCCAGCAGGCGCACCTCTCCCGGCTCGAGCAGGCCTACGCGGCGCTGCTGGCGGAACACGGCTATGATGGGGTGTTGCTCTATAGTGGCCGGGCCCACCGGCATTTCGCCGATGACCAGCACGCCAGCTTCGCCGCCTATGGCCACTTCCTGCACTGGGTGCCCCTGGCCGGCCTGGAGCATAGCTGGTTGTTGATTCGCCCGGGCCAAAGGCCGCGCCTCTATTTCCACGCCCCCCGGGACTTCTGGCACCTTTCGCCGCGGCTGCCCGAGGAAGCCTGGGTCGAGGCCTTCGAGGTGGTGTGTCAGGAGGAGGGTGAGGCGCCGCGGTTGCCCGCCGGGCGCTTCGCGATCCTCGGCGAGGTGAGCGCGGCCCAGGCCGAACGCCTGGGGGCCGAGGCCAACCCCGAGGCCCTCACCCGCGCCCTGGACGAGGCCCGGGTTCGCAAGAGCGACTATGAGGTCGCCTGCCTGCGTGAGGCCAATCGCCGGGCCCTGGCCGGTCACGCCGCGGCGCGGGACGCCTTCCTGGCCGGCGGTGCCGAGCTGGATTGCCAACTGGCCTATCTCCAGGCGGCGCGGATCCGCGAGAGCGAGTTGCCCTACCAGAGCATCGTCGGCATCAATGCCCACGGCGGCGTGCTCCACTACCAGCACTACGACCTCGAGGCCCCGGCACGGGCGCATAGCCTGCTGGTGGACGGCGGCCACCGCTTCCGCGGCTACTGCGCCGATATCACCCGTAGTTGGGCGGGGCCGGCGGCCAGCGACGATTACCGGGCCCTGCTCGCCGACATGGATCGCCTGCAGCGGCAACTGGTGGAGGGGCTGGCCCCGGGTGTCTCCTATGTGACGATGCAGGAGCGCATGCACCAGGGCCTGGCCGACCTCCTGGTGGAGCACGGCCTGGTCAAGGCGAGTGCCGAGGCGGCCCTCGAGCGCGGCATCACCCGCGCCTTCTGCCCCCATGGGCTGGGCCATCTGCTGGGCCTGCAGGTCCACGACGTGGGCGGGCGCCAGGACAAGCAAGGCCACCCCCTGCCCCCACCCCCGACGCATCCGGCGCTACGCCTGACCCGGGAACTGGAAGCGGGGATGGCGATCACCGTGGAGCCGGGGCTCTATGTGATTCCGATGCTGCTGGAACCGCTGCGCCAGGGCGCCACCGCCGGCATGCTCGACTGGGGCCGGGTCGAGGCTCTGGGCGAACATGGCGGCATCCGTATCGAGGACAATGTGGTGATCACCGCGGTGGGCCGTGACAATCTGACCCGGGATCTTGATTTCACGCAAGCGATGTCCTGATGGCCTTGCCTTTCGACCAGCACGGGCCGCAATCACCTTGCCTCCCGCCGGCACCGCGATAAGCTAGAAGAGATAGGGGCCGCACCGGGCCCCGGTTCTCCAGCACGAGGCCGGCATGACCCACGCGATTGTTCCCGCCGACTTTCACCCTCCCCGGGGACTCGGTAACCGACACCTCCAGACCCTGCTGCCGCGCCTGCTGCCACGGCGACGCCTGGCGCGGGACACCGAGATCATCAACCTGCCGGATGGCGACTTCGTGGAGCTGGCCTGGGTGCGTCCGGCGCCGACGGCCCCGGAGGCGCCGCTGTTCGTGCTCTTCCATGGCCTGGAGGGCTCCTTCGACGCCCCCTATGCCCGCGAACTGCTGGGGGCGGCGGCGGACCTCGGCTGGCGGGCCGTGCTGATGCATTTCCGCGGCTGTGGCCAGGCCCCCAACCGCCTGCCGCGGGCCTATCATAGCGGTGATACCGCCGACGCCTACTGGGTACTGGGCCAGCTCGGCCAGCGTTATCCCCAGGCCCTCAAGGTGGCCGCCGGGGTCTCCCTGGGCGCCAATATGCTGCTCAAGCTGGTCGCGGAACAGGGCGGCGATGGCCTCGACCTGGCCGGGGCCATTGCCATCAATGCACCCCTGGATCTCGCCGCCAGCGCCGATGTGCTCAATCGCGGCATGGCGCGGGTCTACCAGCGCCATCTGCTGGCCTCGCTGAAGCGCAAGGTCGCCCTCAAGATGGCCAAGGGCCCCCTGCCCATTAGCCTCTCTCCCCACCAGCTCAAGGAGCTGGACACCTTCTGGGCCTACGACAACGAGGTCACCGCGCCCCTGCACGGTTTCGCCTCCGCCAGCGACTACTATCGCCGCGCCTCGGCGGGCCCCCTGCTCGGCGAGATCGAACTCCCCACCCTGATCCTGCACGCCGCCGACGACCCCTTTATGCCCGGCGACCTCTTCGAGCACCTGCCCGCCCCCTCGGCGGCGGTGCGCGTCGAGATCGCCCGCCACGGTGGCCATGTGGGCTATATCGAGCGGCGCGGCGCGCGCCTCGCCTCCTGGCTGGCCCGTCGGGTCAACCGTCAGCTCGACGACTGGGCCCGGGTGCCGGAAGGGCTCGGCCAAACCCCGGCTTCCGCCCGCGGCTAGCTTATCGCTCGGGCGATGCCCCGTTACCGGGCTGCGGCCCTGCCACACCGACATCCCGTGCGAGGAGGACGCGTCGGTGTCACCGCATGGTAATGTCATCATCGTTCTTTACCCGGCGCCGACATGACCGTCTGGCCATCGGCGCCTGACGCAAGGAGGAATCATGGCAAGGAGAGCCCGGCGCTTGCCGGCTATCGCTACCGGTCTGCGGAGCGCCTTCGAGCAAGGCTATGGCCTGGGGGAGTTGCGCCATGACCTGATGGCGGGGCTGACCCTGGGGACCGTGGCGGTCCCCCTGTCCATGGCACTGGCCATCGCCACCGGCGTGCCGCCCCAGCATGGACTCTATACCGCCATCGTCGCCGGCGCCCTGATCGCCCTGACCGGGGGCTCGCGCTTCAATGTCTCGGGGCCCACCGCGGCCTTCGTGGTCATCCTCTTCCCCATCGTGCAACAGCACGGCCTGGGGGGCCTGCTGATCGCCACCATGATGGCGGGGCTGATCCTGGTTGCCCTCGGCCTGGCTCGCCTGGGCCGCCTGATCGAGTTCGTCCCCTATCCGGTGATTCTCGGCTTCACGGCCGGCATCGCCGTGGTGATCGCTACCCTACAGCTGCCCGACTTCCTGGGACTCAGCCTGGAGGGGCTCGACGAGCACTTCCTCGCCAACCTGGGGCGCATCGTCGGCGCCCTGGGCTCCTGGAACCCCTGGGAACTGGCAATCGGTCTCTTCACGCTGCTGGTGATGCTGCTCTGGCCGCGCCTGGGCATCCGCGTGCCGGCCCCCCTGGCGGGGCTGGTGGCCGCCACCCTCCTGACTCGGGCGATCGGCGCCTGGCTCGGCGGTGATATCGATATCGCCACCATCGCCTCGCGCTTCAGTTGGGAGGCCGATGGCCAGAGCGGCGCCGGCATTCCGCCCATTGCCCCGACCCTGCTGGCCTCCGGCCTGTTCTCGAATGCCGACGGCGAGCCCCTGAGCCTCGATTTCGAGCTCTTCCATGAGCTGCTGGGACCGGCCGTCGCCATCGCCATGCTGGGCGCCATCGAATCCCTGCTCTGCGCGGTCGTGGCCGACGGCCTGACCCGCAGCAGGCATGATCCCAATGCCGAGCTGATCGGCCAGGGACTGGGCAATATCGTGGCTCCGCTGTTCGGCGGCATCACCGCCACCGCGGCCCTGGCACGCACTGCCACCAATATTCGCAGCGGTGCACGTTCCCCCCTGGCCGCCGTGGTGCATGCCCTGGTGGTACTGCTGGCGGTAGTGGCGCTGGCGGAGGTGCTGGGGGGCGTGCCCATGAGTGCCCTGGCGGCGCTGCTGTTTATCGTCGCCTGGAACATGAGCGAGGCCCGTCATATGGTGCATACCCTGCGTACGGCCCCGCCCGGGGACGTGCTTATCCTGGTGCTCTGTTTCGTGCTGACGGTACTCTTCGATATGGTCCTGGCGGTGGCCGTGGGGATCGGGCTGGCCGCCGCCCTCTTCGTGCATCGCATGGCGGGACTGACCCAGTCTCGGCGCATCGAGGCGCCGACCGAGGCGCTGGGGGACTTGCCCGAGGATATCGCCCTCTATGACATCGACGGCCCGCTGTTCTTTGCCGCCGCCGACAAGGCCCTGATCACCCTGCATCGGGTCGATCCCGGGGTGCGTACCCTGCTCCTCGACATGCGCGACGTGCCGAGCCTGGACGCCACGGCCATCGAGGCCCTGCGGCGGCTGATCGACGAGATGCACCATCGGGAGATCGGCCTGGTGCTGATCGGCCTACCGGCGCGCCTGTTGATCAAGCTGAAGCGCGCCGGCCTGCGCAAGCGGCCCGGCCTCCTGCACTACAGCCGCGACCCGAGGCAGGCTCGCCGAGTGGCCTGGCGCTGGCGTGAGGCGCGTGTCGGTGCCGATCACTGACCGGGGCAGCCGATGCCGGTGCCCTTGAGGCCGCAGTAGCCACCGGGGTTCTTGGCCAGGTACTGCTGGTGATATTCCTCGGCGTAGTAGAAGGCCGCCAGCGGCGTGATCTCGGTGGTGATGGTACCGCGCCCGGCCCGGCTCAACGCCTGCTGATAGCGCTCGCGACTGGCCTCGGCCGCTTCCTGCTGGGCGGCGTCGGTGGTGTAGATCGCCGAGCGGTACTGGGTGCCGATGTCATTGCCCTGGCGCATGCCCTGAGTCGGGTCATGGGCCTCCCAGAACACCGCCAGCAGGCGCTCCAGGTCCAGCTCGACGGGATCAAAGATGACCCGTACCACCTCGGTATGGCCGGTGAGGCCGGTGCAGGTCTCCTCGTAGGTGGGATTGGGCGTATGGCCCCCGGCGTAGCCCACGGCGGTGACATGGACGCCGGGCAGCTGCCAGAAGAGGCGCTCGGCGCCCCAGAAACAGCCCAGTCCCAGCACGATCTCGCGATGCCCCGGAGGCCAGGGCGGCAAGAGACTACGGCCATTGACGTGGTGAATGCCGCCGATCGCCAGCGGCGCCTCACGGCCCGGCAGGGCCCGCTCGGGGGTCACCAGGGTCTGCTTGTCGAACATCTCATTCTCCACTGTCGCGCAGTCGCGGGTTACCGCGTCTGCTGAAGGTATAGACCAGATCCACCGCCTGGGCGGCACCCGAGACCGCCTGCACATAGAGGTTGCGCCACAGGGTATAGCGCAGGGTCAGCTCGGCGATGGGCGAGAAGATCCCCACCCCGTAGCTGACACGCAAGTCCTCGGTGAGCTGACCGGCCACCACCACCTGACTCTCCTCGCCGGCGCCGGCGGTCTCCAGGCGCAGGTCCTCGATGCCGAAGGCCTGCCCCACCTGGCCCACGGCGCCACCGGTGCGGGACAGGGTCAGCCCCACCAGGGCGGAGGTCAGGGCGCCATCGGCATCGCTCTCGTCCGGCGCCCGGCCGCGCAGCAGGTAGGAGAGCGCCCGCGCCTCGTCCATGGCCGGCTCGGAGAAGATCCGCAGCTCCGGCTCGTCGGCGAGCCCGGTGACCCGCAGACCAGCGATCACCTCGTCCTGGGTGATATCGGGATTACGAATCGCCTCCACTTCCAGCAGCGGCTGATCCGGCGGGCCGCTGAAGATCAGTTGGCCCTCGCGGATCAGCAGATCCTGGCCGTAGGCGCGGAAGCGCCCGTCCACCAGGTTGACGTCGCCGAACAGTTGCACCGGGCCATCGGCCTGGCGCACCTCCAGCTCGCCGGTGAGGCCGGCCTCGAGCCCGTAGGCCTCCAGCTGCATGTCCGGCCCCAGGCTCAGGTCGATCCGCACCTGGATTGCCATGCCGGCCTGGCGCAGGGCCGCGGCGGCGGATTCCTGGGCGGCCAGGTCCTCCTCGGAGAAGGCCGCCAGGCGCAGTCGCTCGCGGACCTCCTCCTCGCTGACGATCACCTCGTCGGGACTCGGCGAGACCACCCCCGGGGGGAGTTGTCCCACCTCCAGACGCGCCCAGGGAATCTGCACCCGGCCGCCCACGTCCAGGCTGGCCGGGGTCACCGCGATGGTCAACTGCGGTGCCAGACGCAGGCGACCGAACTCGGGCAGGACCGCCAGCAAGGGGTCGTCGCGACCATCCACGCGGATCTCGATCGACCAGCTATCCAGGCTCGGCCAGGCCGCCTCCCCGCCGATATCCAGGCGCCCCTCCTCGCCGCGAATCAGGCCATCGATGGTGCCACGATCGCCGGCCAGGTCGACGCCGATCCGCCCATCGTGAATGGCCACCGGCAGGTCGAGGCCACGGGCCTCCAGGCCCTCCAGGGCGATGCGGCCCCGCAGGTCCGGGCTCTCCAGGCTGCCGGCGATGGCCACCCGCCCCTCGAGGCGACCCTCCAGGCGCTCCATGCCCGCGACCAGGGTACGATAGCGAGCCAGGTCGATGGCCTCGAGACGCAGCTCGCCGCCCAGCGCCTGGCGCCCCAGGGGATCCTCCACCTGGACGCTGAGTCCCAATTCACCGGCCTCGGCCAGGGCCAGGGAGAGCTCGGCCTCGGCCCGCGTCTCGCTGGCCTCGAGCCCCAGGCGCAGTCGGGAATCGGGCAGCTCCCAGGGCTGGCCATAGGCGTCCTCGCCGCTCAGGGCGATGCGGCTGGCCAGGTCGCTGGTCAGCCGCCACCGGGCGCCACCCTGGGACCAGTCGAGGGCGAGATCGCCATCGGTCTCCCCGGCCAGTTCCCAGCCGTCCGGCATGGCCGCCTCGACCAGGTCCATGGGCAGGGCCTCGAGACGCAGCGCCAGGCGGCCCGATGCCGCCGAGGCGCGCAGGGTCTCGATGCTGCACAGCCGCCCCCCCTCGCCGCGTACCAGGCAGAAGGGCTCGGCGTCGACGCGACCCGCGTCGAGGGCGACCTCGAAGCGCAGCGGCGCCTCCAGGGCCAGGGTACCCTGGGGCAAGACCGCCTCCAGGGGCGAGAGTGCACCACGATAGCGCTGCTGAGCCTGATTCAACCCCCCGTCCAGTCCCAGGACCAAGCGCTCCAGGGGCCCCTGGTCGTCGCCCTCCAGATCGAGCTCGAGGCGGTGCTCGGAGAGTCGCCCCTGCAGGGTCAGGGTCAGGGCCGCCAGGCGTTGCTCGGCGGCGGTCAAGCCGTCGGCGCTTAACTCGGCCTCCAGCCGCGGATCGTCGATCCCCGTCACCCGGGCCTGAAGCTCGAGGGCCTCCACGCGGTTGCCTTCGAAGGCCAGAGCATCGCCGTTGAGGTTGAGATCCAGGGCCGGCGCCTCCAGGCTGCCGGCCACCGCGAAGTCACCGGCCAGGCGCCCCTCGAGCCCCGCCAACAGGCTCTCCAGTCGGGGCGCCTCGAGCGTGCCGGCGAGGTCCAGGCGCTCCTCGATGCGACCCGCCACCGAGAGGCGATTATCGCCCTGGCGGGCCTCCAGGCGGGCGATGTCCCAGCGCATCTCGCTGGTGCCGCTGAGACTCGCCTCCAGCGACAGGGGCAGCTCCTGGAGCTCGCCGTCGATGGCCAATTCCGGAATCACCAGCTCCCAGGCCTGGTCCCGGAGCCGGAAGTCGACGGCCGCCGTGCCGGAGAGCTGCCCGGCCACCGCTTCGGTGAACTGTCCCGGGTCGAGCGCTTCCATATTGAGGCGCGCGGAGAGATCGATGCCCTCCTGCCAGGCGATGCGTCCTCGGCTGACCAGGCTGCCCTGGGGCAACGTCAGCGACAGCGGCATCCAGGCGAAGTGCTCGGCATCGCCTTCGCCGAGCAGGGCCAATTGGGTCGGCGGCAGCGTCGCACCCTGGACCCGGCCGCTCAGGCGCGCCTCGTAACCCAGCAGGCTGCCCTGGAGATCCACGACCAGGTCCTCGAGGAGATAGTCGGCGTCCCGATCCGGCGCCAGGGGCCACTGCAACTGCTCGCTGCTAAGGCGCAGATGAAACGGCAGGGTCGGATCCAGGGCATCGATCTCCAGTCCCACTCGGGCGGCAACGGCACCGCCACTCTCCAGCCCCGCCTCCAGGCCGCCGAGGCGCCCGCCGAGGGTCAGGGTGAAGCGTTCTCCTTCCAGCGCCGGCAGGGCCGGTAGCTCGTGCACCTGGACCTCCAGACGGGCCTCCAGCGGATACTCCCCGCTCATGGCCACCTGGGCCTCCAGGCGCAGGCTGGCCTGGGGGTGGTCGACTTCCAGGCGCCTCAGGCTCAGGGTGTCGCCGCGTCCGCTGGCCTCCAGATAGAGACGGTCCAGGCGCTGTTCCACGGCGCCGGAGAGTTCGACGTCCTCGACCAGCAGTTCGCCGACGGCCAGGTCCAGCGGCAGCCGTATATCGGGCAGCGTCAGGCGCTCGCGTTCGGTCACGGGCGGCGCCGGCTCGGCGATGGGGCGGCGCTCGGCCACGGCGATGGCGACATCGATGGCCTCGGCGGTCAGGGCGACCGCCCCCTCCGCGGCGCCCAGCGCCCAGCGCTGCCCCGGACTGGGCGGCAGGTAGAGCCGCAGCCCGGAGAGGCGGGTCGCCAGCAGGGTGGCGGCCTCGCCCTCGCCCATGGCGCCGCTGACGAACTCCCGCCAGCCAATGCGAGTGCCATCGGCGAGGCGAATATCGGCATTCGTCACCGCCAATTCGCGCAGCTCGGTGGGCAGTGGCAGGACGATGGACTCCAGGGGCTCCCCCGCGGGCGTCTCGGTGGGGTCCGTGGCGGCCAGGTCCACCCGTAGATCGTCCAGGTAAAGCCGGTCGAGACACAGCCGCCCTCGCAACAGGCAGTCGCTGGCCCAGGTCCACTCGAGCCGACCGGCGGCCACCTCGGCGGGCCCGGCGTTCAGGCGCAGTCCGTCCACGACCAGGCGATCCAGGGGCGCGCCCTCGACGCGGGTATAGTCGATCAGGCCCCGCTCGCGGGCCTGATCCAGGGCCACACCGGTGCCCCAGGGAGAGAGCAGCAGGCCGAGCCCGAAGAGCAGCAGGCCAAACAGCCACAACGGCAGCCATAGCAGCAGGCGAATCAGGGCCCAGCTCAGAATTCCGGCCCGATGGCGAAATGAAGGCGCCACGCGTTCTCCTCATCGTCGAAGGGGTGGGCGATATCGAGGCGAATGGGCCCCACCGGGGAGACCCAGCGAATCCCCAGGCCGGCCCCGGTATTGAGCGTCTCGGGCCACCAGTCGTCGAAGGCATCCCCGGTGTCGACGAAGGCCGCCGCCCACCAGTTGCCGGTGACCCGGCGCTGCACCTCGCCGCTGGCGGTAAACAGCTGGCGCCCGCCGCGCAGGCGCCCCTCGTCGTTGCGCGGCGCCAGGCTCTCGTAGCCATAGCCGCGCACGCTGCGATCGCCGCCGGTGAAGAAGCGCAGCGAGGGAGGAATCTTGTCGAAATCGCTGGTCTCGATGACGCCCACCCCGGTGCGGGCGATCAGCCGGGTATTCTCGCCCCACATGCGGATCCACTGGGAATCCAGGGTGCTGCGGAAGAAACCGGCGCTGGAGCCCCAGCTGGTATCCGAGTATTCGAAGGCGATACGCTGGCGATCCCCCCAGGTGGGGAAGCGCGGGTTGCGGGTGCGGGTCCGCGACCAGCTGATCCCCGGATAGAGCAGCCAGACCCGCTCCGCCTCGCCGCCCTGGGTAAAGTCCTCGAAGCTGGAACGCAGGTAGAGGCTCTGCACCCAGTCATTCTCGAAGCGCCACTGGCGGGCGAGCTCTACCGAACTCTCCAGGCTGCGGGTATCGTCCTGGTCGCGGTGGCGCAGGCCGTATTGCAGGCGGTAGTTGTCGCGCAGGGGGTCGGCCAGGGGAAGGCGGTACTCCCCCGAGAAGCGCTGTTCGGGCCCGGAGATAAAGAGGTCGTGATTCAGGCTGTGTCCGCGGCTGTTGATCCACGGCTGATTCCAGCTGAAGCGTGTACGCGGTCCTACGTCGGTGGCATAGCCGAGGGCCACCTCGAACTGATGGCGATCCGCCGGCGTCAGGTGCACGCTGACCGGCACCTCCTCGGGACCGTCCGGGCTCGCGCCGCCCTCTTCCCCCGGCAGTCGCGGGCGCACCGACACCGACTCGAACCAGCCGCTCTGCCCCAGTCGTTGGGTATACTCGGAGAGATCGCCGGCCAGGTAGGGGTCTCCCGGGGCGAAGTTGAGCATGCGCTCGAGACGATCGAGTCGAATATGGCTGCCCTGGATATCCACCTCGCCGAAGCGATAGCGCGGGCCGCTGTCTAAGGTCAGGGTGATATGGGCGCTCTGCTCCCAGGGGCGCACCTCGAGGCGGCGGTCGCGGAAGTAAGAGTCGAAGTAGCCCCGCTCCAGGGCCAGCCCCGCCAGACGATTACGCAGGCGATCGTAGGGGGCATGGCGCAGCGGCTCGCCCTCGGCCAGGCCATGGGCCGCCAGGACCTCCTCGAAGGCCTCATCGCCACCGGCCTCGCCACGCACCGAGATGGCCAGCCGCCGGACGACCACCTGGGGGCCCGGGGTGACGGCGATATCGACCCGGGTCACCGGCTCCCCCACCAGGCTCAGTTCGAACTGGGGCTCGTAGTAGCCGAAGGGCCTCAGGGCCTCGGCGGCGCGGCGGCGCGCCTCTGCCTCCAGGCGGGCGGGACTGTACTGCTCCCCCTCCAGGCCCGCCAGGTAGTTTTCGATATTATCCGCCGCCTCGCCCTCGATACCGCTGACGCGGGCCGACAATGCCCAGGCAGAGGCCGGCAGACTCAGGGCCACCGCCAGCAGGGCGGTACTCAGGCGGCGTCGCCCCCCATGGATTGGACCTCGGATAACGCTACCTCCCTGTTCTCTTTGCGAATGACTCCTGTCAGGGAGCCAGCACTTCCAGGCGGGCCTCGGTGGCCAGCAGGGAACGTCGCAGTTCCTGGACTTCTCCCCGCAGGGCATCCAAGCGTTCGGCCAGCGCCTCGCGAGCCTCCCGGGCATTATCGGGGTGGGACCTCAGCGGCTCAAGGGTATCGAGAACCTCACCGAGCTCCTCCTCCAGGGCGCTCAACCGGGAGGCCGAGCGCTCGGCCTTCTCATTGAGCCCCGCGACCTCGTCCTCCAGGCGGCTGGCCAGGGCCTGGGTATCCTGGCGTTCCAGGGCCTCCACTCGGCGGGACAGCTCGCCCCTCGCGGCCTCCTCCTGGCGCTCCAGGCCGTCCAGTCGCTGGGATAGCCCGGCTCTGGCCTCTTCGCCCAGGGTCTCCAGCGCCTCCAGGGAGTCACGGCTGGACGCCAGCCAGGCCTGCAGGGTGGCCTGCTGCTCCTCGAGGCGTGCCAATGCCTGGGCACTCGGGCCCTGTTCCTGAGCCTGCCGCAGGGTATCCAGGCTCTCGCGCTGATCGCCCAGCCTCTCCTCCAGGGCCAGCTGTTGCTCCACCAAGGCCTCCTGTCCCTCGCTCAGCCGCGTCAGGGCCGCGCCGGGATCGAGGCCGTCGAAGCGGGCGTGGATATTGGAGAACTGCCCCTCGAGACGCCGCAGCTCGGCATGCAGCAGTTGGCGCTCCTCCCAGGCCAGGGCCGTGATGCCTACCAGGCCCGTGGCCAGGATCAGTACCGCCAGGCGCAGTCCCCAGGGCCTGGGCGACGCCGAGGCCGGCGCGGCATGACGGCGCGGTGGCGGATCGAGGCTGGCATCGGGGTCGGCGACCAGGGGGGGAGGACGCCGTTCCTCCGGGGGCTGAGCCATGGACGAAACTCCTCTTCGCAGCGGATGAGTGCGGCGTCGACGGGCCAATCCCGAGTGTCGCCGTCGGAATTGGCGGCATCCCGGCAGGGTGCTATGATGTGCCGACACCACTTACGCAGATGCTTGGTATTGTAAGGTTTTTTGCGACGGGACCGATAGCGCCTTGATTCGCGATGGTTCCGCCCCCACAACACCAGGTACTGTTTTCATCGGTGATAAAAAGGAGCAAACCATGGCATTCGAACTTCCCGCCCTGCCGTACGAGAAGAACGCGCTGGAACCGCATATTTCCGCCGAGACCCTGGAGTATCACTACGGCAAGCACCATCAGGCCTATGTGACCAAGCTCAATGAGCTGACCGACGGCACCGAGAATGCCAGCAAGTCCCTGGAAGAGATCATCAAGTCCTCCTCCGGCGGCCTGTTCAACCAGGCGGCTCAGGTGTGGAACCACACCTTCTACTGGCACTGCCTCTCCCCGAATGGCGGCGGCGAGCCCAGCGGCGCCCTGGGCGAAGCCATCAAGGCCAAGTTCGGTTCCTTCGACGAGTTCAAGGCCGCCTTCAACGCCAAGGCGGTGGGTAACTTCGGCTCCGGCTGGACCTGGCTGATCAAGACCGACGACGGTGGCGTGGATATCGTCAACACCGACGATGCCGACACCCCCATCGCCCATGGCCAAACCCCGCTGCTGACCATCGATGTGTGGGAGCACGCCTACTACATCGACTACCGCAATGCTCGCCCGAAGTACCTGGAGAGCGTGTGGAACATCGTCAACTGGGACTTCGTAGCCCAGAACTTCGCCTAAGCCTCCGCTTGGTGAAGCCGCCCGGGCGACCGCTCGGGCAGGCACGACAAGGCCCCGCCACGGCGGGGCCTTGTCGTTGGTGAGAGACGTGAGTGGCCGGGGGACTCAGGGGTCGGCACGGCGACCGATACCGCGATAGGTCAGCCCCTGGCTCGCGACATAGTCGGGATCATAGATATTGCGGCCATCCAGGATCAGTCGCTCCCCGAGGCAGCCGGCCAGCCGCGCCCAGTCCGGGTTCCAGTAGCACTTCCACTCGGTGACCAGCAACAGGGCATCGGCCCCCTCGCAGGCGGCGTAGGGATCCTCCGGGCAGAGCGTCAGCAGCGGCTGCTCGCCCACCTCGGCGGCCAGCGCCGGCAACGCCGCCGGATCGTGCAGACGCACCTCGACCCCCTGGGCCCAGAGGGCCCGCAGCAGGGGCAGCACCGGGGCGTGATCGATACGCGCCGTGCCCGGCTTGAAGGCCGCGCCCCAGATCGCCACCCGGCGCCCGGCAAGCTCCCCCTGAAAGTGCCCCCAGAGCTTGCGGAACAGGGTCTCCTTCTTCTGCTCGTTGATCTCCAGCACCTGCTCGAGAAGGGCCGAGGCACGCCCCTGGGCGGACTGGACGTCGGCCAGTCCCATCAGGTCCCGGGAGAAGTTGGGGCCGCCGAAACCGCAGCCCGGATAGAGGTATTCGTAGCCGATACGTGGGTCGGCGCCCATGCCCTGGCGTACCAGTTCCACATCGACACCCAGGGTGTCGGCCAGGCCGGCCACCTCGTTCATATAGCTGATGCGGGTGGCCAGCATGCCGTTGATGGCCAGCTTGGTGAGCTCGGCGGCCCGCAGCGGCATGCACTGGAAGACATCGCGGCGACGATTGAAGGCGCGCAGCAGCTCCCGCACCCGCACCGTGGCCTGGGCCGACTCGCTGCCCAGCAGCCAGCGGCTGGGGCGGGTAAAGGTCTCCCAGGCGCGCCCCTCCTCGAGCCGATCGGGCAGGCAGACCGCCCACTGGTCGGGCCCCAGCGGAGCCGCCAGGCGCTCGGTCTCGCCCACCGGGAAGGTGGCGTTATTGATCACCACCAGGGGCTCACTCTGGCAGGCGGCCTGGGCCTCTACCGCGGCCTGGGCCGCGGCACGCTGGTCCGGCGCCAGGGCCAGCCAAAGCACCTCGACGACCTCCGGGGGCGGCGTCTCGCTGACGCGCAGGCTGCCCTCGGCCAGGGCCCGTTCCAACTGAGCGAGTAGCTGCGGCTCGCGCCGGAGCCAGTCCGCCCGGCGCAGGAACGACCAGGGCGCGTCTCGGTGAGGCTGCCAGGTGACGTCATGGCCGACGCTGGCCAAAGCCGACGCCGCGGTCACGGCGGCGAGTTCACTGCCGATCAGGCGTATCCGCATGCTCAGGCCTCGCCGGCATAGCGATCGAGGAGTTCCCGGAAGCCCGCGCCATACTTGGGATGGCGCCGGGCGAAGGCGAGGATCGCCTCCAGATAGCCGAGCTGATGGCCGCAGTCATAGGTGACGCCCTGCATGCGATAGGCGGCCACCCCGGAGCGGGCCCGCAGCGCCTCGATGGCGTCGGTGAGCTGGATCTCGCCCCCGGCCCCCGGCGGCGTCTCGGCCAGCAGCGGGAAGATCTCGCCGGGCAGCACATAGCGGCCGATCACCGCCAGGTTCGACGGCGCTCGGTCACGCGGCGGCTTCTCCACCATGCCCGCCAGGGGCAGCGACTCGCCCGGGGCCGGCACGCCGGCCTCGGGCTCGACGATGCCGTACTTCTCGACCCGCTCCCAGGGCACCTCCTCCACCATCAACTGGGCCTGCCCGCTGGCCTCGAAGGCCGCCACCATGCCCGCCAGGTCGTTGCGCGGAAGGCCCTCGCCATCCACCAGCACGTCCGGCAGCAGCACCGCGAAGGGGGCCTCGCCCACCACCGGGCGGGCGCAGAGCACCGCATGGCCCAGGCCCAGGGGCTCGGGCTGGCGCACGCTGATGATCTTGACCGTGTCGGGGACGATATTGCGCAGCTCTTCGAGCAGCTCGTGCTTGCCCTTGGCCTCCAGGGTGGTCTCCAGCTCGAAATGCTTGTCGAAGTGGTTCTCGATGGCGCCCTTGCTGGAGTGGGTTACCAGCACGATCTCAGTGATGCCGGCGGCGACGGCCTCTTCCACCACGTACTGGATCACCGGCTTGTCGACGATGGTGATCATCTCCTTGGGGATCGCCTTGGAGGCGGGCAGGCAGCGGGTACCGAAACCGGCCACCGGCAGAACGGCCTTGCGAATCATCGGATTCCTTCCTGAGCAGGGGTAAAATCCGCCCTAGTATGCCAGAGACGCCAGACCCACGCCGCCCTTCCGCGCTCTCGGCGCAGGGCTTGCTCTGAGGCCCGGGGCTACCTCAGCCATTCCAGCTGCGATAGCCCTGCTTCGCGGTGGGTGGCGGCGGACAAGGCGGCCTCGGAGCGGGTAGAATATCGGCATTACCTTCAAGGAGCCCGACGATGCCCATCCCGCCGGACGTCGACCTGCTGATCGAGGCCCGCTGGCTGCTGCCCATGAGCGAGGGGCTGCCGACCCTCGAGGATCACGCCATCGCCATTCAAGGCGGCAAGCTGCTCGGCCCCTGGCCCATCGCCGAGGCCAGGCGGCAGGTGGCGCCCCGTGAGGTCCTGCGGCTACGCCACCATGCGCTGCTGCCGGGGCTGATCAATGCCCATAACCATGCCGGCATGAGCCTGATGCGGGGTTATGCCGACGACCTGCCGCTGATGACCTGGCTCAACGAGCATATCTGGCCCGCCGAGGGTTCCCTGGTGGATGCCGATTTCGTCGCCGCCGGGACGCGCCTGGCCTGTGCCGAGATGCTGCGCAGCGGCACCACCACCTTCGCCGATATGTACCTGGCCCCCGAGGCGGTGGCCGAGGTCGCCGACGAAATGCGGATGCGGGTCCAGCTGTGCACCCCGCTGATCGACTTCCCCACTTCCTGGGCCGCCGACTTCGCCGAGGGCCTGGAACGCACCCAGGCACTGATCGAGCGCTACGCCGAGCATCCCCGGGTGCATCTGGCCTTGGGCCCCCACGCCCCCTATACGGTGGGCGATGCCAGCCTGGCCAGGCTGGCCGAGGCCCGGGAGCGCTGGGGGTTGCCGATCCAGATGCATGTCCACGAGACCCGCGACGAGATCGACCAGGCCCTGGCCCGGGATGGCCGCCGCCCATTGCGCCGGCTCTTCGAGGCCGGCCTGCTGGGCCCCCACTTCCAGGCGGTGCATATGACGCAGGTGGATGATGATGACCTGGCGCTGCTGGCCGAGACCGCTACCCGGGTCATCCATTGCCCCCAGTCCAACCTCAAGCTGGCCAGCGGCTTCTGCCCGGTGGCACGGCTCCAGTCGGCCGGCATCACCGTGGGCCTGGGGACCGATGGCGCCGCCAGCAATAACGACCTGGACCTGTTCGACGAGATGAAGAGTGCCGCCCTGCTGGCCAAGGGGGTGAGCGGTGATGCCGCCGCCCTGCCCGCCATGGCGGCCCTGGCCATGGCCACCCGCGACGGCGCCCGTGCCCTGGGGCTGGACGACCACCTGGGCCAACTGCGCGAAGGCTTCGCGGCGGACCTGGTTGCCGTGGACCTGGAACACCTCAATACCCTGCCGGTGCATCATCCCGCCTCGGCGGTGGTCTATGCGATGCACAGCCACCAGGTAAGCCATGTCTGGGTGGCCGGGCGCCCCCGCCTCGTCGAGGGGAAATTTATCGATATCGAGCCGGACACCATTCGCGCCGCCACCGAGCATTATCGGCGGCGCCTGGCGTCCCTGCCCGCACAAGGAGAGAGTTGAGATGCCGCACACAGCCGATGTCGGCGACTACCGCCATAACAGCGATGCCGCCGATACCAGCGATGCCGGCGACTACCGTGGTAACGTCGATGCCGCCGAAATCGCCAAGTTCGAGGCCCTGGCCAGCCGTTGGTGGGACAGCGAGGGGGAGTTCAAGCCCCTCCACGAGATCAACCCATTGCGGCTGGACTTCATCGATGCCCGGACCCGCCTGGCCGGCAAGTCGGTGATCGACGTGGGCTGCGGCGGCGGCATCCTGGCCGAGGCCATGGCCCATCGCGGCGCCCGGGTCACCGGCATCGACATGGGCGAGGCGCCGCTGGCGGTGGCCCGGCTGCATCTGGCCGAGAGCGGCGTGGAGGTGGACTACCGCCGGGCCAGCGCCGAGGAGATGGCCGCCGAGGCCCCCGGCCGGTATGACGTCGTCACCTGCCTGGAGATGCTCGAGCATGTCCCCGACCCGGCGGCGGTGGTACGCGCCTGCATGACCCTGGTCAAGCCCGGTGGCGATGTCTTCTTCTCCACCATCAATCGCAACCCCAAGGCCTATGCCTTCGCCATCCTCGGCGCCGAGTATGTGCTGCGGATGCTGCCCAAGGGCACCCATGACTACCGCAAGTTTATCCGCCCCGCCGAGCTCTCCCGCTGGGCCCGGGAGGCGGAGCTCAAGGTCTGCGAACAGAGCGGCCTGGTCTACAACCCGCTGAGCCGTCGTTACCGCTTGGATGCCCGGGACGTCTCGGTCAACTACCTGATGCACTGCCGCCGGGAGGTCGAATGAGCCCCTTGAGTCGCGCCCTTTGCTACGATCGCTTGGATGCCCGGGACGTCTCGGTGAATTATCTGATGCACTGCCGCCGGGAGGCGCCGTGACCGTGAGCGCCCTGCCCCGTGGCCTGCTCTTCGACCTGGATGGCACCCTGGTGGATACCGCGCCGGACCTGGCCCGGGCCACCAATGCCCTGCGCACCCACCATGGCCTGGCGGCCCTGCCCTTCGAGACGATCCGCGCCCAGGTCTCCAACGGCGGCAGCGCCCTGGTGACCCTGGCCCTGGGCCTGGCCCTGGAGGCGCCGGGGCACGGCGAGGCACGGCAGTTCCTGCTCGACGCCTATGCCCGGGACCTGGCGACCCATAGCCGCCTGTTCCCCGGGCTGCAGCGGCTGATCGACCACTGGAGCCAGGCGCCGCGGGCCTGGGGCATCGTTACCAACAAGCCCCGCGCCTACACCGAGCCCCTGGTGGTGGCCCTGGGGCTCGATCCCGGCGCCCTGCTGTGTGCCGACGACCTGCCGGTGAAGAAGCCCGCGCCGGAACCGCTCTGGGCCGCCGCCGAGCGCCTGGGAATCGCCCCGGCGGCGTGCTGGTATATCGGCGATCACCGCCGCGATATGGAGGCGGCCCGGGCCGCCGGCATGACCGCGGTGGCGGTGGGCTATGGTTACCTGGACGCGGCGGACGCCATCGAGGAGTGGCCGGCGGAGTTGCGCTTCGCCACCCCCGAGGCCCTGGTTAGCGCCCTGCTCGATGGCTGATACGCCAACCACATGATGCGGAACGGGCCCCCTGGGGCCCGTTCTTGCGTTAGCGTGGCTCGAGCGAGTTACGCCTTGGGCGGCTGGGCGTCGAAGCCTTGGCCGGTGAGACCAGTGACGCCGCGGCTCTCCTGGCCCATTCAGCCAAAGTCAGCCCTTGGGTGGCTGGGCATCGAAGCCTTGGCCGGTGACCCCGCGGCTGTCCGGGCCCATCAGCCATAGATAGGTGGGCATGATCTCCTCGGGGGTGCGCAGGGTATCGGGGTCCTCGGCGGGATAGGCACTGCGCCGCATCTGGGTGCGGGTGGCGCCCGGATTGAGGCTATTGACCCGTACCGCGGTGAGGTTCTCCAGCTCGTCGGCCAGCACTTCCATAAAGCCTTCGGTGGCAAACTTGGAGACCGCGTAGGCACCCCAGAAGGCCCGCCCCTGGCGCCCCACGCTGGAGGAGGTGAGGATCACCGAGGCATCCTCGGAGGCCTTGAGCAGGGGCAGCAGGGCCTGGGTCATCCATACCGGGCCATTGAAGTTGACCTGCATCACCTGCTCCCAGAGTTGGGGGTTGTACTGGTCGAAGGGGGTCAGGCGCCCCAGCAGGCCGGCATTATGCAGGATGCCATCCAGGCGTCCGAACTCCCGCTCCAGGGTCTCGGCCATGTCCTGGTAATCCTTGAGGGTGGCGCCCTCGAAGTTGAGCGGAAAGATCGCCGGCTGGGACCCGCCCGCCGCCTCGATCTCGTCGTAGACCTTCTCCAGCTTGGCGATGGTACGGCCCAGCAGGATCACGGTGGCCCCATGGCGGGCGTAGGCCAGGGCCGCGGCGCGGCCGATCCCGTCGCCGGCACCGGTCACCAGCACGATACGCCCCGCCAACAGGTCCGCGGGGGGCCGGTAGTCGATCTTGCAATTCATCGAGGATGACTCCTTAGAGGCCGGCGTCGTTGAGGAAGTCACGCCCCATGACGGCGGCATTGCTGTCCGGGTAGTCGGCGATCAGCCGCTGCAGCAGTTCGCGGCTGGTATCCGGCTGCCCCTGGCGCGCCTTGAGCAGGCCCAGCTTGTAGAGGGCATCGGGCACCTTGTTGCTCTCGGGGTAGTCGTCCAGCACCGTCTGGAAGGCCGCCGCCGCGGGCTCCAGGCGGGTCTCCGCGGAGTAGAGCTCGCCCAGCCAGTAGTGGCCATTGGCGGTCAGGTTGGTGTCCGGATAGTCCGCCACGAAGGCCTCGAAGGCGGCGATGGCGGCCGGAAAGTCCCGCGCCTGGACGCGCTGGAAGGCGGCCTGATAGGCGGCCTGGGCATCGGCACCGGGTGCCGCGCTGCCGTCCCCGGCGCTGGCCTCGGCCACCTGGCGGGCCGCCTCGGCGTCCACCTCCTGGGGGGCCTCGCCGCGGCTGGCCAGTCGCTGCTCCAGATCCAGGTAGCGGGCCTGGGAGTCACGACGCAGTTGCTCCAGTTGATGGCGAAGCTCCTCCACCTGACCGCGCAACTGCTGGATCTCGCGTTGCTGCTCGTCGAGCTGGTTGAGCAGCATCAGGTTGCCGGAGGCGCCCTCGCGTACCTCGGCCTGCTCATAGAAGGTGCGCGAGCGATCCGACAGATCCTCGATCACCGGTTGGGCCAGTACGGAAAGCGGGAGCACCAGGGCTCCCGCACCGCACAGTCGGGCCAGACGGCGGCCCCTGTGACTGTGATTCATCACTCGCTCCTCGGCCTCAGTAGGAGAACACCACGCGGCGGTTCTGGGCGTAGGCATCCTCATTGTAGCCGCTCACCGCCGGCCGCTCCTCGCCATAGCTGACCACCTCCAGTTGGGAGGGGGAGATGCCCTGCACCGAGAGGAAGCGCTCCACGGACTTGGCGCGACGCTCGCCCAGGCCCAGGTTGTACTCGCGGGTACCGCGTTCGTCGGTGTGTCCCTGCAGCACCACCCGGGCATTGGGGTTATTGCGCAGGTACTGGGCATGGGCACTCAGCACCGGCTCGAATTCGCCGCGAATGCGCTCGCTGTCATAGTCGAAGTAGATGGTGCGCACGCCGGGAATCCCGGCCTGCTGACCATTCTGGTCGCTACCGCCGACCCCGACGCCGCCGACCTGACCACTACCTACCCCGCTGGTGCTGGCACCGTCGCGGCTGCCATCCATGGAGCCGTCCTGGGTGCCGCCCGTGCTGGAACAGCCGGCCACGAAGGCGAGAGAGAGCGCGACGGCCAGGCTCCTGGCATAAGGCTTGAATTGCATTTTCCACTCCTTGATGAATGACAATATCAGTTCAGAAACGGCGACCATGCGGGCTCCCGCACGTCGCCCTGGGCCGCCGGCAGGCGGAAGGAGGCGCGCCCATCCGCCGACACGGCCCCTAGTATCCCGGCATTACCCTGCTGGGTGGCGAAGAGTACCATGGCCCCGTTGGGGGCAACACTGGGGGATTCGTCCCAGCGGCCCTCGGTGAGGGTCACCAGGCGGTCGGTCGCCAGGTCCTGGCGGGCCACCTGATAGCCCTGGTTGCCGCGATGGATCATGAACAGAGCCTCGCCGTCCGGGCTGACGCGCCCCCGGGCATTGTAGTTGCCGGTAAAGGTGAGGCGTTCCACCTGGCCACTGGCGAGGTCATAGCGATAGAGCTGGGGGCCACCGCTGCGATCCGAGGTGAAGACCAGGCTGCGGCCGTCCGGGGCAAAGCTGGGTTCGGTATCGATGGCACTGTTGTTGGTCAGGCGCCGGAAGTCGCGGCTGGCGATATCCATCAGATAGATTTCCGGCTGGCCATCCCGGGACAGCGACATGGCCAGCTGGCGGCCGTCCGGCGACCAGGCCGGGGCGCTGTTGATCCCGGTGAAGGAGCTGGCCCGGACCCGCTGGCCGGTGGTGACGTCCTGGATATAGATGGCCGGGCGTTCGGTCTCGAAGGAGACATAGGCCAGCTTGCCGCCATCCGGCGACCAGGCCGGGGACATGATCGGTTGGTCCGAGTCGAGGATCTGCTGGCTATTGCGGCCATCGGCATCGGCGATATGCAGGCCATAGCGACGCGCGTCGCCGGCGCCCTGGGCGGTGACATAGGCGATGCGGGTGGAGAAGGCGCCGCGGATGCCGGTGATCGCCTCGAAGATCTGGTCGCTGATGTAGTGGGCGGCGGCGCGCAGGCGCTGTGGATCGGCGGTGACCACCTCGCCCAGCTCGCGGCGTTCGCCGTAGACATCGAGGAGCTCGAAACGCACCCGATAGGTGCTGCCCTCGGCCTCGACGTCGCCCACCACCAGATAATCGCTGTCCACGGCCCGCCAGTCGCGATAGTTGACGTCCTCGCTGCGGTTGGGCCGGGAAATCAGCGAATCGCGGGACAGCGGCTCGAACTGGCCGCTGCGCGCCAGGTCATCGCCGACGATCCGCGCCAGGTCCTCCGGCAGTGCCTCGCCACCGAAGGGCACGATGGCGATGGGGATGGCGCGGTCGCTGCCGCGGGTGATCTCGATGGTCAGATTGGCCTGGGCCTGCTGCACGAAGAGCAGCAGCCAAGCCGCCAGCCATAGGCCAAGATAGCGTTTCATCAGCGGATATCCCCCGGTCGGAATCTCAGATTGAATTGGCGGAACTGGTGCTGTGCCGCCGGCGGCAGTTGGCGCATTTCGCGGAAGGGCGCGGCACGCTCGACGGCCTGCAGTGCCGATCGATCGAAGCCGGCATCCCCACTCCCGCGCAGGACACTCGCGCCCACCAGCTCCCCGGTGGGCAGGAGATTGAGTTGCAGCGTCGCCTCCAGGCCATTGACGCTACCCGGTGGAATGATCCAGGCCTGCTCCACCGCGCGGCGCACCAGACTCTGGAAGCCATTGGCCGCCTCCGAGGCCTGGCGCGCATTGGCGATGGCCTCCTGCTCGCTCTCGATCAGGCTATCCAGGCTACCATTGGCGGCTTCGGCGGCCCGGCGGGCGGCCTCCTCCTGGCGGCGCTGTTCCTCCGCCTGGCGTTGACGTTCGGCCTCTTCCTCCTGGCGACGCTGTTCCTCGGCCTGGCGTTGGCGTTCGGCCTCTTCCTCCTGGCGACGCTGTTCCTCGGCCTGGCGTTGGCGTTCGGCCTCTTCCTCCTGGCGACGCTGTTCCTCGGCCTGGCGTTGGCGTTCGGCCTCTTCCTCCTGGCGGCGCTGTTCCTCGGCCTGGCGCTGGCGTTCGGCCTCTTCGGCCTGGCGCTGCTCCTCGGCAGCCTGCTCCTCACGTAGCCGTGCCTGACGTTCGGCTTCCTCGGCGCGCCGCCGGGCCTCGGCCTGGGCCTCTTCGGCCGCCTGGCGCTGGGCTTCGGCCTCTTCGGTCGCCTGTGCCTGCCGGCGCTCCTGCTCGGCGGCCTGCTCCTGAGCCTGGCGTTCCGCCTCCTGGGCCGCCGCCTCCTCCTCGGCCTGACGGGCCGCGGCACGAGCCCGGGCCTCCTGGGCACGCTGGGCCTGGTCGGTGGCGGTCTCGGTGCTGACCAGGGTGGCCTGGACCACCGTGGCGGAGGGGGGCTCCGTCTTGGCGCTGGGCACCAGGCTCAGCATGCTCACGGCCACCACCAGCACATGCACGCCGATGGCAAGCAGGGTGGGCAGGCCATAGCCGACACGACTCTCCTTTCTGGCCATGGCGCCCCTAGCCCTCCCGCGGCGGCGGTTCGGAGATCAGTCCCACATTGCCGACGCCGGCGGTCTGCAGGGTGCTCATCAGGGTCACCACCTGGCCATAGCTGACATTGCGATCGCCCCGTACCATCACCGGCGTCCCCGGGTTGCGATCCATGACGATGATCACTCGCTCGGCCAGCTCATCCAGGCCCACCGGGGTCTCCTCGTCACCGAGTGAGATATAGTACTGCCCCTCGCGATCCACCGAGACCACGATGGGCTCCTGGCTCTCATTCTCCTCGATGGGCGACGAACTCACCTGGGGCAGATCGACCTGGACGCCCTGGGTCAGCATGGGTGCGGTGATCATGAAGATCACCAGCAGCACCAGCATGACGTCGATAAAGGGCACCACGTTGATCTCGCCCATGGGGCGGCGTCGGCCGCCCCGATTGAAGGGTCCATGCATAATACTGTCGTCTCCGTCAGGCCGCCGCGCTCTCGCCGCGACCCTGCAGGTTACGGTGCAGGATGGAGTGGAACTCCTCGGCGAAATCCTCGTACTTGCCGAGCAGGCGGCCGGACTCGGCGGAGAGGCGGTTATAGAAGATCACCGCCGGGATGGCCGCGAACAGGCCCATGGCGGTGGCAATCAGCGCCTCGGCGATCCAGGGGGCCACGGTGGCCAGCGTCGCCTGCTGGGCCATGGAGAGTGACTGGAAGGAGCCCATGATGCCCCAGACGGTCCCGAACAGGCCGATATAGGGGCTCGCCGAGGCCACGGTGGCCAGGAACACCAGGTGCAGGTTGAGGCGCTCCTCCTCCCGGGACCAGGCCACCCGCATGCTGCGCTGCACGCCGTCGAGGATCGCCTGGGGGCTCTTGGCCTTGGGCAGCAGGCGATTGAATTCACGGAAACCGGCACGGAAGACATGCTCGGCGCCCAGGGTCTCCTGGTCGGCGGGGGTCTCGCGATAGAGGTCGTTGAGGTCGACCCCAGACCAGAAGCGCTCCTCGAAGGCCTTGTGGGCCTTCTTGGCGCGGTTCAGCACCAGGCTGCGCTGGAAGATCGCCACCCAGGAGAGGATGGAGCCAAGCACCAGGATCAGCATCACCAACTGCACCACGGTGCTGGCGTTCATGATCAGGTGGGGAATGGACATGGAGTCGTTCACGGGCGTCCTCATTGAAACTCGGGGGTTAGGGCCGCGGCCAGGGCCGCCGGCCAGCGGCGGGGCCGCAGGGTTTGGGCATCCAGACAGGCGATGTCGACACTCGCCTCGCACAGGGGTTCCCCGGCGCGACTCACCCGCTGGACGAAGGTGGCCCGACAGGCGCCTCGCTCGGTGACCCTGGCGGTGGCCACCAGGTCATCATCGAGGCGCGCCGGCTGGGCATAGCGGCACTCCAGGCGATGTACCACCAGTTGCACGCCCTCGGCAAGCAGTTCCCGCTGGCTATGGCCGAGGCGCCGGAGCCACTCGCTGCGGGCGCGCTCCATAAATTTCAGGTAATTGACGTAGTAGACGATGCCACCGGCGTCGGTGTCCTCGATATAGACCCTGACCGGCAGCCGAAACTCGCTCGTCGAGACCGGGGTCATGGGCGCACCTCGCCGCTGGCATCCGGGGTGGCGGAATCCGGCACCAGTTCGAAGTGGGCATAGGCCTGGCGGGTGACTATCCGCCCCCGGGCGGTGCGCATCATCAATCCCTGCTGGATCAGGTAGGGCTCGATCACGTCCTCGATGGTATCGCGCTCCTCGCCGATGGCGGCGGCCAGGGAGTCGACCCCCACCGGGCCGCCATCGAACTTCTCGATCATCGCCAGCAACAGGCGGCGATCCATATGGTCGAGGCCATGGTGATCCACATGCAGCATGTCCAGGGCGCGGTCGGCCACCTCGACATCGATCACCCCGCGGCCGCGCACCTCGGCGTAGTCGCGCACCCGCCGCAGCAGGCGATTGGCGATGCGTGGCGTGCCGCGGGCGCGGCGGGCGATCTCGGCGGCGCCGGCGGCATCCGCCTCCACCCCCAGCAGCCGCGCCGAGCGGGCGACGATGCCGGTCAGGTCCTCGATGCCATAGAACTCCAGGCGCTGGACGATGCCGAAGCGATCGCGCAGCGGCGAGGTCAAAAGCCCCGCCCTGGTGGTGGCCCCCACCAGGGTGAAGCGCGGCAGGTCGAGCTTGATCGAGCGGGCCGCCGGCCCCTCGCCGATGACGATATCCAGCTGGAAATCCTCCATGGCCGGATAGAGTACCTCCTCCACCACCGGCGAGAGGCGATGGATCTCGTCGATAAAGAGCACGTCGCCGGGCTCGAGGTTGGTGAGCATGGCGGCCAGGTCGCCGGGGCGCTCCAGCACCGGGCCGGAGGTGGACTTGATGTCGACGTCCATCTCGGCGGCGATGATATTGGCCAGGGTGGTCTTGCCCAGCCCCGGCGGGCCGAACACCAGGGTATGGTCGAGGCTCTCGCCCCGCCCCCGGGCGGCCTGGATAAAGATCTCCAGCTGTTCGCGCACCCGCGGCTGGCCGATATAGTCCGCCAGCCGCTTGGGGCGAATGGCGTGATCCTGGACCAGTTCCCCTCCCTGGGGCACGGCGGCGATCAGTCGATCATTGTCGAGCATAATGGTTTCCGAACTTGCGGCGCCTAGTCACCCCGAGCCACGGGGATGGCCATATCCTTGGGTAGCGCCCTAGCCCGCCAGCTTGCGGGTCAGGGCGGCCTTGATCAGGGCCTCGGTGGAGAGGCCACGATCACAGCCACTGAGCATCTTGGCGGCCTCGGCGGGCTTGTAACCGAGTGCCACCAGGGCGGCCTCGGCATCGGCCAGGGGGTCGCTCTGGGGGGCCGCCCCCTGCCCCGCCGCCGCGGCTTCCAGGGCCTCCAGGCCGCCGCCCGCCTCGCCGGTCCAGTGGGGGAAGCGGTCGCGCATCTCGATGATCAGCCGCTCGGCGGTCTTCTTGCCGACCCCGGGCAGCCGGGTCAGCGACTTGATGTCGTCCTCCCGCACGCAGCGCACGAAGGCCGCCTCGTCCATGCCGGAGAGGATCGCCAGGGCCAGCTTGGGCCCCACGCCGTTGACCTTGATCAGGGCGCGAAACAGCTCCCGTTCCTGGCCCCGGGCAAAGCCGTAGAGCAGGTGGGCATCGTCGCGAATGCTGAGATGGGTGTGCAGGGAGACCGTCTCCCCCACCGCCGGCAGCGCCATCTGGGTGGTCAGGGAGGCTTCCAGTTCGTAGCCGACGCCGCCGACGTCGACCACCAGCCAGGGGGGCTGCTTCTCCAACAGGGTGCCGCGCAGGCGTCCAATCATGCCGTGAGTCGATCCTTGCCAAGACTGGCGACCACTATACTGGCCGCCCCGGAGGCTGACCAGAGGGCAAAATCGTCATCTAGTGTGCATCTCTTGCCCGTCAGGAGGCGGGGGCATCCGGGTCGAAGGCTCGCCATCCCTTACCGCCACCGCGGCGGCCGCCATAGCTGCCACGGCTGATCAACCCGAGGCGCGCATGGGCATGGGTCAGGGCGATGGCCAGGGCATCGGCGGCGTCCGCCTGGGGGGTACCATCGAGGCCCAGCACGGCGGTGATCATATGCTGCACCTGGGCCTTGTCGGCGGCGCCGGTGCCGGTCACCGCCTGCTTGATCTGGCGTGGCCCGTATTCGCTCACCGGCAGGCCATGATTGGCGGCACAGACGATGGCGGTGCCCCGGGCCTGGCCCAGCTTGAGGGCCGAGTCGGGGTTCTTGGCCATGAAGACCTGTTCGATGGCCAGCTCCCCCGGGCGATGCACCCCGATCAGTTCGCTGATGCCGGCATAGATCTGCGCCAGGCGCTGGGCCAGGTCGTCGCCCCGGGTGCGGATGCAACCGCTGGCCACGTAGCGGGGTCGCGTCTCGCCGACGTCGAGCACCCCGTAGCCGGTGATCCGCGACCCGGGATCGATCCCCAGGATCAGCATGCCCCGGCGCCTCTGCGAGCGTCTTTACAAGCGTCTTTGCCTATCATCGATCGTCTCCCTGACGAGGGTTTCCCGCCCCAACGACATACCGGCGCCTCTGGGGCGCCGGTATGGAGGAGCGTGGGGGAGGCTCGCCTTACTCGGCGGCCTCCGGCTTGGCCTTGGCCCGCAGGCGGATATTGAGCTCCTTGAGCTGCTCGCCGCTGACCTCGCCCGGAGCGTCGGTCATCAGGCAGGCGGCGCTCTGGGTCTTGGGGAAGGCGATCACCTCACGGATGGTCCGCGCCCCGGTCATCAGCATCACCAGGCGGTCGAGGCCGAAGGCCAGGCCACCGTGGGGCGGCGCGCCATACTTGAGGGCGTCGAGCAGGAAGCCGAACTTCTCCTCCGCCTCGGCCTGATCGATGCCCAGCACCTCGAGAACGACCCGCTGCATTTCCTGGTCGTGGATACGGATCGAGCCGCCGCCCAGCTCGGTGCCGTTGAGCACCATGTCGTAGGCTCGGGAGAGCGCCTGGGCCGGATCGGCCTTGAGGGCCGCCACGTCGCAGGAGGGCGCGGTGAAGGGGTGGTGCAGGGCCTGCATGCGGGCGCTGCCGTCGTCCTCGAACATCGGGAAGTCGACCACCCACAGCGGCGCCCACTCCCGGGTGTAGAGGTCCAGGTCCTCGCCCAGCTTGACCCGCAGGGCACCCAGGGCCTCGTTGACCACGCGGGCCTTGTCGGCGCCGAAGAAGATGATATCGCCGTCCTGGGCGTCGACACGCTCCAGCAGCTCGTCGATCACGTTCTCCATGAACTTGACGATGGGCGACTGCAGGCCCTCGAGCCCCTTGGCGCGCTCGTTGACCTTGATCCAGGCCAGGCCCTTGGCACCATAGATGCCGACGAACTTGGTGTAGTCATCGATCAGCTTGCGGGAGAGCTCGGCGCCGCCGGGCACCTTGAGGGCGGCGACGCGGCCGTCCTCGGCCTTGGCCGGGCCGGAGAAGACCTTGAAGTCCACCTGGGCCATCAGATCGTCCACGTCGACCAGCTCCAGGGGGATGCGCAGGTCCGGCTTGTCGGAGCCGTAGCGGCTCATCGCCTCGCTGTAGGGCATCCGCGGGAACTCGGGCAGCTCGACCTCGAGGACCTCCTGGAACAGCTGACGGATCATCGACTCGGTGATGCCCATGATCTCGTCTTCGTCGACGAAGGAGGCCTCCAGGTCGATCTGGGTGAACTCCGGCTGACGGTCGGCGCGCAGGTCCTCGTCGCGGAAGCACTTGGCGATCTGGTAGTAGCGGTCGAAGCCGGACACCATCAGCAGCTGCTTGAACAGCTGCGGCGACTGCGGCAGGGCGAAGAAGCTGCCGGCATGGGTGCGGCTCGGCACCAGGTAGTCCCGGGCGCCTTCCGGGGTGGCCCGGGTCAGGATCGGCGTCTCGATATCCAGGAAGCCCTGGCCCTCGAGGAAGGCCCGCACGCTATGGGAGATCCGCGAGCGCAGGCGCAGCTTGTCGAGCATCTCCGGGCGACGCAGGTCGATATAGCGGTGCTTGAGGCGGACCTCCTCGCCCACCTTGCCATGCTCGTCGAGCTGGAACGGCGGGGTGGCGGCGGTGTTGAGGATCTCCACCTCCTTGGCCAGCACCTCGATCATACCGGTGGGCATATTGGGGTTCTGGGTGCCCTCGGGGCGCGGCCGCACGCGGCCGACGATGCGCAGCACGAACTCGTTGCGGCAGCGGTCGGCATTGGCGAAGGCCTCGGCGGTATCCGGATCCACCACGACCTGGGCGATGCCGTCACGGTCACGCATGTCGAGGAAGATCACCCCACCGTGGTCACGGCGACGGTGCACCCAACCACAGAGGGTGACCGTCTGATCCACCAGTGTCTCGTTGAGCTGGCCGCAATAATGGCTGCGCATGTCGAATCCTGTTTTCTAGCGTTTATCGAATCGGGAGAAGTCGGGCCGCCTCAGGCGGCGGCCCCGTCCTTGGTCGGCGCCTTGCTGGCCGCGCCGTCACCGGCCAGGTTCTTCTTGCTGCCGGACTTGAAATCGGTCTCGTACCAGCCGCCGCCGGCCAGGCGGAAGCCCGCCGCGGAAACCAGGCGGGAGAGCTCGGCGGCCTCGCAGCTGGGGCAGTCGGTGAGCGGCGCGGCGCTGACCTTCTGCAGCTTCTCGAGACGGTGGCCACAGGCCTTGCACTCATATTCGTAGATGGGCATGGTTCTAATCACTCCTGAATACGCTATTGGCCTGGAACACACCCCGACCAGGCCGGCGATGGCCAATATGGGGCCTGACGCCGGCCTTTCCAAGGCCACCGGAAAGCCCCGCATTATAGCGCGTCGCGCCCCCATGGGGGCAAGGTGCCGACGTTACTCGAGGAATTGTGATGAAAGCCGTGCTACTCGATGCCGCCAGCCTCGGCGAGGATATCGACCTTACCCCCCTGCGTGAGCGGGTCGACCAGTTGGCGGTGCATGCCGCCACCGCTCCGGAGCAGTGCCGGGAGCGCCTCGAAGGCGCCCGGGTCGCCATCGTCAACAAGGTGGTCCTGGATGGCGAGCTGCTCGAGGGCCTGCCGGAGTTGAAGCTGATCTGCGTGCTGGCCACCGGCACCAACAATATCGACATGGCCGCCGCCGAGCGCCTGGGGATCAGGGTACGCAACGTCAGCGCCTATGGCACCGCCAGCGTGGCCCAGCACACCCTGATGCTGATGCTGGCCCTGGCCAACCGCCTGCCCCACTACCAGCGCCGGGTCGCCGCCGGCGACTGGGGGCGCAGCGATTTCTTCTGCCTGCTCTCCCCCACCACCCTGCAACTGGAAGGCAAGCGCCTGGTGATCGTCGGCCGGGGCGAGCTGGGACGCCGAGTCGGCGAGCTGGCCGAGGCCTTCGGCATGCGCGTCGACTATGCCGCCCGTCCCGGCCGGGAGGCCACGGACCCCCGCCCCGCCCTCGCCGAGCTGGCCCCCCGGGCCGACGTGCTGAGCCTGCACTGCCCGCTCACCGAGGCCACCCGGCACCTGGTCGACGCGACATTGCTGGCCCGGCTCAGGCCCGGCGCCCTGCTGATCAACTGCGCCCGGGGCGGCATCATCGACGAGGCGGCGGCGCTCGATGCGCTGCGCGAGGGCCGCCTCGGTGGCCTGGCAGTCGACAGCCTGCCCGAGGAACCGCCCCGCCACGGGCATGCGCTGATCGACGCCCTCGACGAGCCCCTTAACCTGATCGTCACCCCCCATAACGCCTGGATCACCCCGGAGGCCCGGGCCCGGGTGGTCCAGTTGACCGCCGAGAACCTGGCGCGGCCGCTGCCCTAGCTCGTGACATCGCTCGGCTGCGTGAAAGCACGCGAAGCGCTCCCCGGCTAGGCTAGTACCAGCCAGACCTCTCCGCTTTTTCTTTCCGGCCATCAGGCCGGACAGCAGGAAGGACGCCATGCTCTATAACCTGGGCTCCATCAATATCGATCATGTCTACCGGGTGCCGCATCTGGTGCGTCCCGGCGAGACCCTGGCCAGCCGCGACTACCAACGGGTGCTGGGCGGCAAGGGCGCCAACCAGTCCCTGGCCCTGGCCCGGGCCGGCGGGCGCGTCACTCACTGGGGGCGCCTGGGGCGCAGTGATGCCTGGGCGCTGACGCCCCTCGAGGAGGCCGGGGTGGCGCTCGGCGACATCGAGCTGGTCGACGCGCCCAGCGGCCATGCCCTGATCCAGGTGGACGACGATGGCGAGAACGCCATTATCCTCTACCCCGGCGCCAATCATGGCTTCGCGACGCCCACCCTGGAGGCCCTGATTGCCAAGGCCGAGCCCGGCGCCACCCTGCTGCTGCAGAACGAGTGCAACGGCCTGGCCGCGGCCATGGCGGCCGCCAAACAGCGCGGCCTGACCCTCGCCTTCAACCCGGCGCCCATGGACCAAGCCGTCGGGGAACTGCCACTGGAGTCCTGTGACCTGCTATTCGTCAACCGTGGCGAGGCCGCGGCCCTGGCCGGCCTCGCCGAGACCAGCCCCGCCTCGGCACTGCTCGAGGCCCTGGCCGAGCGCCTGCCCGAGGTGGAACTGGTGCTGACCCTGGGCGCGGACGGGGTCCAGTACCGCCACGGGGAGACGCACCTGCGCCTGGCCGCCCATCGGGTCGAGGCGGTGGATACCACCGCCGCCGGCGACACCTTTATCGGCGCTTTCCTGGCCGCCCGTCAGGCCGGCGCCGATATCGAGACCTGTTTGCGACGGGCCAGTACCGCCGCCGCCCTCTGCGTCCAGGTCCCCGGCGCCGCCCCCAGCATTCCCTGGGCGGAGGCGGTGGATGCCGCCCTCGCCGAATGGCCTCCCTGCCCCATGGAAAGCGACGAAAGCAACTAGGCCGATGCCCACTCACCTGGCCCCTACGGAGACAGCCCCATGAGTTATCCGATTATCTTCGATACCGACCCGGGCGTGGACGACGCCCAGGCCATCGCCATCGCCCTGCGCCATCCGGAGATCGAGCTGCTGGGCCTGACCACCACCTACGGCAACGTCGATATCGATGTCGCCACCCGCAATGCCCTGCTGCTCTGCGAGCTGGCCGGGCGCCGTATCCCTGTGGCCCAGGGCGCCGCCGGCCCGCTGGTCAAGCCCAAACACCCGGCCCCGGCGCATATTCATGGCGCCAACGGCCTGGGCAATATCGCGCTGCCGGAGGTACAGGGCCAGGCGGAGCCGATCAGTGCGGCGCAGTTTATCGTCGACACGGTCCGCGCCCGTCCCGGCGAGGTGACCCTGGTGGCGGTGGGCCCACTCGGCAACCTGGCCGCCGCCCTGCAACTCGACCCGGGCATCGTCGAGGCGGTCAAGCGGGTGGTCATCATGGGCGGCTCCATCAAGGAGGGAGGCAATGTCTCGCCGGTGGCGGAGGCCAATATCTTCAATGACCCCCATGCCGCCTCGCGGGTGCTCACCGCTGGCTGGCCGCTGACCCTGGTGGGCCTGGACGCCACCCATCGCTGCGTGCTGAGCCCCGCCGACATGGACGCCATCGCCGCCGGCCAGGGCGAGCTCGGCGCCGTGCTCAAGGGCAGCTACGCCTTCTATCGGGAGTTCTACCAGCAGGCCCTGGGCATCGATGGCTGCTGCCCCCACGACAGCTGCGCCTTGGCCTGGCTGCTGCGCCCGGAGCTCTTCACCACCGCCCGGGGCCACCTGAGCGTGATCACCGAGGGGGACGCCGCGGGGCAGACGCTGTTCGCCCCCGAGGGCCGTGCCTTTATCGACGAGCGCTGGTCCCGCACGCCCCTGGTGGAGGCCTGCCTGGGCGCCGATGGCCCCGCCGTGGTGCAGTGGATCGTCGATACCCTGAAATAGCTCAAGGAAGGCACCTAGAGGGTGATAAAGGCATCCGGGTCGCGGGGCGCCGCCTCTTCCAGGTTGACCTGGCTGACCCGGGCCTCGGGGGGGCCCTGCCAGAGCCACTGGGTCACGGCCCGGACCGCCTCCTCCTCGCCGCACAGCAACACCTCGACGCGACCATCCGGCAGGTTCTTGGCATAGCCGGTCAGCCCATGCTGCAGGGCCTGCTCCTGGGTCGCCCGGCGGTACCAGACCCCCTGTACCCGACCGCTGACCCAGGCCTTGATGCACTGCTTGCTCATGCTGGCTCCTCCCTTCGGCGACTCCGCCCGCGGCGGCCCGTTGCCCTCCTGTTCTAGCACCCGGCTTGCCATCCGCCAAGGGCTGGTCATTGTTCCCCTCTAGGCAGCGGCATCGCCGTTGGCTAATCTGAGGCACAGGGCCATAAGCCCGATAAGGCGACGCCACTACCCCTGGCGCTCGCATAACAATGAGTCACCCCACGAAGGGACCCCGCCATGTTCGATCATCCCGATTTCGACCACCATGAACAGGTGGTCTACGGCTGTGACGAGGCCAGCGGCCTCAAGGCGATCATCGCCATCCACAATACCCACCTGGGCCCCGCCCTGGGTGGCCTGCGCATCTTCCCCTACGCCAGCGACGGCGAAGCCCTCAGCGATGTGCTGCGGCTGTCCCGCGGCATGACCTACAAGTCGGCCCTGGCCGGCCTGCCCCTGGGGGGCGGCAAGGCGGTGATCATTGCCGACCCCAGGCGCGACAAGACCCCAGAGCTGCTGCGCGCCATGGGTCGATTGGTGGAACGCCTGGGCGGACGCTATATCACCGCCGAGGACTCCGGCAGCAGTGAGACGGACATGCAGTGGATCGCCGAGGAGACCGCTTATGTCACCGGCCTGCGCCGCAGCGCGGGCGAGTCCGGCGACCCCTCGCCCTTTACCGCCCTGGGGGTCTTTCACGGGCTGCGCGCCGCGGTGCGGCACGGCCTGGGACGCGATGATCTCGAGGGGGTACGCGTCGCCGTCCAGGGCGTCGGCAGCGTGGGGGCCCACCTGGCCCGCTCGCTCGAGAAAGCCGGCGCCAAGCTGGTGATCAGCGATATCGATGCCAGCGCCGTGGCGCGGCTCGCCGAGGAGCTCGGCGCGGCTACCCTCCCCCCCGGCGAGATCCTCGATGCCGAGGTGGATGTCTTCGCCCCCTGCGCCCTGGGTGGCGCCATCGATGAGGCCGCCTGCCGGCGACTCAAGGCCAGGGTGGTGGCGGGGGCGGCCAACAACCAGTTGGCGACGCCCGCCGCCGGCGAGGCCCTGCACCGTCGCGGCATCCTCTATGCGCCGGACTACGTGGCCAACGCCGGTGGCGTGATCGAGGTCGCCTGGCAGCGTCGCAGCGACTACGATCGCCAGGCGGTACTGGCCCAGGTGGAACGCATCGGCGCCACCCTGGAGACGATCTTTGCCCGCGCGAAGCGAGAGGGCAAGCGCCCCGAGCAGGTCGCCGACCGCCTGGCCGAGGAGCGCTTTCGCCCGGATCACCCGCGCGCCGCCTAGCTCATAGAACAGCTCCAACGACAGAGGCCGCGCCCTTAGGGCGCGGCCTTGGCGTCTCTAACCGCTGGGGCTATTCCAGCAGCTCGTGTTTGACCACCACGGCGGTTATTGACACCGGCACCATCACTCCAGCAGTTCGTACTTGACCACCACGGCGGTTATTGACACCGGCACCATCACTCCAGCAGTTCGTGCTTGACCACCACGGCGGTATTACGCGGCACGATGGTCTTGTTGCGGGCCAATAGATGGCACTTGGTAAAGGCCGCGCCATAGAGAAGAATCAGTGATGAGTAATAAACCCACAGCAGAATGATCACCACGGAGCCGGCGGCGCCATAGGTGGAGGCGGTGGCGGTATAGGCCAGATAGCTGGCGATGCCGTAGCGACCCAGGGCGAAGAGCACCGCCGTGACCAGGGCGCCGACCAGCACGTCCCGCCAGCCCAGCACCACGTCCGGCAGCACCTTGAAGATGGTCGCAAAGAGCGCCGCGATCATCGCCAGGGAGAGCAGGAATTCGGCACTGCCGGCCAGCATCCCCACCGCCGGCACCAGGTTCTCGGCATGCCCGAGCAGGCTCTTCACCATGACACCGAAGGCCAACGAGACCAGCAGGATAAAGCCGATGGCCAGCACGATGGTCAGCGACAGCACCCGATTCTTGATAAACACCAGCAGGCTGTTGCTGCTGGGCTTGGCGGTCACCCCCCAGAGGGTATTGAGGGAAAACTGCATCTGGGCGAAGACGGTGGTAGCACCCACCAGCAGGGCACCGACGCCCAGCAGGGTCGGCAACAGCCCCGACTCTTCGATCCGCGACTGAGCCACCGCCTGCTCGATGGCGGTGGCGGCATCGTGACCCATGGTGCCCTGGAGCTGCGCCACGATCTGTCCCTGGGCGGCTTCCTCGCCCAGCACCACGCCGATCACGGTGACCGCGATAATCACCGTGGGAGCCAGCGAGAAGAGGGTATAGAAGGCCAGCGAGCCGGCATAGCTGAAGGCGTTGCGCTCCAGCCATAAGCGAATGGCGTCATGCACGACACGCCACCAGAAGATCACCGTTTCCTTGATCACACCGCACTCCTTTGTCTGGCCGAGGCGCTCAGCATACCGTAAGGCCACCTCGGATGCCGAACGCTGGCCTCGCGGCTCGGTTGCCGCCTGCCGGAGGGCTCTCCATAATAGGCGCCACCGATCCTGGCGGAGTGCCCCATGCCCCCTACCCCCTCCGGGTACGATTTCGATTGCCTGGTCTTTATCGGCCGCTTCCAGCCCCCCCACCTCGGCCATTTGGCGGTGATCCACGAGGCCCTGAAACGGGCCCGGCAGGTGATCGTGCTGGTGGGCTCGGCCTGGCAAGCCCGTTCCCTGCGCAACCCCTGGCGCTTCGAGGAGCGTCACGACCTGCTGCGCAGCTGTTTCGATCCCGAGGAGAATGCCCGCCTGGAGATCGCGCCCCTGCTCGACGCCCTCTACAACGACGATGTCTGGGTGCGGGACGTGCAGCGCAAGGTGCGGGATATCGCCAGCCCGAGCCACGGCCGGCTGCCGCGCATCGGCCTGATCGGCGCCAGTCGCGGTCAGTCCAGCTACTACCTGACCCTCTTCCCCCAGTGGGAATCGGTGAGCGTGCCCCTGGTGGAGGGGATCGCCGCCACCCAGATCCGTGAGCGGCTGTTCCGCTCGCCCTCCTCCGCCGCCGACTACCTCACCACCGGTGCCCATCACGACCTGCCGCCCAGCGTGCACCACGCCCTGGAGGCCTTCGTGGAGCAGTCGGAGGCCTTCCAGCGCCTGTTGGAGGAGCAGCACCTGCTCAACCAGTACCGCAAGGCCTGGGAACAGGCCCCCTACCCGCCGATCTTCGTGACCGTCAATGCGGTGGTGGTACAGTCGGGGCATGTGCTGCTGGTGCGTCGCGCCGCGGCGCCGGGCAAGGGGCTGCTGGCCCTGCCCGGGGGCTTTATCAATTCCCATGAACGCTTGCTTGACGCCTGCCTGCGCGAACTGCGTGAACGGGTGCGCCTCAAGGTGCCGGAGCCGGTGCTCAAGGGCTCGTTGCGCGGCCAGCGCCTCTTCGACGAGCCCCACCGCAGCTGGCGGGGGCGCACCCTGGCCGAGGCCTTCTACTTCGCCCTGCGTCCCGAGCAGCAGCTCCCCCAGCTCAAGCCCGCCAAGGGCGGCGAACAGGCCCGCTGGGTGGCCCTGGCCGACCTCGAGCCGGAGACCCTGTTCGAGGACCACTTCTTTATTATCCAGAATTTCCTGGGGCTGCCCGCCGATTTCGGTACCCCCTGAACGCCTCGGGGGCGCCCCAAGGCGCCCCCGATGGTTTATCGCCCGGCCTCCCTCCTAGCCCTGCAGGAAATCCCGCGGCAGCTTCATCATCTGCCGCCACAGCTTCTCGACGCCGGGTTTATGCACCAGGGAGCAGCGATAGAGACGGATCTCCAGCGGCACGTCCCAGGTGGACTCACCGGCGCGCACCAGGCGCCCGCTGGCCAGCTCCTCGCGGATACAGAAGTCGGGAATCCAGGCCATCCCCACCCCCTGCATCACCATGCCCTTGAGGCCCTCCGCCATGGCGGTCTCGTAGACGGTGCGCAGGCGCAGGCGCAGCGGGTCATTCTTGAGCAGCATGCGCACGCTGCGTCCCAGGAAGGCACCCTGGGTGTAGGAGAGGTAGGGAATCGAGCCTTCGCCCTCCAGGGAAAAGCGGGGAGCGCCGTCGCCGTCGGGCAGGCAGACCGGAATCATCTTCACCTGGCCGATGGAGAAGGAGGGAAAGACCTTGGCGTCGAGCTGCATGGTGGCGTAAGGATCGTAGTAGCCCAGCATCAGGTCACAGTTGCCCTCTCGCAGCACATGAATCGCCTCCCCCATGTTCATGGCCACCAGCCGGGTGGGCAACTCGCCGGTGCCCTGCTGCAGGCGCGAGATCCACTGAGGGTAGAAGGTCAGGGCCAGGGAGTGGGCGGCGACGATATCCAGGGCCTCGTTGGCCATGGAGACGCCGCGCAGGTGCCCCAGGCACTCGTTGAGCTGCTCCACCAGGTGACGCGCCGTGACCAGGAACAGCTGCCCCTCGGGAGTCAGACCCACCGGGGTGGTGGAGCGATCCACCAGGGTCACCCCCACGGCCTGTTCCAGGGAACGAATGCGCCGGCTGAAGGCGGGCTGGGTCACATGGCGCTGGCGCGCCGAGGCCGAGAAACTGCGGGTATTGGCCAGGGCGACGAAGTCTTCCAGCCATTTGGTTTCGAGGTTCACCACGACTCCCGATGGACGACAGGGCAACAGGCGGCGGGACGCCGCACCGAAGCGGGTAATTTAGCGGTAAGTCGATAATAGGCCAAGGGGCGGCGTCGGCTTTTCGCAAGCCGTCCGTCCGGCGACGCAAGCCTCACTGTATCGTTGATATCGGGTAGCCGGCATCGGCTTTCCGAAAGCGCCCCCTCCGCCGAGACAAGTCTCATTGCATGGGCGACATCAGATAGGCGGCCCGGGAGATCAGCTTGCGCCACAGGGCACGCCCCTCGATCTCCTCGTAGCCGATGCGCCGGCAGGCGGCGAAGTCCTGCTCCAGCATCAGGCGCACCTCGGCGGCGAAGCGGCGATCCGGCACGAAGGCGGTGATCTCGAAGTTGAGCCGGAAGGAGCGATTGTCCAGGTTGATGGTCCCCACGCTGGCGCTGTGATCGTCGATCAGCATCACCTTCTGGTGCAGGAAGCCCGGCTGGTAGCGGTAGACCTTGACCCCCGCCTTGAGCATATCCGGCAGGAAGGAGAAGGCCGAGAGGAAGACCAGCAGATGGTCGGGGCGTTCGGGGATCATGATGCGCACGTCCACCCCACGCATGGCGGCCAGACGCAGGGCATCCTGGACGCCCTGGTCCGGGACGAAATAGGGGCTGGTCACCCAGAGCCGTTCCTCGGCGCTATGAATGGCCTGCTGCACCAGCAGGCTGGCGGTGTCCTGGCGATCGGCGGGCCCCGAAGGGACGATCACCACGTTCTGGCACTCCTCGCAGGTGCTGCGCGGCTCCCACTCCAGGCTCAACACCTCGTCGGTGGCCCAGTGCCAGTCCTCCCAGAAGGCCTCCTGCAGGCCCAGCACGCTCGGCCCCTCCAGCTTCAGGTGGGTATCCCGCCAGGCACCGTGCCTGGCGTCCTGTCCCAGGTACTCCACACCCACGTTGAAGCCCCCCAGCCAGCCCTGATGACCGTCCACCACCAGCACCTTGCGGTGATTGCGGAAATTGAGCTGGAAACGGTGCCGCCAGCCGCGGGAGGAGTTGAAGGCGCTGACATGCACCCCGGCCTCCGTCAGGTCCTTGAGGTAACCGTCGCCGAGCTTGTGGCTGCCGATCTCGTCGTAGAGGAAGTAGACCCGCACGCCCCGCTCCGCGGCTCGCTCCAGGCGGCGCTTCAGCTCATGGCCCAGGGCATCGCCGCGGACGATAAAGAACTGCACCAGCAGATACTCCTCCGCCGCCTCGATACCGGCGAAGAGGCTTTCGAAGGTGGCCTCGCCATCGATCAGCAGTTGGGCGCGGTTGCCGCTGGTCAGCGGCATCATGGCCAGCTGCTCCACGGCGCGGATATCGCCATGACCGGGATCGGCCCGATAGGGCTCCAGGCGCTCCCGGTAGCCGATCAGCACCCGGCGCAGCACGGTGTCGCGCTCGCCCCGGGCGGAGACATAGCCGTAGAAGCGTGGACGACCGAAGACCCAGTAGGCGGGCAAGGCCACATAGGGAAAGGTGACCAGGGAGATGATCCAGGCCACGGCACCCTGGGAAGTGCGACTGGACATCAGGGCAAGCAGCGCCGACAGGATACCCAGCACATGTATCAGGAAGATACCCAGGCCCAGTAACCAGGCGGTCATGAATGACTCCTTCTACGAGACGACGGCGGCCCCGCGGCCCCGGCCGCTTCGCTTGCGCAAAGGCGGTCGAGGCCGGCGGGGCCAACCCAAGATATCAGAATAAGCGGCGTCTTATCGCCTCCGGGCTCAGGAAGCCTTGGCGGCGATGATCTCCTTCCACTTGGCGGGCCCGGTCTGATGCACCGAGGTACCCTGGCTATCCACCGCCACGGTCACCGGCATGTCCTCCACCTCGAACTCATAGATGGCTTCCATGCCCAGATCCTCGAAGCCCACCACCCGGGATTGCTTGATGGCCTGGGCCACCAGATAAGCGGCGCCGCCCACGGCCATCAGATAGACCGCCTGGTTATCGCGGATCGCCTCGATGGCGACCGGGCCACGCTCGGCCTTGCCGACCATGCCCAGCAGGCCGGTCTCCTCGAGCATGGTGCGGGTGAACTTGTCCATGCGAGTCGCCGTGGTGGGACCGGCCGGCCCCACCACCTCGTCACCCACCGGATCCACCGGGCCCACGTAATAGATAAAGCGCCCCTTCAGGTCCACCGGCAGCGGCTCGCCCTTGCCGATCATGTCGACCATGCGCTTGTGGGCGGCGTCGCGGCCGGTGAGCAGCTTGCCGTTGAGCAGGAGGGTGTCGCCGGGCTGCCAGCTCTGCACCTCTTCCGGGGTGACTTCGTCCAGGTTGACGCGCTTGACGTTGTCGCCGGCCTCCCGGGTGATCTCCGGCCAATCCTCCAGCTTGGGGGCCGGCAGGGCCGCGGGGCCGCTGCCATCCAGGCTGAAGTGGGCGTGACGGGTCGCGGCGCAGTTGGGGATGATCGCCACCGGCTTGTTGGCGGCATGGGTCGGATAGTCCTTGACCTTGATATCGAGCACCGTGGTCAGGCCGCCCAGGCCCTGGGCGCCGATGCCGCTCCGGTTGACCTTGTCGAACAGCTCCAGGCGCAGCTCCTCGGCACGGTTGGAAGCGCCGCGGGCCTGCAGCTCCTGGATGTCGATGGGATCAAGCAGCGCCTCCTTGGCGATCTCCATGGCCTTCTCGGCGGTACCGCCGATGCCGATGCCCAGCATTCCGGGCGGACACCAGCCGGCGCCCATCTTGGGCAGCTGCTCCAGCACCCAGTCGACCACGTTGTCGGAGGGGTTGAGCATGGCGAACTTGGACTTGGCCTCACTGCCGCCGCCCTTGGCGGCCACATGCACCTCGACGCTGTCGCCGGGAACGAGCTTGTGGTGGATGATCGCCGGAGTATTGTCGCCGGTGTTCTTGCGGGCGCCGTCCGGGTCGGCCAGCACCGAGGCGCGCAGCACGTTGTCGGGGAGCTGGTAGGCGCGACGCACCCCTTCGTTGATCATGTCGTCGAGGCTCATCTCGGCATCCCAGCGCACGTTCATGCCGACATGCACGAAGACGGTGACGATGCCGGTGTCCTGGCAGATCGGACGATGGCCCAGGGCACACATCCGCGAGTTGATCAGGATCTGGGCGATGGCATCCTTGGCCGCCGGATTCTCCTCCCGCTGGTAGGCTTCATGCATGGCATCGATGAAGTCCTTGGGGTGGTAGTAGGAGATGTACTGGAGGGCGTCGGCCACGCTCTGGATCAGGTCATCCTGGCGGATCACGGTCATTAGGAGGAACTCCTTGGCTAGTCGGGTCGTGCCTATGGCCGTCGGGTCGCGAGCCATTAGGCGGCGAAGATTATACCCGATCCCCCCTGCTCACGGTACGGACTTACCCCAAGGTCGCACTGGGCATAAGGTGGCCAATATAAGATAACGGTATAAATTCGATCTCCTTATCTCCCTCCCCTGCTCACTCGCCGGCAGCAAGGGTGGCCCCTAGACCGCGCCCAGCGCCAATTGCCGCTCCTTCAGCTCATGGAGACGGTCGCGCAGCCGCGCCGCCTCCTCGAACTCCAGGTTCTGGGCCGCCTCGAACATGGCGTCCTCCAGGCGAGACACCTCCTTGACCAAGGCCTCGGGAGACAGTGCCGCCGGATCGTAGATACCCTGGGGTTCGGCCACCTTGCGCTCGCCGCGTCGGCGGCTGCCCTTCTTGCCCGGTGCCTGGGCCGCCTCGAGGATATCGGCCACCGACCGGGTCACCGTCTGCGGGGTGATACCGTGCTCTGCGTTATGGGCCAGCTGCTTCGCCCGGCGCCGCTCGGTCTCGTCCATGGCGCGGCGCATGGAGTCGGTGATGCGATCGCCATACAGCAGCGCCTTGCCGTTGGCGTTGCGCGCCGCCCGGCCGATGGTCTGGATCAGCGAGCGTTCGGCGCGCAGGAAGCCCTCCTTGTCCGCATCGAGGATCGCCACCAAGGAGACCTCGGGAATATCCAGGCCCTCGCGCAGCAGGTTGATCCCCACCAGCACGTCGAATTCGCCGAGGCGCAGGTCGCGGATGATTTCGACCCGCTCCACGGTATCGATATCCGAGTGCAGGTAGCGCACCCGCACGCCGTGCTCGTCCAGGTAGTCGGTGAGGTCCTCCGCCATGCGCTTGGTCAGGGTGGTCACCAGCACCCGCTCCCCCACCGCGGTGCGCAGGTGAATCTCCGAGAGCAGGTCATCCACCTGGGTGGAGGCCGGGCGCACCTCGATCTGCGGGTCGACCAGGCCGGTGGGGCGCACCACCTGCTCGACCACCTGGCCGGCGTGCTCCGCCTCATAGTTGCCCGGCGTGGCGGAGACGAAGATGGTCTGGGGGGAGATCCGCTCCCACTCCTCGAATTTCATGGGGCGATTGTCCAGGGCCGAGGGCAGGCGGAAGCCGTACTCCACCAGGGTCTCCTTGCGGGAACGGTCGCCCTTGTACATGCCCCCCACCTGGGGAACGCTGACGTGACTCTCGTCGATAAACAGCAGCGCATCGTCCGGCAGGTAGTCGAAGAAGGTGGGCGGCGGCTCCCCGGGATTGCGCCCGGAGAGGTAGCGGGAGTAGTTCTCGATGCCGTTGCAGTAGCCCAGCTCCAGCATCATCTCCAGGTCATAGTGGGTGCGCTGCTCCAGGCGCTGCGCCTCCACCAGCTTGTCGTGCTTGCGCAACCAGTCGAGGCGCTCCACGAGCTCCGCCTTGATCGACTCGGTGGCCTCGAGAATGGTCTCCCGGGGCGTCACATAGTGGCTCTTGGGGTAGATGGTCATACGCGGCACCTGCCCCCGCACCTCGCCGGTCAGGGGATCGAAGAGGCGAATGGAGTCGATCTCGTCATCGAAGAGCTCCACCCGCACCGCCTCGTCCTCGGCGTCCGCCGGGAAGATATCGATCACATCGCCGCGCACCCGGTAGGTGCCGCGGCGGAAGTCCATGTCGTTGCGGGTGTACTGCAGCTCGGCCAGGCGGCGCAGGAAGTCGCGCTGATGAATCAGCTCGCCGCGGGTGAAGTGCAGGCGCATCTTGAGGTACTGGTCGGGATCCCCCAGGCCGTAGATGGCCGACACCGAGACCACGATCAGGGCATCGCGCCGCTCCAGCAGCGCCTTGGTGGCGGAGAGGCGCATCTGCTCGATATGGTCGTTGATCGAGGCGTCCTTCTCGATAAAGGTGTCCGAGGCGGGCACATAGGCCTCGGGCTGGTAATAGTCGTAGTAGGAGACGAAGTACTCGACGGCGTTATCGGGGAAGAAGGCCTTGAATTCACCGTAGAGCTGGGCCGCCAGGGTCTTGTTGGGCGCCATGACGATGGTCGGACGCTGCAACCGCTCCACCACATTGGCCATGGTGAAGGTCTTGCCGGAGCCGGTCACCCCCAGCAGCGTCTGATGCGCGAGCCCCGCCTCCAGCCCCCCGACCAGTCCATCGATGGCCGCGGGCTGATCGCCGGCGGGCTGGAACTTGGATGCCAGTCGAAAGGGCTTGCTCATGCTATTGCCTCCATCAGGGTGCCAAAGGAGCGTCTCTCAAGATAACGGTATAAATCGACAAGGGGGACTACTTGGCCTCGACCCCGAGCTTCTTGACCTCGCCGATCAGCGCCTGGCGACTGACCCGCCCCTCCACTTCGGCGCCATGGCGCCCCACCTCGACGCTTTCGACGCCCTCCATCATCATCAGGGCGGTGGTGATACGGTTGATCAGTTCGACGTCTTCGACGCCCTCGAATTCCAGAGAGTAGTGAGCCATGGCCACACCTTGCTGTCGGAGGGAAAGACGCCCAGTTTACCATGGCCGCGGCGTCGGCTTGAGCCCCGATGCCCAGGGCTCGCCGATGTCGATAGCAAGAAACCGAGGATCGGCCCGGGAGAGCGCCTGCGGTATCATGGCCTGATGATGACGACGCATCGCCGACTAGGGAGATCCCGATGATTGATTGGAGCATTTTGGACGAGGCCCGGCTGCTCGATGCCGAGCGTCTCGACTTCCCCACCCCCGAACCGGCCCGGCGCGCCCTGGACGCCACGGTGGTTGCCCCGCTCGCCCACCTGGGCGTGCTGGAGGTCGGCGGCGCCGATGCGGCGCGCTTCCTGCAGGGCCAAGCCAGCGCCCAGGTCGACCTGGCCGACGGCGACTTCGCCCCCCTGACCTGCTTCTGCTCCGCCAAGGGACGCATGCTGGCCAATGCTCAGTTGCTGCGCCGCTCGGAGCATAGCTACTGGCTGATCCTCTCCCGGGACCTGGTGACGCCCCTGGCGGAGCACCTGGGCAAGTTCGCCCCCTTCTACAAGACCCGCCTGACGCCCCGGGACGATATCGCCCTGCTCGGGCTGATCGGCCAGGAGGCGCCGGCCCTGGCGGAGGCCCGGCTGGATATCGTGCCACCGGCGACCTGGCATCAGGTGGTTCATGACGATCTGCTGGTGCTGCGCCACCCGGGGCCACGCCCGCGGCTGCTGCTCGCCCTGCCCGAGGCACGCCTCGCCGAGACCTGGCGGGACCTTAGCGCCCAGGCCCTGCCGGTGGGCAATGCCATCTGGCGCCTGCACGATATTCAGGCGGGCCTGGCCTGGATTCGTGCCGAGCAGGCCGACGCCTATCTGCCGCAGATGGTCAACTGGGAGGCCCTGGGTGGCATCAGCTTCAAGAAGGGCTGTTATACCGGCCAGGAGGTGGTGGCCCGGGCGCATTTCCGCGGTCAGGTAAAGAAGCGCCTGGTGCGCGCCCAACTGGAAGGCGACAAGCTGCCGGCAGCGGGGAGTGCGGTGGAGGATGCCGCCGGCAAGGCCATGGGGGACGTGCTCTCCGCGGAACTGGACGCCTATGGCCAGGCAGAGATCCTGGCGGTGCTCAGCACCAAGGAGGACCCGGGCCCCTTGACGGTGGAGGGCCAGGCCCTCAAGCGCCTCAAGCTGCCCTACGCCATCGAGCGCCTCGACCCGGAGGCACTGGCCGACAAGGGCTGAGTCCCGCCGGGCGGCCCGCTAACCGCGCGGCAGCCGCTCGAGGCCGAAGAGCCGTCGAACGGTGGCGGTGCTATCCGCCGCCACCCGCGCCACCGATTGCCCTCGCAGCCTGGCTACCTGGTGACACACCTCCAGGACGCGGGCCGGCTCGTTGCGCTCGCCGCGATGCCCCGCCGGGGGCATATCGGGGCTATCGGTCTCCAGCACATAGCCATCGTCCGGTAGCGAAGCCACGGAGCGATGCAAGCGCTGGGCGCGTTCATGGGTCAGGGCGCCGCCCAGCCCCACCACGAAGCCCAGGTCGATAAAGCGCCTGGCCTGCTGGGGCGAGCCGGCGAAGGCATGGATCAGCCCACCGGCGGGCGGCGCCAGCTCACGCAGCCGCTTGGCCACCTCGTCATTGACGCGAACGCAGTGAATCACCAGGGGCAGGTGGTGCGCCTTGGCCAGGCGCACCTGGGCCTCGAAGAGCCGCCACTGGGCGTCCAGGGTCTCAGCGAGGCGCCCATCCACGCCGCACTCCCCCACCGCCACGATCGGCGGACCGACGCTCCGGGCCGCCAGGGCGTCCGCCAGGGCGTCCAGGTCGTCGTCGCCATGCTCGTCGATAAAGTAGGGGTGCAGGCCCAGGCAGACGCTGACGTCGTCACGACGTCCCAGCGCCAGCACGCCGGGCCAGCGGGCCCGGGTAGTGCCGGGCACCACGATATGCTTGACGCCGGCGGCATGCGCCCGCGCCAGCACCGCCTCGCGGTCGGCGTCGAAGTCAGGGAAGTCGAGGTGGCAGTGGGCGTCGATCAACATAGCCATAAGCTACAAGGGGCAAGCGCCAAGGAGCAAGGATGGCGCTCCCGGGCACTGGCCCCTCGAGGCTCGACGCTTCGCTTAGTGCTCCCGGGTCGGCTGGAAGCGGATCTCCGGCCAGCGCTCCTGGGTCATCTGCAGATTGACCCGGGTGGGGGCGATATAGGTGAGGTAGCCGCCGCCGTCGATGGCCAGGTTGGCGCTGGCCTTGCGCTTGAACTCCTCAAGCTTCCTGGCGTCGTCGCTATAGACCCAGCGGGCGGTCTGGACGTTCACCGCCTCGTAGACGCAATCGACCTTGTACTCCTCCTTGAGGCGGTGGGCCACCACGTCGAACTGCAGGCTACCCACGGCACCGAGGATCAGGTCGTTGTTGTCCAGCGGCATAAACAGCTGGGTGGCGCCCTCCTCGGAGAGCTGCTGCAGCCCCTTCTGCAGCGCCTTCATCTTCAGCGGATCCTTGAGCTGGACGCGCTTGAAGAGCTCCGGGGCGAAGTGGGGGATGCCGGTGAAGCGCATGTCCTCGCCCAGGGTGAAGGTATCACCGATCTGGATGGTGCCGTGGTTGTGCAGGCCGATGATATCGCCGGACCAGGCCTCTTCCACCTGGGAGCGGTCCGAGGCCATAAAGGTCAGGGCGTCGGCGATCTTGACGTCCTTGCCGAGACGCACATGGCGCATCTTCATGTTCTTCGCGTACTTGCCGGAGCAGACCCGCAGGAAGGCGATGCGATCCCGGTGCTTGGGATCCATGTTGGCCTGGATCTTGAACACGAAGCCGGTGAAGCGACCGTCCTCGGCCTCCACCGTGCGGGTATCGGTCTCCCGGGGCTGGGGCGCCGGCGCATACTCCACGAAGCCGTCGAGCATTTCGCGCACCCCGAAGTTGCCCATGGCGGTGCCGAAATAGACCGGGGTCAGCTCGCCGCGGCGATAGGCTTCCAGGTCGAACGCATGGGAGGCCCCGCGTACCAGTTCCACCTCCATGCGCAGCTCCTCGGCCTGATCCTCGCCGAGCACTTCGTCCACCTCGGGATTATCGAGCCCCTCGATGCGCCTGTCCTCGGGAATGCGGTTGCCCTGCCCCTGGGTATAGAGGTGGATGGTGTCGTTGTAGAGGTGGTAGACGCCCTTGAAATGACGGCCCATGCCGATCGGCCAGGTCATCGGTGCGCACTGGATATTGAGCACCGTCTCCACCTCGTCCATCACCTCGATGGGATCGCGGATATCCCGGTCCATCTTGTTGATAAAGGTGAGGATCGGCGTGGTGCGCAGGCGACACACCTCCATCAGCTTGATGGTGCGCGCCTCGACGCCCTTGGCGCCGTCGATCACCATCAGCGCCGAGTCCACCGCGGTCAGGGTGCGGTAGGTATCCTCGGAGAAGTCCTCGTGGCCCGGGGTATCGAGCAGGTTGACGATGCGCCCGCCATAGGGGAACTGCATCACCGAGGTGGTCACCGAGATGCCCCGCTCCTGCTCCATCTTCATCCAGTCGGAGGTGGCGTGGCGGTCGGCGCGCTTGCTCTTCACGGACCCGGCCAGCTGGATGGCGTTTCCGAACAGCAGCATCTTCTCGGTGATGGTGGTCTTGCCCGCATCCGGGTGCGAGATGATCGCGAAAGTCCTACGAAGCCCGACCTCATGGGCCAGCTGTTGCTCTGTCATTATCCAGTATCGCTTATTTGCTCTCACCCCCGCGCTCGGACAAACCGTGGCCGGGGCGATAGGTGACGGTTGGCGCGCATTGTATCGCGGCACCCCCGGGCTTGTCGCCAGGACCGCTTGGCGGGCGCCTCGGCAGCAAAAAGCCGCCCGGCTGGGCGGCTCAAACTGAAAGATTGGCCATTGAGGGGGCGATATTCGATGGCCCCCGGCCGCCCGGTGCAGGGGCGCCCTTACTCCGCGGGCTTGGCGGTGGCCTGGTCGAGAAACTCTTCGCTGAGGTAGAGCTCGTCGTTGCTGTTGACGCTGACGCCGCGGGCGATGATCTGCTCGGCGATGGCCTTGGCCTCGTCCAGGGAGTGCATGGTGTAGGTGCCGCACTGGTACTCGTTGAGCTCGGGGATCCGGTCCATGCCGGGCACCTGGAGCACGTCCTGCATGGCGGCCTTCCAGGCCTCGGCGACCCGAGCCTCCTCGGGGGTGCCGATCAGGCTCATATAGAAACCGGTGCGGCAGCCCATGGGCGAGATATCGATGATCTCCACACCATCGCCGTTGAGATGATCACGCATAAAGCCGGCGAAGAGGTGCTCCAGGGTATGGATGCCCTTCTCCGAGAGCAGCTCCTCGTTGGGCACGCAGAAGCGCAGGTCATAGACGGTGATGGGATCGCCGGAGGGGGTCTGCATGGTCTTGGCGATGCGCACCGCCGGGGCCTGCATGCGGGTATGATCGACGCGAAAACTGTCCAGCAGGGGCATTGAAACGCTTCCTTATCCTGGTCGGATCGACGAATGGGGTAACTGGAGTGCTATGGTAACGCCATCGTTACCCACAAGGAACTCACCCATGGAGTGGAACCCCGCCTATCTCTGGCTGCTGCTGGCGCTGGCCCTGGGCGTCGCCGAACTGCTCTCCGGCGGGCTGATATTGCTGGCCCTGGCGCTGGCCGCCGGCCTCACCGCCCTGGCGGCCCTGACCGGCGCCGGCCTCAGCCTGCAGTTGCTGACCCTGGGGCTGGCCTCGGGGATCCTGGTGCCCCTGGTCATCAAGGTGATCAAGCCACGTTTCTCGCCCCGTGGCGTCGCCTATGGCACCACCGGCACCGGAGTGGAACGCGGGCGGCACTACCCGGTCCTGCGGCGCGACTTCGATGGCGCCAGCGGCATCAAGATCAACGGCGACTTCTACCGTATCCGCCTGCCCGATGGCACCACCGACCTGCCGGAGGGCACCCGGGTGACCTTCCGGGCCTTCGATGGCACCACCGCCCAGGTCACCCTCGATGACTGAGTTTTCCCCCACGCAAGGAGCAAGACCATGGAACTGATTTCCCCCGGGCTGATTGCGGCCCTGATGATCGTGGTGATCGGCGTGCTGATCGTCGCCAAGGGGCTGGTGATTGTGCGCCAGTCCGAGGTGATGGTGATCGAGCGCCTGGGCTCCTTCAACCGGGTGCTCGAGAGCGGCATCAATATCATCGTCCCCTTTATCGACCAGCCCCGCGCCATCACCATGATCCGCTACCGCAAGATGGGCGACGAGTACCACCCCATCACCAGCAGCGAGACGCGCATCGACCGCCGCGAGACGGTGATGGACTTCCCCGGCCAGCCGGTGGTGACCACCGACAACGTCACGGTGAATATCAACGGCGCCCTCTACTACCAGGTCATCGATCCCAAGCGCGCCGTCTACGAGGTGGAGAACATGAGCCAGGCGGTGGAGGTGCTGGCCAAGACCACCCTGCGCTCGGTGGTAGGCAAGATGGAACTCGACAAGCTCTTCGAGTCCCGCGCCGAGGTCAACAACGAGATCCAGGCCGCCATGGAGGAGGCCGCCTCCAAGTGGGGGGTGAAGATCTCCCGGGTCGAGGTGCAGGATATCGCCATGCCCGAGGAGGTGGAGTCGGCCATGCGCCTGCAGATGGCCGCCGAGCGCAAGCGCCGCGCCACCGTCACCGAGGCCGAGGGCGAGAAGGCCGCCGCCATCGCCATGGCCCAGGGCCAGCGCGAGTCGGCGATCCTCAACGCCCAGGGCGACAAGGAATCTGCCATTCTGCGTGCCCAGGGCGAGCAGGAGTCGATCAAGCTGGTGCTTAGCGCCATCGGCGACAGCGAGGAGAACAAGCGCACCGTGGTCGGCTACCTGCTGGGGCAGAGCTATATCAAGGCGCTGCCGACCATGGCCCAGGAGGGCGAACGGGTCTTCGTGCCCTATGAATCCAGCGCCCTGCTGGGCTCCATGGGCATGTTCCGCGAGATGGCGGGCAGTCCCGAGGAGGCCCTGACCAAGGCCGGCGAACGCCGCGGCCTGGCCGGCGGCATGCTGGGCGCCAGCGCCGGGGAGTAATTCCAGGACTTGGCTTGACCACCCACCCGCGCCGGGATCCCTCGGCGCGGGTGCGACAACCTGCCCCGGTCCCAGGCCCACCCCCAGGCCCGCGGGCCACGCCGAGCGCTCCGGCATTGCGGTATCATGGGGCCACCGATCGGATGGAGCCCCTATGCAAGCCGCCCTGCCCCTGCCGTTGTCGACCCCCAACCGCAACCTGGTACGCCTGACCTTCGTGCGCGGCATCACCTGGACCGGTTTCCTGGGCATGATCATCTTCGGCATCGAGGTACTGGGCTTCGAGCTCAGCACCCTGCCGGTGGTGGCGGTGATCATCGCCATGGGGCTGATCAATATCGCCACCTGGTGGCGACTCAGCCGCCCCCGGGCGGTCACCGACACCGAATACCTCTGTCACCTGCTCGCCGATATCGCCGGCCTAACCCTGCTGTTCTATTTTACCGGCGGCTCCACCAACCCCTTTATCACCTACTACCTGGTGCCGGTGACCATCGCCGCCGCCACCCTGCCCTGGCTCTATGCCTGGATCACCGCCAGTGGCGCCATGGCCGGCTACACCTTCCTGATGGTCTTCTACGAGCCGGTGCCCCAGCTCAGCCACGGCGTCCTCGGCCCGGGGGCCCTGATCGGCGACGTCAACCTGCATGTGCTGGGAATGTGGATCAACTTCGGCCTCTCGGCGAGCCTGGTGACCTTCTTTATCTTCAAGATGGCCCACGCCCTGCGACGCCGGGACCAGACCCTGTCGCGCACCCGGGAGGCGGCGCTGCGCAACGAGCAGGTGCTGGCGGTGGCCACCCAGGCGGCGGGTACCGCCCACGAGCTGGGCACGCCGCTCTCGACCATGGCGGTGCTGCTCAAGGAGATGCGCCAGGACGCCGTGGGCCACCCCCACCTGGAGGCGGATATCGACCTGCTGCGCCAGCAGGTCGATACCTGCAAGACGCGCCTCCAGGCGCTGGTGGCCAACGCCGACCGCCGCCGCCTGGCGGAACCGGAGCTCGCCCCCGCCGAGGCCTGGCTGCGCGAGGTGATCCAGCGCTGGCTGGTGCTGCGCCCCGATGTCAGCCACCGTTTCGAGGTCGCCGACAAGCGCGGCACCCCCAGCATGGCGGTGGATACGACCCTGGAGCAGGCGCTCCTCAACCTGCTCAACAATGCCGCCGATGCCAATCCCCATGACATCACCATCAGCCTCGACTGGAGCGGCGAGGAGGTGATCATCGATATCCGCGACCATGGCCCCGGCGTGGCCATGTCCATCGCCGATCAACTGGGGGACACCTTCGTCTCCACCAAGTCCAAGGGCATGGGCATCGGCCTGTTCCTGACTCACTCCACCATCAACCGCTTCGGGGGCGGGGTCAGCCTGTATAATCACGAAGAGGGCGGCACCCTCACCGAGGTGAAGCTGCCCCGCCAGGTGCCCGGCGACGCCTGACCCCGACGAGAAGAGGACCCCATGAGCAAGAGCCCCGAACGACTGCTGATCATCGACGACGACGAGATGTTCTGCCATGTGATGGAGCGCGCCATGAGCCGCCGTGGCTTCGAGGTGCTGGTGGCCCACGATGCCGAGGAGGCCCTGGCCAAGGCGCATCAGGCGCCACCGGCCCTGGCCACCCTGGACCTCAAGCTGGAGCACGACTCCGGCCTCAAGCTGTTGCCGGAGCTGCTGGAGGCGGTACCCGGCTGCCGGGTGGTGGTGCTCACCGGCTACTCCAGCATCGCCACCGCCGTGGAGGCGATCAAGCTGGGCGCCGTCAACTACCTGTGCAAGCCCGCCGACGCCGACGAGATCCTCGCCGCCTTCGACAAGCAGGCCGGTGACCCGGGCGCCGAACTGGCCGATAACCCGCCCTCCATCAATCGGGTCACCTGGGAGCATATCCAGAAGGTGCTCCAGGAGCATGACGGCAATATCTCCGCCACCGCCCGGGCCCTGGGCATGCATCGCCGGACGCTGCAGCGAAAGTTGCAGAAGCGCCCAGTACGGCGCTAAGGCGCCGCACCCTCGACATGGCAAGTTGCAGAAGCGTCCCGTACGGCGATAAGGCGCCGGGCTACTCCGCCGATTTCGCCGGAGTCATCACCCGCGCCAGCAGATGCTGGGCCATCCGGTTGGCCTCGGCCAGGGAGCCCAGGTCGCGAAGGTCATCGAGGAGCTCGCAGCACCACAGCCCTTCCCCCTCGCCCAGGTCCACTGGCTCGAAGGGATAGCTGCCGCCGGGCAGGGTGACGCGGCGCGGCGGCGCCTCGGCAGCGAAGCCCCCCGGGGTCGGCGAGACCAGGGCCAGGGAGAGCGAGACGGGGGTCAGCAGGGCCCCGCAGAGCTCCCCCGCGAAGGGCTGGAAGCAGAGCAGGTCCACGGTGAGCTGCGGGTTACGCCGGGGCGAGCGATAGATGTCGGTGGCGAAGCGGTGCTGATAGCGGCGCACCAGTTGCTGGAGGCGGGCATAGTCATCGACGCTCAGGGCCTGCATGGCATCTCTCCTGCGGTGGGAGCGGCCAGTATAACGGCGCCCTCGAGTCCATCCCAGGGAAGAGCTGCGGAGGCTCGCCGCGCTCTGCTAGGCTTGGCAGGCCAGCCCGGTTACTCAAGGAGTCAGCATGGACCTCTCCCAACGCCTCGCCCGCGCCCAGGCCCTGGCCGAAGAGGCCGGCGAGATGATTATCGCCGCCCGTCGCGATCACGGTTTCTCCACCCGCCTGAAGCACGGCCATGAGCTGGTCACCGACGTGGACCTCGCCGTGGACAAGCGAATTCGCGACGGCCTGGATCGGGACTTCCCCGACGAGGCCCGGCTGACCGAGGAGCTCACCCCGGATCACGAGGCCCTGGAGACCGACGGCCCGCTCTGGGTGGTGGACCCCATCGATGGCACCGTCAACTTCGCCCATGGCCTGGCCCATGTGGCGGTCTCCATCGCCTGGATGGAGCATGGCAAGGCGCGCCTGGGCGTGGTTCACGCGCCCTTCCTCGGCCAGACCTTCACCGCCATGCGGGGCCAGGGTGCCTACCTCAATGGCCAACGCATCGAGGCGAGTCGCGCCGACACCCTGTCCCATAGCCTGGTGGCCACCGGCTTCCCCTACCGCCGCGATAGTCGCGCGCCCCTGCTCAGACGCCTGGCGGCGGTACTCGATCAATGCCGCGATGTGCGTCGCAACGGCTCCGCGGCCCTGGACCTGTGCGACGTGGCCTGCGGGCGCCTCGACGCCTACTACGAGAGCGTCTCGCCCTGGGACTTCGCCGCCGGCCTGCTGATCGCCCGCGAGGCCGGCGCCAGCGCGGGCCACCTCTATCCCTGCCCCAGCGGCCTCCACGAGGAGCTCTATGGCGAGAACCTGCTGGTCACCGCCCCGGGGATCCATGGCGCCCTGGGCGAGCTGCTGCGCCTGGCCGATGAAGACCGCTACCAGCCAGGCCGGGGCGACGACTAGCCGGATGCCTCGGCAGGCCGCCCCATGGCAGCCGATAAGCCTGCCCAATAGCCGATGTAGCCAAGCCCTATTGGCCAAGTGCCGGGGGATCGGAGAGAATGACGCCAGTTTTTCGACACCCCCCGGTTTTTTTCAAAGGAGAGAACTATGTTCGTCGCCATCTTCGGTCGTCCCGGTTGCCCCTTCTGTGTGCGTGCCAAGGAGCTCGCCGAGCGCCTGAGCGAAGCCAAGGCCATCGAAGGCTTCCGCTACATCGATATCCACGAAGAGGGGATCACCAAGGCCGATATGGAGAAGACCATCGGCAAGCCGGTGGAGACCGTGCCACAGATCTTCGTCGGCCAGACCCATATCGGTGGCTTCACCGAGTTCGACCAGTATGTGCGCGACCAGGCCCTGCTGCCGGAAGCCTCCGCCCAGTAAGCGCCACGCCTCGCCAGACCCACGGCCCCACCCGGGGCCGTTTTTCGTTGTTTTTCCCCGCCAACGCTGATCTGCGTCAAGGCGTCCCCCTTACCCCCGACCCCGCCATGGCCTAGAGTGAGACTCTCGACCGCTATCCGAGGGAGTCAGCGTCATGGAAGTTCCGTCCCGGCCCGGTGAGCGCCATCGCCGCCTGATCGACGATGCCCATGGCCTGCCGGCCCTGCGCACCGCCGTGGTTCATCCCTGTGACGAGGCCTCCCTCGGCGGCGCCCTGGCGGCCTGGCGCGAGGGGCTGATCGACCCCGTGCTGGTGGGCCCAAGGCGACGCATCGCGGCCACCGCCGCGGCCATCGACGGGGACCTCGACGGCATCGAGCTAATCGACACCCCGCATAGCCACGCCTCCGCCGAGCGCGCCGTGACCCTGGCCGCCGACGGCGAGGTGGAGGCGCTGATGAAGGGCGCCCTGCATACCGACGAGCTGATGTCGGCGGCGCTCTCCCGCCATGCCGGCCTGCGCACCGAGCGTCAGATGAGCCATGTCTATGCCCTGGACGTCCCCAGCTATGGCCTGCCGCTGCTGATCACCGACGGCGCCCTGCATATCACCCCGGACCTGGTCGCCAAGCGCGATATCGTCCAGAACGCCATCGACCTGGCCCGGGCCATGGGCATCACTCGCCCCCGGGTCGCCCTGCTCTCCGCGGTGGAAACGGTACGTCCCAATATTCCCTCCACCCTGGAGGCCGCCGCCCTGTGCAAGATGAGCGAGCGGGGCCAGATCGAGGGCGGCCTCCTCGATGGCCCCCTGGCCATCGACAATGCGGTCTCCCTGGCCGCCGCCAGGAGCAAGCGGCTGCACTCCGAGGTGGCGGGCCAGGCCCATGTACTGGTGGCCCCCGACCTGGAAGCCGCCAATATGATCGCCAAGCTGCTGATTCACCTGGCCGGCGCCCAGGCCGCCGGCCTGGTGATCGGCGCCCGGGTGCCGATCATGCTGACCAGCCGCTCCGACGACTGCCAATCGCGGCTGGCTTCGGCGGCCCTGGCCCTGCTGCTGGCCCGCTATTACGAGACACGAAGCCATGACCCTGAATGAGTCGGGGCCCGGCCCCTACGGTGCGCGCCTGATCCTGAACGGGGGCTCCTCGACCCTCAAGTTCGCCCTCTATCAGGGCGAAACACGCCGCCTGCGCGGCACCCTGGAGCGCATCGGCGGCGCACCGCGGCTGCGTCTCGGCGAGGCACCGGCGGGGCTGGTGCCCCCCGCTACCATCGAGGCCCCGGACACCCCCGCCGCGGCCGCGGCGCTGCTCGATTGGCTGGAACCCAGTGGCGAGCTGGCCCACCTCGAGGCGATCGTTCACCGTATCGTGCATGGCGGGCGCGACTTCGCCGCCCCGGTGGTGCTGGATCAGGCCACCCTGTCCCGCCTCGAGGCCCTCTCGCCCCTGGCGCCGCTGCATCAGCCCCAGGCGCTGGCGGTGGTCCGCGCCTGCCGCGAGCGCCTGCCCGGGACGCGCCAGATCGGCTGCTTCGACACCGCCTTCCACCGCCGCCAGCCGCGGCTCCATCAGCTCTTCGGCCTGCCCCGGGCGCTCAGCGATGAGGGCATCCTGCGCTACGGTTTCCACGGCCTCTCCTATGCCTATATCGCCCGGCGCCTGCGGGCGCTGGAGGGCGATGAGGCCGGCGGTCGCACCATCGTCGCGCACCTGGGTCAGGGCGCCAGCCTGTGTGCCATGCACCAGGGCGAGAGCCGGGCCACCACCATGGGCTTTACCGCCCTGGACGGGCTGATGATGGGGCGCCGGTGCGGCGCCCTGGATCCGGGGGTACTGCTCTACCTGCAGCAGCAGCGCGGCTGGGACGCCGCCCGGATCGAGCGCCTGCTCTACCAGGAGAGCGGCCTGCTGGGCGTCTCCGGCCACTCCGACGATATGCGCGACCTCCTGGCCAGTCATGAGCCCGCCTGCCAGGAAGCGGTGGATCTCTTCGTGCACCGCATACTGCGTGAAATCGGCGCCCTGGTGGCGGTCCTCGGTGGCCTCGACACCCTGGTCTTCACCGCCGGTATCGGCGAGCATGCCACGCCGGTTCGCCAACGGGTCTGCGACCAACTCGGCTGGCTCGGCGTCGAGCTGGACCCACGGCGCAACGCCGAGCAGGGCCCGCGCCTGGATCGCGGCCGGGGGCCGCGGCTATGGGTACTGGCCACCGACGAGGAAGCGGAAATGAACCAGGCCGCCGCCGCCCTGCTCAAGGCCTGATGCCGCGTCCCTCTCTCGTTGAAAGCTCAAGGGCGCCGGGCGCCTATACTCGAGCCATACCACGGGGTGAGGAGCGGTCAGGCAATGCAACGGGACGAATTTCTACAACAGCTGTGGCTCGACTATGTGCACCAGCATCCCGAGATCGGTGCGCTACGCCTGTGGCCCCTGGAGCAGCCGCCGGAGTATCTGGCCCTGCTGACCCTCAATCACGGCAATCTCGCTGCCGGGGCCTTGCTGCCTACCCTGAGCCATTTCGGCTATCGCAGCTGCGAACGCTACGCCATGGCCGATCGAGGCCTGCTGGTCACCCTGCTGGCGCCACCGGATGACGGCCCCTGGCTGGCCCTGGGCGAACTGCAGCTGGGCACCCTGACCCGGGAGCCTCGGGCCGAGCTTCAGGCCCTGATCACCCAGGCGCATCGAGAGGATTGCCGCGGGCAGAACCTGCTATGCCGTGGTCGTCCCTGGCCGATGCCTAGCTGGGCCACCTATCAACGCCTCCAGGCGGCCCATCCCATCGCCGCCTGGCTGTCGGTCATGGGGCCTCGTTTGCATCATGTCGGCTTCGACTGCGATCGCCTGGGCAGTCCCATCGATCACCTGAATGCCCAGCTGCAGCAGGCCGGCCTCCACGGCGATGCGGATCGCCACCACGGTATCTTCCCGGTCTCGCCGCTGCTCCAGTACCGCTTCTATGCCACCTGCTCCCAACGCCTGCCCTTCGCCGAGGGCGACGAGCACCGCATTCCCCTGGGCGGCTTGGCCCTGGTACAGAAGTGCCTGGCCGGCGGTCAGGAGCGCGCCGCCGAGTTGCTGCTACCCAGTCATACTCGCTGCGAGCTGGCCTAAGCCTGTCGAATGACCCCATGCGCTGGATGGTCCCGGCCGGCTACCCAGCGATATTCACATTCCCGCTGCGAGCCGGCCTAAGCCTGTCGCGAGCCGGCCTAGCCATTGGTTATGCACAGTTTCTGTGGATAACGCTGTGCAAAGTGGCTGCATAGGGTGGGCCCGGCAAGAGCCTCAGGGGCGCGGTCACGACTTGGTCAGTTTTTCGTCATCAGGCGTTCAATAACCCGTGCTCCCCACGACAAACGCCCGGGCAGGCCCGGGCGCATAAAACGGCTCATCCTTTTCTCGGTCTTGAGCGGTCTCCTTAGTCGAAGGTCATCTCCGGCACCTCGTCCGGGACGATCAGGCGACCGGCGGTCTTCTCGGCGATCTCCTCGACGCTGACCCCGGGGGCGCGCTCCCTGAGGATAAAGGCGCCATTCTCGATCTCCAGGTAGGCCAGATCGGTGAGCACCCGCTTGATGCAGCCGGCGCCGGTGAGCGGCAGGCTGCACTCCGACAGCAGCTTGGATTCGCCATGCTTGGAGGCATGGGTCATGGTGACGATGATGTTATCCGCCCCGGCCACCAGGTCCATGGCGCCACCCATGCCCTTGATCAGCTTGCCGGGCACCATCCAGGAAGCGATATTGCCCTGCTGATCCACCTCGAAGGCGCCCAGCACGGTGAGATCCACGTGGCCGCCACGGATCATGGCGAAGGACTCCGCCGAGGAGAAGATCGCCGCCCCGGGACGGGCGGTGACCGTCTGCTTGCCGGCGTTGATCATGTCCGGATCCACTTCTTCCTCGGTGGGAAAGCGGCCCATGCCCAGCAGGCCATTCTCGGACTGCAGCATCACGTCCATGCCCTCGGGCACATAGTTGGCCACCAGGGTGGGAATGCCGATGCCGAGATTGACGTAGAAGCCGTCCTGGAGTTCGCGCGCCACGCGCTGCGCCATCTGTTCGCGGGTCAGTGCCATGCTGTGTTGCCTCTTGTCTTGGGGAGGAGCCCGGCGATGCCGGCCTCTCGGAGTCGCTGTCGTCGCGGTGCCTTGGGTCACGGTCTCGGTCGCGGTCTCAGTCGCGCACGGTGCGCTTCTCGATACGCTTCTCGAAGCTGCCCTGGATAATGCGATCCACATAGATGCCGGGGGTATGGATCTGGCTGGGATCCAGCTCGCCGGGCTCGACGATCTCCTCCACTTCCACCACGGTGATGCGTCCGGCGGTGGCGGCCACCGGATTGAAGTTCTGGGCGGTATGGCGATAGACCACGTTGCCGTAACGGTCGGCCTTCCAGCCCTTGACGATGGCGAAGTCGCCGGTGATGGCCTCCTCGAGGATATGCGGGCGGCCGTTGAACTCGCGCACCTCCTTGCCCTCGCCCACCGGGGTGCCGTAGCCGGTGGCGGTATAGAAGGCGGGGATACCGGCGCCGCCGGCGCGCATCTTCTCGGCCAGGGTGCCCTGGGGCGTCAGCACCACCTCGATCTCACCGTCGAGCATCTGGCGCTCGAAGAGGGCGTTCTCGCCCACGTAGGAGGCGAGGATCTTGCTGATCTGGCGATCCTCCAGCAGCACGCCGAGGCCGAAGCCGTCCACGCCGCAGTTGTTGGAGACCACGGTGAGGTCGCGCACGCCGCGGCGCTTGATCTCGTCGATCAGGTTCTCGGGGATGCCGCACAGCCCGAAGCCCCCGGCGATCACGGTCATGCCACTCTCGATGCCGTCCATCGCCTCCTCAAAGGAGTCAACCCGCTTGTCGAATCCGGCCATTGCTCTGCCTCGTCTTGTCGTCGGAGAAGTGGTTCCAGTGTTGCCCCGGACAATATATTTGTTAAGTTTGTTTTTTTTATGGATTAATTTACTTGTTATATAAAAAGCGAGGCCGAATGCGATGACCGTCAAACAGCTGCGGGCCTTCCTGGCGGTGGCCCAGTCCCTGAGCTTTACCCAGGCCTGCGAGCGCCTGCATCTCTCCCAGCCGGCCCTGAGCCTAGCGATCAAGGGGCTGGAGGAGAGCCTCGGCGGCCCGCTTTTGACCCGCAGCACCCGCAGCGTGCGCCTGACCCCGGAGGGCGAATCCCTGGTACCACTGGCCAAGCGGCTGCTGGCGGAGTGGGATAACACCGAGGAGCTGTTGCGCCAGCGCTTCACCCTGCAACTCGGCCGGGTGGCGGTGGCCGCCATGCCCGCCTTCGCCTGCAACCTGCTACCCGCGGCGCTGATGGCCTTCCGCCGCCGCCACCCGCGTATCACGGTGACGGTGCACGACGTGATCAACGAGCAGGTGATCGAGATGGTGCGCCGCGGCCAGGTGGAGCTGGGCATCGCCTTCGCCCCGGAGGCCGACCGGGGCCTGACCTTTACGCCGCTGTTCGAGGATCGCTTCGTGGCGGTGGTGCCCGCGGACTCGCCGCTGGCCGAGGCCGGCACCCTGCGCTGGGCCGACCTGCTGGCCTATGACCTGATCACCCTGCAGCGCCCCTCCATGGTGCGCCTGCTGCTGGAGTCGGAGCTGGCCGCCCAGGGCATCGAGCTGGCCGTGACCTTCGAGAGTCATCAACTGGTCACGGTGGGACGCATGGTGGCCAGCGGCCTGGGGGTCAGCGCGGTGCCGGCCCTGTGCCGCCAGCAGATGCACGAGCTGGGCGCCCGCTGCCTGCCCCTGGAGGCGCCGGTCATCTCGCGCCCGGTGGGGGTGCTCTCCCCGGCCGGTCAGGAGCTCTCGGTGGCGGCCCAGGCGCTCCGGGAGATCCTCGCCGAGCCGCTACGGGGCATGGCGTAAAATGGTGGCAGGGCGTGATAGCAGAGTGAGAGGCCAGGCCGTCCCTCCCTGCTAGGGTATAGGTAAAGCCCATAAGGGAGGCCGCCATGACCACGCCCCTCTGGCAACCCAGCCCGCAGCGTCGCCAGGCGACCCGGCTCGCCCGCTTGATGGCCGAAATCACCCGGGAGACCGGCATCGCCATGGACGAGTATGCCGACCTGCACGCCTGGAGCCTGGCCAACCCCGAGGCCTTCTGGCGCAAGGTCTGGGACCTGGGGGTGATCGGCGAGCCCGGCGAGCGGGTCCTGGAGCGCCCCGAGGCGATGCCCGGTGCCCGCTGGTTCCCCGAGGCGCGGCTCAATGTCACCGCCAACCTGCTGCGCCGCCAGGACGACGCCATCGCCCTGGTGGCCTGCGACGAGCGCGGCCGCCGCGAGCCGCTGAGCCATGCCGAGCTCTATCGCCGGGTCGCCCGGCTGGCCCGGACCCTGAGCGAGCTTGGCGTGACCGCCGGCGACCGGGTCGCCGGCCTGGTCCCCAACAGCGAGCATGCCCTGATCGCCATGTTGGCCAGCGCCAGCCTGGGGGCGCTATGGTCCTCCTGCTCGCCGGACTTCGGCGTCCAGGGGGTGCTCGACCGCTTCGGTCAGATCGCCCCCAGGGTGCTGATCGCCGCCGATGGCTACTACTGGAACGGCAAGGCGATCCCCCTCCACGACAAGCTGGCGGCCGTGGCCGAACAGTTGCCCGATCTCGAGCGGCTGATCGTCTTCTCCTTTCTCGACCCCGGGAGCCCACCGACACTGGATCGCCTCCCCGGCTCGCTCAGTTGGCAGAAGGCCCTGGAGAATGACGCCACCCGCCTTGAGTGCGTCCCCCTGCCCTTCGATCACCCCCTCTATGTGCTCTACTCCTCCGGCACCACCGGCAAGCCCAAGTGCATCGTGCATGGTGCCGGCGGCACCCTATTGCAGCACCTCAAGGAGCACCGCCTGCACTGCGACCTGGGCGAGGACGACGTCCTCTTCTACTACACCACCTGCGGCTGGATGATGTGGAACTGGCTGGTCTCGGGGCTCGCCGCCGGGGCCCGCCTGGTGCTCTACGACGGCTCCCCCTTCGCGCCGACCCAGGCCTCCCTCTGGGAGCTCGCCGCACGGGAAGGCGTCACCTGCTTCGGCACCAGCGCCCGCTACCTCACCGCCTGCGCCAAGGCGGGGCTCAGGCCGGGCCAGGACCATGACCTCTCGGCCCTGAAGAGCCTGCTCTCCACCGGCTCGGCGCTGCCCCACGAGGCCTTCGACTACGTCTACCGGGAGATCAAGGCCGACCTGCTGCTGGCCTCCATCTCCGGGGGCACCGACATCGTCTCCTGCTTCGCCCTGGGCTGTCCCATCCGGCCGGTCTACCGCGGCCAGCTGCAGTGCCGCGGCCTGGGCATGGCGGTGGCGGTCTATAACGACGCCGGCCAGCCAGTGACGGGCGAGAAGGGCGAGCTGGTCTGCACCCGCCCCTTCCCCGCCATGCCACTGGGCTTCTGGAACGATCCCGATGGCCAACGCTATCGGGCCGCCTACTTCGCGCGCTTCCCCGGCGTCTGGGCCCATGGCGACTATGCCGAACTGACCGCCGAGGATGGCGTGATCATCCATGGCCGGGCGGATACGGTGCTCAACCCCGGGGGCGTGCGCATCGGCACCGCCGAGATCACCCGCCAGGTGGAGAAGGTCGAGGAGGTGCTGGAGTCGCTGTGTATCGGCCAGCAGTGGCAGGACGACGTCAGGGTGGTGCTCTTCGTGCGGCTACGCGACGGCCTGACCCTGGACGACGCCCTGCGCCAGCGCATCCGCGAGACCATCCGCACCCACGCCACCCCTCGCCATGTGCCGGCCAAGATCCTCCAGGTGGCGGACCTGCCGCGGACCCGCTCCGGCAAGCTGGTAGAACTGGCGGTGCGGGATATCATCCATAACCAGCCGGTGGCCAACCGCGAGGCCCTGGCCAATCCCGAGGCCCTGGCGCTATTCGAGAACCTCCCCGAGTTACAACAACCTTGACCTCTTCTCCCAGCAGCATGGCCTGCTTTAGCGCAAGGCCAGCGTAGCTGGAATGGCTAAGGGGCGCTGGAGGCAGGACGGAGCGGGGGTCCTATGCCAGGGTGAGGAGCACGGCTCCGAACGGGCTGGCCATGGATGGCCAGCACCGGCCCTGCAAGCGGAGCAGGATGCGAGAGCGAAGCAGGGCATCGGTAGCGCCCAGGGAGGGGTTCACAGCGCCCCGCGAAGGCCTGCCTCCAGGATAGCCCCGGGCCTCAACAGCGGGAGAGCACCAGGTGCAATAGCCGTGTAGCCCGGGCTGGGCAGCCCGGGCGGCTTACAGTAGCATTGGCACGGTTGTTTCAGCGCATCGAGGAGCGCGCATGCCAATACTCAAGGGGAGCGTCAGCCTGCTCCTGCTGACCCTGACCACCCTGTTCTGGGGGATTCCCCTGCTGCTGCTGACCCTGGTCAAGGTGATCACCCCCGGTCACCGGCTGCGCCTGCGGGTACTCCAGGGGCTGAATTTCATCGCCCTCAACTGGATCGGTCTCAACCTCTGGTGGATGCGCCACTGGCTCAAGCCCCGGCTTCAGGCCGAGGTGCCCGAGGGACTGAGCCAGGACCAGCGCTGGCTGGTGCTCTCCAATCACCGCAGCTGGACCGATATCTTTATGCTGCAGCTGGTGCTGCATCGACGTATCCCCATGCCACGCTTCTTCCTCAAGCGCCAGCTGATCTGGGTGCCCATCGTCGGCCTGGCCTGGTGGGCCCTGGAGTTCCCCTTTATGCGTCGCCTCAATCGCGAGCAGCGCGAGCGCCATCCGCACCTGGCCCGGCGTGATCGCGAGGCCACCGAGCGCATGTGCGAGCGCGCCCGGGAGCTGCCCATCGCCATCTATAACTTCGTCGAGGGCACCCGGTTTACCCCCGCCAAGCATGACGCCCAGCAGAGTCCCTATCGTCACCTGCTCAGGCCCCGGGCCGGTGGCACCGCCCAGGTGTTGGGCCAGCTCGGCGACCAGCTCAGTGGTATCCTCGATGTGACGCTGGACTATGCCAGGCCCGATCCCACCTTCTGGGACTTCCTGTGTGGCCGCGAGGGCGAGATTCGGCTATATGCCCGGCGCCTCGAGGTACCCAGCTGGATGCCGGGGGGCGACTATCACGAGGATCCGGACTACAAGGAACGCTTCCACTCATGGCTCAACGCCCTTTGGCAAGACAAGGATCGGCGTCTCGACGCCTGGCGCTGATCCTGATCCTGCTGGCCCTCCTGGTCAGCGGCTGTGCCGGCCACTCGGGGGAGGCCCGCCGCCTGGGCCAGGCCCCCATCGCCGGCAACTGGATCACCATCCAGCGCGGCGACACCCTGGGCGCCATCGCCCGCCGCGCCGATGTGCCCCTGGCCCGGCTCCAGCGCTTCAACCCCGGCGTGGATGCCCGCCGCCTGGCGGTGGGCCAGCGGCTCCTGGTGCCCACGGCCAACGAGCGCGCCCCCTCCGGCGGCCCCTACCGCTACCAGATTCGTCCCGGCGACACCTACTCCTCGGTGGCGCGTCATTTCGGTTCCACCAGCGCCCGTATCCAGGCCGCCAACCCCGGCCAGCAGCCCAATCGCCTGCGGGTCGGTCAGGTCATCCAGGTGCCCCTGCGCGGCGGCGCGCCCAGCCGAAGCACCGCCAGCCGTCCCGCGAGCGGCGGCTCGTCACGCCCCGCGTCCACTCCCGCTCGCCCGGATCCCGGCGACCTGCCATCGTCGGCACGCAACTGGCCCTGGCCCCTCAACGACTACCGGGTGATTCGCCACTACGGCACCGACAGCCGTGGCACCCTGCAGCCTATGCTGCTGGCCACCGGCAACGGCGCCCAGGCCAAGGCCGTGGCGGATGGTGAGGTGCGCTTCGCCGGCAGCATGCGCCAGCTCGGGCGGGTGGTCATCGTCCACCATGACGGCAACCTGCAAAGCGTCTATGCCCAGTGCGAACGGTTGTCGGTGGAGGTGGGGCGCCGGATCAGCCGCGGCACCCCGCTATGCACCGTGGGACGCCATGGGGAGACCGGGCGCTACGATCTCTTGTTCGATATGCGCCATGGCGGCAGGCCCATCGATCCACGACGGGTCTTGCGCTAACGCCTCCTGTTCGCCGCTTTCCGGTTCCCGCCATGGCGGCAGGCCCGTCGATCCGCGGCGGGTCTTGCGCCGATAGCCACACCAAACACGGGGCCTTCGGGTCCCGCTGTCATCCCGTCGTCATCCCTTCGCCCCACCCCTGTCATCGCCGAGACTCAGGCTAGGCGCTATAACGAGCGATGATAGTCAGGAGTGGCGATGCGTATCTGTCTGGTCAGCGAGACCTGGGCGCCGGAGGTCAATGGCGTGGCCCATACCCTGGGACGGCTTGGTGAGGAGCTACTGGCGCGAGGCCACCAGCTTCAACTGATTCGACCGCGCCCCGATGACGGGCTGCGCCAGCCCGGCATGCAGGCCGAACTTCAGGTCAGGAGCCTGCCCCTGCCCGGCTATCGGCAGGTGCGCCTGGGCTGGCCGGCGCGCCGCGCCCTTCACCGCTTCTGGCGCCGGCAGCGCCCCGATATCGCCTACCTCGCCACCGAAGGCCCCCTGGGCTGGGCCGCCCTGGGCACCGCCCGACGGCTAATGATCCCCACCGTCAGCGGCTTCCATACCGACTTCGATCATTATGCCGGCGCCTATGGGATGGGCCTGTTCAAGCCGCTGGTGCGCGCCGGGCTACGCCGCTTCCATAACCGCACCGGCGCCACCCTGGTACCGACACCGGAGCAGGCTCGCCGGCTGGCGGAGCAGGGCTTTGCCAACCTGGCGGTGATGGGTCGCGGCGTCGATACCGGGCGCTTCGCTCCGGATAAACGGGATGCGGCGCTGCGCCTGGCCTGGGGCGCCCAACCCCATCAGCCGGTGGTGCTGCACGTGGGGCGCCTGGCCAAGGAGAAGAACCTGACCCTGCTGGTGCGCACGGTACGCGCCATGCAGGCCCTGCGGCCGGACCTGGTTCAGGTCATCGTCGGCGATGGCCCCCAGCGTCAGGCCCTGGCCGCCGAGCTCCCCGAGGCCCACTTCTGCGGCTTCGTGCCCCCGGACGACCTGCCCCGCCACTATGCCAGCGCCGACCTGCTGCTGTTTCCGTCGCTCTCCGAGACCTATGGCAATGTGGTGACCGAGGCCATGGCCAGCGGCCTGCCGGTAGTGGCCTTCGCCACCGCCGCCGCGGCACTGCTGATCGAGGCGGACCATAACGGCGTCAGCGTGGCGCCCGGGGATGACGAGGCCTTTATCGCCGCCGCCTGCCGACTCTGCCAGAGCCCGGCACGCTGGGGCCAACTGGGCCGAGCCGCCCGCCTGACGGTCGCCGAACAGAGCTGGTCACGAATCGCCGATGACTTCCTGGCCATCCTCGAGGGGGTCCGGCAAGTGCGTCCTGCCCCCACCCACCGAGTGCCGACCTCGGCCCGTTAGGAGGCCCCATGATGATCACGCCTCGCACCCCTGCCCTCTTCCGGCGCCTGGATCTGCTGGAGTGGTCGCTGTGCCACCGCCTGGCGGTAGCCACCAGTGCCGCGCCCTTGCCCCTCGGCCTGCTGCGCCTGGCCAGCCGAGTGGGGGACTGGCCCGCCTGGGTGCTGCTGATCGCCCTGCAGCCGCTGCTGCATGGTGCCCTGGGCTGGCGCTTGATGCTGCACTTCAGCCTCACCGCCCTGGTAGCGGTCAGCCTCTACCGCCTGATCAAGACGCGGCTCTGCCGCGAGCGCCCCTCCATCACCTTCCGGGCCATTCCCTGCCGGGAACCGCCGCGGGATCGCTACAGCTTCCCCAGCGGCCATACCCTGCATGCGGTGATCTTCAGCCTGCTGACCGCGGCGACCCAGCCCTGGCTGTTGCTGCTGGTGCTGCCCCTGGCCCTGCTGATCGCCCTCTCCCGGGTGGGCCTGGGGCTGCACTATATTTCCGATGTGATCGGCGGCGCCCTGCTGGGCCTGACCATCGGCCTGATCAGCCTGTACTGGCTCCCCGTGACGGCCCAGGCTCTGGCACACTAGGGGCTCCACGTTCATTGGCGAATGCCCATGTCAAGCCCCTCTTCCTGGCAGCTGCTGCTGGATGATCCGCCGCTATGGCGACGGGACGGCGTGCTGGGTGAGCCCATGGCGACCCGACTATTGCACCGCCTGGACGCCGAGGTTCCCTGGCAGCGTCCCACCCTCAGGCTCTATGGCCGCGAGTACCCGATCCCCCGCCGCCAGGCCTGGATGGGCGAGCCCGACGCGCACTACCGCTATTCGGGCCGCGACTTTACCCCCCAGCCCTGGCATCCCGAACTGCTTGGGATCAAGGCCGAGATCGAGTCATGCCTGGCGGCGCTGGGCTTGCCCCGCGCCTTGAATAGCGTACTGCTCAATCGCTATGGCGACGGCCAGGAGCGCATGGGCTGGCATAGCGACGACGAGCCCGAGCTGGGCGAGGCGCCGGTGATCGCCGCCCTCTCCCTGGGCGCCGAGCGGCCGCTGCGCTTCCGCTGGAAGGACCGCCGGGGTCCCGCCTTCAATCTCTGGCTACCCCACGACAGCCTGCTGGTCATGGGCCCCAGCTGCCAGGCCGTGCTCCAGCACGCCCTCTTGCCCCGCCAGGGGCGAATTCACCAACCCGGGCTGCGGATCAACCTCACCTTCCGCCATATCCAGCCGCGCCGGCCCTGATCCCCATCAACGCCGAAGGCCGAACGCATCGCGTTCGGCCTTCGGCGTTGCCACCCGGGTCAATGGCAGCAAGATAACGGTATAAAAAGGGGTGCGATAGACTAGCCGCGATAGTAACCCGGCGTCACGAAGGGCATCCTGGTCACCGTCATCGGCAGGCGCTTGCCGCGCACCTCGGCGAACACCTGGGTCTCGGGGTCACTGGCCTCGATACTGACATAACCCATGGCCACCGGCTTGCCCACGCTGGGGCCGAAGCCGCCGGAGGTCACCACGCCGATGCGTTCGCCCTCGGCGTTATACAGCTCGGCACCCTCGCGCACCGGGGCACGCCCCTCGCCCAGCAGGCCCACCCGCTTGCGGCGGTGATCCTTGTCCTGCACCTGCTGCAGGATCAGCTCGGCGCCGGGGAAGCCGCCGGCACGCTCGCCGCCCAGCCGGCGCGGCTTGCCGATGGCCCAGATCAGCCCCGCCTCCACCGGGGTGGTGGCGGTATCGATATCGTGACCATAGAGGCACAAGCCCGCCTCCAGGCGCAGGGAGTCCCGCGCCCCCAGGCCGATGGCCTCCACCTCGGCCTCGGCCAGCAGGCGCCGGGCCAGGGCCTCGCTGTCGGCGGCGGCCACCGAGATCTCAAAGCCATCCTCGCCGGTATAGCCGCTGCGACTCACCCAGGCCTCGATGCCATCGATCGTGAAGCGTCCGTGCTGCATAAAGACCAGCTCGCCGGCCGCGGGGCAGAGGCGCTTCATCACCTCGGCGGCCTGGGGGCCCTGCAGGGCCAGCAGGCCCCGATCGAGCGGCTCGAGCGTATGGCCCGATGCCAGGTTGGCCTCCAGGTGGGCGATATCCTGGGCCTTGCAGGCGGCATTGACCACCAGGTAGAGGTGATCGCCGGCGTTGACCACCATCAGGTCATCGAGGATGCCCCCCTCCGGGTTGGTAAAGAGCGCGTAGCGCTGCATGCCTTCCGGCAGGCCGACGATATCCGCGGGCACCAGAGCCTCGAGGGCCGCCGCCGGGTCCGGCCCACGCAGGATCAGCTGCCCCATATGGGAGACATCGAACAGGCCGCAGGCGCTGCGGGTATGCTCGTGCTCCTTCTTGACTCCCAGGGGGTACTGCACCGGCATCTCGTAACCGGCGAAGGGCACCAGCTTGGCCCCCAGCTCCACGTGCAGGTCGTACAGCGGCGTCTTGTCGAGTTGGCTCATGGTGTTTTCCGTGACAGGTTGGGGTCGAGCGGTGGCGGGCGACGCATGCCGCCCGCCGGCCGCTTACTTGGGCAGATCCTCACCCGGCAGGACGTCCTTGCCGTCGAAATAGTCTCGGGTCAGCTTGAAGACCATGGGCGACAGCAGCGCCAGGGCGATCAGGTTGGGGATGGCCATCATGGCGTTGAAGGTATCCGCCATCAGCCAGATAAAGCCCAGTTGGGCCATGGCCCCCAGCGGAATGGCCAGCACGAACAGCACCCGGTAGAGCATGATGGAGCGGGTACCGAACAGGAACTGGAAACACTTCTCGCCATAGAAGGACCAGCCGAGGATGGTGGTGAAGGCGAAGATCGCCAACGCTAGGGAGACGATCTGGTTGCCCATGCCGGGCAGCGCCGCCTCGAAGGAGAGCGCGGTCAGCGAGGCCCCCGCCTCGCCCTCGACCCACACCGTGGAGGTGAGAATCACCAGGGCAGTGATGGTGCAGACCATGATGGTGTCGATAAAGGTGCCCAGCATGGCGATCAGCCCCTGGCGCACCGGGTTCTTGGTTTGCGCCGCGGCGTGGGCGATGGGCGCACTCCCCAGGCCGGCCTCGTTGGAGAAGATCCCGCGGGCCACCCCGAAGCGGATCGCCGCCATCACCGCGGCCCCGGCGAAGCCACCCATGGCGGCATGGGGATTGAAGGCATAGTAGAAGATCATCGAGAAGGCATCGCCGATCTGGCTGGCATTCACCGACAGCACCACCAGGCCCGCCAGGATATAGAGGATACCCATGATCGGCACCAGCTTACCGGCCACCTTGGCGATACGCTTGATACCGCCCAGGATCACCGCCCCGGCCAGCACCATGATCACCACCCCGGTGAGCCAGTGGGGGACACCGAAGGTGGAATCCAGGGCATCGGCCACCGAATTGGACTGCACGGTGTTGCCGATACCGAAGGCCGCCACGGCGCCGAAGAAGGCGAAGGCGCCCCCCAGCCAGGCCCACTTCTTGCCCAGGCCATTCTTGATATAGAACATCGGCCCGCCGATATGGTTGCCGGTGCTGTCCACCTCCCGGTAGCGCACGGCGAGCACCGCCTCGGAGAACTTGGTGGCCATCCCCACTAGGGCGGTGATCCACATCCAGAACACCGCGCCCGGCCCCCCCAGGGCGATGGCGGTGGCCACCCCGGCGATGTTCCCGGTACCGATGGTGGCGGAGAGCGCGGTCATCAGGGCATTGAAGGGCGAGATCTCCCCCTCCTTCTCTTCGCCCTTGGCGGCGCGCCCCTGGAACATCAGCTTGAAGCCGGTCCCCAGCTTGCGGATTGGCATCAGCCTGAGACCCAGCTGCAGGTAGAGGCCCACCCCCAGCAGCAGGATCAACATCAGCGGGCCCCAGACCACGCTATTGATCGCACTGAACAGATTCGTTAAGGCTTCCATGGGATCGTTCCCCCTTGACTATTCTTGTTGGGCACGCGTGGTTCGCGTGCGATATCTCGACTCGCCGCCCCTGGATCAGTCAGGGGATCGGCAGAGAGTGCGTAACATAGCGGATCCCTCCGCCTTTTCTCCAGTCCACTATAAGAAATTTTTGCCTTGCTACGTCTAATGTAGAATAGCAGATGACCCATGCCAGGGACCGTTGAGGCATGGGGGCGTCTCGGCCGGCCATTGACGAGAAATTTGTTTCCGATAGGAAACATGGGCTACATTATCGAGCCTGGAGCGGGACCACAAGTCCTCGGCGGAGGATCACCTCCCCTGCCTGGACACCCCGCCGGGGGAAGACCACCCTGTAATAAGCCTCGACGCACCCACCAGGCCGCCGTCGACATGGCCAAAACGGGCGTTAGGGGTTAGGATTCGCCCGATCTGAAAACCTTTTCGTATAGGAAAACCTGCGATGAGCAATATCCCCGCCAACCTGCGCTACACCGACAGTCATGAATGGGTGCTGGACAACGGCGACGGCACCGTGACCCTCGGTATCACCGACCATGCCCAGCAGGCCCTGGGCGACGTGGTCTTCGTCGAGCTGCCCGAGGTGGGCCGTGGCCTGGACGCCGGCGAGGAGTTCGGCGTCATCGAGTCGGTGAAGGCCGCCTCCGACCTCTACGCGCCCCTCGCCGGCGAGGTGCTCGAGGCCAACGAGGCCCTGGAAGACGCCCCGGAAACCGTCAACGAGTCGCCCTACGAGGATGGCTGGATCGCCAAGCTCAAGCTGGCCGATGCCGGCGCCCTGGAGGGCCTGCTCGACGCCGAGGCCTACGCCAAGCTGGCCGACGCCGAATAAGCCGTCGTTTCGCCGGGTGACCCCCTCACCCGGCCTCTCCCCTCGCTGCCCCGGGGCCGCGCCCCGCTTGCCTACAGGTGTTCCATGGCTCATGACACTCGCCGCCTGGCCGAACTGGCCGGCCACGATGCCTTTATCCAACGTCACAACGGCCCGCGGGCCGAGGATATTGCCCGCATGCTCGAGACCCTGGGGGTCGATGGCGTCGACAGCCTGATCGAGCAGACCGTGCCGGCGGCGATCCGCCTGGACCGCGAACTCGATCTCGATCCGCCCAAGAGCGAAGCCGAGGCCCTCGACTACCTCAAGCGCCTGGCGCGCCAGAACAAGGTCCACAAGACCTATATCGGCCAGGGCTATTACAATACCCACCTGCCGGCGGTGATCCAGCGCAACGTACTGGAGAACCCGGGCTGGTATACCGCCTACACCCCCTACCAGCCGGAGATCGCCCAGGGCCGCCTGGAGGGCCTGCTCAACTTCCAGCAGACGGTAATGGACCTGACCGGCATGGAGCTGGCCAATGCCTCCCTGCTCGACGAGGCCACCGCCGCCGCCGAGGGCATGGCGCTGTGCAAGCGGGCCAACAAGAAGGCCAAGTCCAACGCCTTCTTCGTCGCCGACGACGTCCTGCCCCAGACCCTGGACGTGGTGCGCACCCGGGCCTACTACTTCGGCTTCGAGCTGATCGTCGCCCCGGCGGCGGAGCTCGCCGACCACGACGTCTTCGGTGCCCTGCTGCAGTACCCGGGGCAAAGCGGCGAGATCCACGACCTGGCGCCGCTGCTGGCCGCCGCCAAGGCCAAGGGCATCATGACCTGCGTGGCCGCCGACCTGATGAGCCTGGTGCTGCTCACCGAGCCCGGCGCCCTGGGCGCAGATATCGTCGTCGGCAACACCCAGCGCTTCGGCGTGCCCATGGGCTTCGGCGGCCCCCACGCCGCCTACTTCGCCACCACCGACAAGCTCAAGCGCTCGATCCCCGGGCGCATCATCGGCGTCTCCCGGGACGCCCGCGGTAACCAGGCGCTGCGCATGGCCATGCAGACCCGCGAGCAGCATATCCGCCGCGAGAAGGCCACCTCCAATATCTGTACCGCCCAGGCGCTGCTGGCCAATATCGCCGGCTTCTACGCGGTCTACCATGGCGCCGAGGGGCTGCGCACCATCGCCACCCGCATCCATCGCCTGACCACCATCCTCGCCGAGGCGCTGGCGCGCAAGGGCATCGCCCTGGCCCATGACAGCTGGTTCGACACCCTGCGCCTGACCGGCGTGGACGCCGGCAAGATCCATGGCCGCGCCATGACCCATGAGGTCAACCTGCGCTACTTCGCCGACGGCGACGTGGGCATCAGCCTCGACGAGACCACCACCGCCCACGACCTGGACGTGCTCTTCGATGTGCTGATGGGCGAGGAGCACGGCTTCTCGGTGACCGCCCTCGACGAGGCCGTCGCCGAGGGCGGCATCAGCGGCATCCCCGCCGCCTGCCGTCGCGAGAGCGACTTCCTGACGCATCCCAACTTCCGCCGCTACCGCAGCGAGACCGAGATGCTGCGCTACCTCAAGCGCCTGGAGAACAAGGACCTGTCGCTGACCCATGCGATGATCCCGCTGGGCTCCTGCACCATGAAGCTCAATGCCACCAGCGAGATGGTGCCGATCACCTGGCCGGAATTCGCCAATATCCACCCCTTCGCGCCCAAGGATCAGACCGCCGGCTACCTGCAGATGATCGACGAGCTGGCCGCCTTCCTGGTGGAGATCACCGGCTACGAGCATATCTCCATGCAGCCCAACTCCGGCGCCCAGGGTGAATATGCCGGCCTGGTGGCCATTCGCCGCTACCAGGCGGCCCAGGGCCAGGGGCATCGCGACGTCTGCCTGATCCCCAGCTCCGCCCACGGCACCAACCCCGCCTCCGCGGCCATGGCGCATATGAAGGTGGTGGTGGTGGAGTGCGACGCCGACGGCAATATCGACCTGGCCGACCTGCGCGCCAAGGCCGAGCAGCATAGCGATGCCCTCTCGGCGATCATGCTCACCTACCCCTCCACCCACGGGGTCTTCGAGGAGGGCGTACGCGAGGCCTGCGAGATCGTTCACCAGCACGGCGGCCAGGTCTATATCGACGGCGCCAATATGAACGCCCAGGTGGGCCTGGCGCGTCCCGGCGACTTCGGCGGCGACGTCTCCCACCTCAACCTGCACAAGACCTTCTGCATTCCCCATGGTGGCGGCGGCCCCGGCATGGGCCCCATCGGCGTCAAGGCGCACCTGGCGCCCTATGTCTCCAACCATGTGGTGACCCCGCTGCCCGGCGTCGAGGCCGACTGCGGTGCGGTCTCGGCGGCGGCCTTCGGCAGCGCCTCGATCCTGCCGATCTCCTGGGCCTATATCAAGATGATGGGCGCCCGGGGGCTGCGTCAGGCCACCGAGCTGGCGATCCTCAACGCCAACTACATCGCGGCGCGCCTGGGCGAACACTATCCGGTGCTCTACCGGGGCCGCAACGGCACCGTGGCCCACGAATGCATCATCGATATCCGCCCCCTCAAGGAGGCCTCCGGCATCAGCGAGGAGGATATCGCCAAGCGCCTGATGGACTACGGCTTCCATGCGCCGACCATGTCCTTCCCGGTGCCCGGCACCCTGATGGTGGAGCCCACCGAGTCGGAGTCCCTCTACGAGATCGATCGCTTCTGCGACGCCATGATCGGCATCCGCGACGAGATCGCCCGGGTGGAATCCGGCGAGTGGCCGGCGGACAACAACCCCCTGGTGCAGGCGCCCCATACCCAGGCGGACCTGATGGACAGCCACTGGGAGCGCCCCTACTCTCGGGAACTGGGCGCCTTCCCCTCCGAGGCGGTGAAGGCCGGAAAGTACTGGCCGGCGGTGAATCGGGTCGATAACGTCCATGGCGACCGCCACCTGATCTGCACCTGCCCGAGCATCGATAGCTATCGCGAGTGATCGCAGGCGTCGATACGCCGGGTGAAATGCAATGGGCCCCGCCAGATGGCGGGGCCCATTGCGTTTATCGTCGAAGGCATCCCGAAAGTTACTCGCTGGCTTCGGAGTCACCGCAGAGGTCGTGGTGGCGCTGCTCGCGCCGCCCGAACCTTATCGCTCCAACAGCCGGCGTCCCGCTTATTCGGCGGCCTCGGAATAAATAGCCGTAGAGATCATGGCGACGCTGCTCGCGCCCGAGCCTTATCGCTCCAGCAGCCGGCGTCCCGCTTATTCGGCGGCCTCGGAATAAATAGCCGTAGAGATCATGGCGACGCTGCTCGCGCCCGAGCCTTATCGCTCCAACAGCCGGTGTCCCGCTTATTCGGCAGTTTCGGAATAACCGTAGAGATCATGGCGACGCTGTTCCCTGAACTCCTCCAGCAGCCGCCGATAGCGCCGCGGCAGTTCGGTGCTGGAGTGGGTCACCAGGTAGAGGGTCTCGTGGACCACCTGGGGCAGACTCAGTTCCTTGACCTGACGTTGCCAGGGCGAGGTCTCCAGCACCAGACGCGAGACCACGCTGAAGCCCAGGCCTCGGGCCACGGCGTCCATCACCATGGACACCTCGTTGGTAAAGCCCTGGCGGGGGCAGCGGCTCATGGAGCGGAATTCGTCCGGGAAGTTGGCGCGCAACAGCTGAGTGGCATGTTGCAGGCCATCCGAGTAATTGACGAAGCCCAGCGCCACCAGGTCGTTCCAACCGGTACCGGTGAAGTCCGCCGGCACCACCAGGCACAAGGGCTCCTGGTGCCACAGTTCGCAGTTGAGTTCCGGGTGGCGCACCGGTTCGGTAATGATCCCCAGGTCGTGGCGACCGCCCAGGACATCGGCGACGATCTCGCTGTTGAAGGCGAAGCTGTAGTTGACCGTCAGCCCCGTATGCATCTGCTGATAGCCGAGAATAAAGGGGTAGAACATCAACCCCACGCTGCCCGGTGACGCCAGGCGGCATTCGCCGGAATCCAGCGACTCGTCATCCAGGGAGTGGCGGAAATGCTCATGCTCGGCAAACAGCTTGACCGCATAGTCATAAGTGCGCCGCCCCGCCTCGGTGAGAGTGAAGCGACGCCCGTGGCGATTGAGCAACGACTTCTGCAGATACTGTTCCAACTTGCGTATGTGCTGGCTGACCCCGGGCTGGGTCATCTCCAGGCGTCGCGCGGTCTGGGTGAAACTGCCGGTCTCCACCAGGGTAATAAAGGTACGAAAATAGAGGGCATTGAACATGAGGCGGGGCCGCTTGACCGAAGGGGAAGACACGACAGCAGGTAACAATCCTACCAGAAGTCGCGGCGCGAGGCAGCGCCGCGCTTCTTGGTTGAATTCAGGCTCGAAGCCCGTGGTACCATTCGAAAACAGTGTTACTGCCTTCAGCGCCCGTGGCAGGCGCTACGCGCCCGCCCCGCCGCCCCTGACAAGGAAGCCGCCATGCCCGATACCATTTCCGCCACCATCTCCCCCGAGGGCAGCCTCGAAGTGCTCTCCCAGGCCGAGGTCAACCGCCTGCGCGACACCTCGGCCGCCGGCCTCCACGACCTGCTGCGCTGCTGTGCCCTGGCGGTCCTCAACTGCGGCAACCCCACCGACGATGGTCGCGCCGTGATGGAGACCTATCGCGATTTCGATATCGAGGTGCTCCAGGAGGATCGCGGCATCCGCCTCAAGCTGACCCAGGCCCCCGCCGAGGCCTTCGTCGACGGCAAGATGATCCGCGGTATTCGCGAGCTGCTCTCCGCCGTGCTGCGCGATGTGATCTACGTCTACAACGAGATCCAGACCCAGCGCCGCTTCGACCTCTCCACCGGCGAGGGCACCACCAACGCGGTCTTCCATATCCTGCGCAAGGCCGGCGCCCTCAAGCCGGGACGCGACCCCAGCCTGGTGGTCTGCTGGGGCGGCCACTCCATCAGTCGCGAGGAGTATGAGTACACCAAGGACGTGGGCTACCACCTGGGCCTGCGCGATATGGACATCTGTACCGGCTGCGGCCCCGGGGCCATGAAGGGTCCCATGAAGGGCGCCAACGTGGCCCACGCCAAGCAGCGCCGCAAGGAGGGACGCTACCTGGGCATTTCGGAACCGGGCATCATCGCCGCCGAGTCCCCCAACCCCATCGTCAACGAGCTGGTGATCATGCCAGACATCGAGAAGCGCCTGGAGGCCTTCGTGCGGGTGGGGCACGGCATCCTGGTCTTCCCCGGCGGGGTGGGCACCGCCGAAGAGATCCTCTATCTACTGGGCATCCTGCTGCATCCCGATAACCGGGAGATCCCCTTTCCGGTGGTCTTCACCGGCCCGGCGGATAGCGCCGACTACTTCGCCCGCATCGACGAATTCCTCGCCTATACCCTGGGCGAGGAGGCCCGTAGCCGCTACCAGATCCTGATCGACGATCCGGTCGGCGTGGCCCGAGCCATGCGCCGCGGCATCGACGAGGTCACCGCCTTCCGCCGTGAGCAACAGGACGCCTTCTACTACAACTGGCGGCTGACCATCGACCGCGACTTCCAGGCCCCCTTCGAGCCCACCCACGAGGCCATGGCGAGCCTGGCCCTCAACCACGAGCTGCCGGTCCACGAGCTGGCCGCCAACCTGCGCCGCGCCTTCTCCGGCATCGTCGCCGGCAACGTCAAGGACAAGGGCGTACGCGCCATCGAGGCCAAGGGCCCCTTCCGCCTCAGCGCCGAACCCGAGCTGATGCGCCGCCTGGATGAGCTGCTGACCTCCTTCGTCGGCCAGGGCCGCATGAAGCTGAGCGGCGACTATGTGCCCTGCTATACGCTGGGGTAGAGGGAGGGAAGAGGAAGGACGGGGGAAGAAGACAGCGCAAGGAGCCAGGCAAGGCTCCTTGCTCGCTTTCACGGGTCAAGCGCGCTCGCGCTTCCACCAGAGCCCCATCACATGCAGCAGCAGGCCCAGGGCCAGGCCATGGGAGAGCAGTTGTTGCCAGCCCACCCAGCTCGCCGCCAGGGCATACCAGGCGGTCATCAGCGCCAGACCGGTGCCCAGGCCATAGGCCAGGCGGCGTAACAGCCCGGGCAGCTCGGCCCGCGCCTCGGCCGCCATCAGGCGCCAGTGGCCGACCGCCACCACCGCCACCATCGCGGCGGCCAGGGACAACAGCAGCAGATGCGAGTCATGCCCGCCCTGCAGATAGCGCGGCAGGGTGCCCAGCATGGCCGCCAGCAGCCCCAGCAGAATACTCAGGCGTTCGGGGTTGGGTGCGGCCCGCATCATGCCACCTGCAGTTGCTGCTCGGCGATCCACGCCTCGGCCCAGGGCAGGGCCGCATCGTCGGCCATAAAGGTCTCCATGGCGTCTATCTCGAGGCGCTCACCGAGGCGGCTCGCGCCCTGGTCGGCCAGTAGCGCGTCCAGATAGCGCCCGGCGCCACAGAAGGTGTCGCCATAGGAGCTGTCGCCGAGGGCGATCATCCCGTAGCGCAGATCGACCAGCCCCGGGCTCTGCTCCTCCAGCTCCCGTACCAGCGGCACGATATTGCCGGGGAAGTCGCCACTACCGGTGGTGGAGACGCAGAACAGCGCCAGATCAGGCGCCTCCTCGACCAGATCGGCCAGGCTGGGCTGCTCCAGGACGGTCACCCGGTAGCCCGCCTGTTCGAACAGCGGCGTGATCTGCTCGGCGACGTCCAGGGCGCCGCCATACATGGTTCCAACGAAGATCTTGAGCGTAGGCATGGGCTTGCTTTGCTTGAGGAATTTGCTCGGATATTACCATAACCCCCGCCATGACCGAATCCATCGACGGCATAGCCCGGCGATGTCCAGAGGCCGGATCAAGGAAAGCCGTTTCCCACCTGCGGCATCGCGTCGCGGCCCGGCCACTGAAGCGCTTCGGTGGGCGAGGTAGAATGGTGCTTATTTCTCGCCGGGAGGCAACATGCTGGAGACCTTCGAGGCCTGGATCACGCCGATCATGATCGGCAGCCTGATCCTCTTCATGACCTTTATCATCTGGGACCTGTCCCGCCGCTCCAAGGCCGGCAAGTTCGGCACCCTGATGCTGTTTCTCGTGCTGGGTGCCGGCATCATGGGCTATCTGTTCAAGGTGGTCATCACTTATCTGATGGAAGGCGGGGGCCTCGTCTAGCCGAGCCCCCTCCCCCCGTCCAGACGACAAGGCCCCGGCAGTTTGCACTGCCGGGGCCTTGTCATGAACGGAGCCAGTACATCAGACGTCCGGGGTACCCTCGAAACCACCTACGCGGCTCTTGAGCTTCTGTCCCGGACGAAAGGTCACCACCCGTCGCGCCGAGATCGGAATCTCCTCGCCGGTCTTGGGATTGCGACCCGGCCGTTCCCGCTTGTCGCGCAGGTCGAAGTTGCCGAAGCCCGACAGCTTGACCTGCTCGTTCTCCCGCAGGCAACCGCGGATCTCCTCGAAGAAGGTCTCCACCATCGCCTTGGCATCCCGCTTGGAGAGCCCCAGCTCCACATGCAGGTGTTCGGCGAGCTCCGCCTTGGTCAATGCTCCCATGGTCACTCCCTCGTGCTGGACGTCGCGCCCTCGCTCCGTGTCCATCGGCGTCAGCTTCGCAGCCTGGCGCCGAAGCGCGACCCGGACTCGGCCACGATCGCATCGACTAACTGATTGATTTCATCATCATTCAGCGTGCGCGAAGGATGCTGCCAGGTCAAGCCCAGGGCGACACTCTTATGCCCCGGCTCGACGCCCTTGCCCTGATAGACGTCGAACAGGCGCAGTTCCTGGAGCCAGTCGCCGGCCTGTTCCCGCAGGCAGTCGAGCAGTGCCTGGATTGGCAGGTCGTCGGCCACCAGGAAGGCCAGGTCACGGCGTACCTCCGGATAGCGGGAGAGCGGCGTAAAGGCCGGCAGCTTGCCGTGAGTCAGCGCATCGAGGCGCACCTCGAAGAGCACCGCATCCGCCTTGAGGCCCAGGCTCGCCTTGACCGCGGGGTGCAGGGTGCCGATCCAGCCGGCCTCCTCGCCGCGATGCAGGAGCCGCGCGCTCTGCCCCGGATGCAGGGCACTGTGAGTCGCCGGCTCGAAGCGCCAGGCCTCGGGCTCGCCGCCGAGGGCCAGCAGGCTCTCCAGATCCCCCTTGAGGTCGAAGAAATCGACCCTCTCCTTGGCGCCGCACCAGCCCTCCGGCTCACGACTGCCGCTGACCAGGCCGCCCAGCATGGGGATCTGGTGCAGCTCATCCAGCTCGCCGCGGAACACCAGGCCGCTCTCGAACAGCCGCACCCGACTCTGCTGGCGGTTGAGGTTATGCTCGAAGGCCTTGATCAGCCCCGGGAAGAGGCTCGCCCGCATCACCGCCATATCGCTGGAGATGGGGTTGGCCAGCCGCGGCGAGACCGCCTCGGGCAGCAGGGTCGCCTGCAGCTCCGGGGCCACGAAACTGTAGGTGATGGCCTCCTGGTAACCGCGGGCCACCAACTGACGACGCAGGCGCGCCAGCGGCTGACGGCTCTCGCCATCGGGGCGCAGCGCCAGGCGCGCCGCCGGACGGCGCACCGGCAGGCGGTTGTAGCCGTAGACCCGCGCCACCTCCTCGATCAGGTCCTCCTCGATGGCGATATCGAAGCGCCAGGAGGGCACCTCGGCTTCCCAGCCCGCTTCGACGGCATCCACCGCCAGGCCCAGGCGGGTCAGGATTTCCGCCACTTCGGCGGCGTCCAGCTCGAGTCCCAGGGCCTGGCTGAGGCGCGCCTTGCGCAGGGTCACGCGGCGCTCGACAGGCAGATGGGCGGGGCTTGCCGCCTCCACTACCGGACCCGGCTCGCCGCCGACGATCTCCAGCAGCAGTTGGGTCGCCCGCTCCATGGCACGCCGCGCCAGGGTCGGATCGACGCCCCGCTCGAAGCGGTGGGAGGCATCGGTATGCAACCCATAGGAGCGCGCCTGGCCGGCCACCGCGAGCTGGGTGAAGAAGGCCGATTCCAGGAAGATATCCCGGGTCTCGGCATTCACGCCGGAGTGCTCGCCACCCATCACGCCGGCGATGGCCAGCGGACCGCGGCCATCGGCGATCACCAGGGTCTCGCCGCGCAGGGTGATCTCCTGGCCGTCCAGCAGCACCAGGCGCTCGCCTTCCCGGGCCAGGCGCACCTGGATGCCTTCATGGAGGTTGGCGCGATCGAAGGCGTGCAGGGGCTGGCCCAGCTCGAGCATCACATAGTTGGTGATATCCACCACCGCATCGATGCTGCGCACGCCGCTACGCCGCAGCCGCTCCACCATCCACAGCGGGGTCGGCGCGGTGACGTCGACGCCCTTGATCAGCCGACCCAGGTAGCGGGGGCAGCGCTCGGGGTCGCTCACCGCCACCGGGAAGGTCTCCTGGTGAGTATCGGCTACCGGCGCCTCGTCGGGTCCCTCCACCGCCAGGCGGTTGAGGACGCCGACTTCCCGGGCCAGGCCCTGGAGGCTCAGGCAGTCGCCGCGGTTGGGGGTCAGATCCACCTCGATGGTGTGATCGTCGAGGCCCATATAGGCGCGGAAGTCCTCGCCCGCCGGGGCGTCCGCGGGCAGCACCAGGATCCCGGCGGAGGTCTCCTCGGCCAGTCCCAGCTCGGAGGCGGAGCAGATCATGCCGTGGGAGGCCTGGCCGCGCAGCTTGGCCTTCTTGATCTTGAAGTCGCCGGGCAGCAGGGCGCCGACCCGGGCGAAGACGATCTTCTGGCCGGCGGCCACATTGGGGGCCCCACACACCACCTGCACCGGCTCATCGCCACCGTCATTGACCAGGCAGACATTCAGCTTGTCGGCGTCCGGGTGCTGGCTCTTCTCGACGACTTCGGCCACCACCACGCCGCTGAAGCCAGGCGCCACCGGCTCCACGGCATCCACTTCCAGGCCGGCCATGGTGATCTGATCGGCCAGCGCCTGGGTCGCCACGCTGGGAGAGACCCACTCGCGCAGCCACTGTTCGGAAAATTTCATGACGAATCCTGTGTTGAGCGGTCCGGGTTATCAGGCGAACTGGCGCAGGAAGCGCAGGTCGTTGTCGAAGAACAGCCGCAGGTCGTTGACCCCGTAGCGCAGCATGGCCAGGCGCTCGGCGCCCATGCCGAAGGCGAAGCCGGTGTAGCGCTCGGCGTCGATGCCCGAGTGACGGAACACCTCCGGGTGCACCATGCCGCAGCCCATCACCTCCAGCCAGCCGCTGTGGCCACACACCCGGCAGCCCTCGCCACTGCACATCACGCACTGGATATCCACCTCGGCGGAGGGCTCGGTGAAGGGAAAATAGGAGGGCCGGAAGCGCACCGAGAGGTCGTCCCGCTCGAAGAAGGCGTGGAGGAAGTCCTCGATGGTGCCCTTGAGGTCGGCGAAGCTGACGTCCTCGTCCACCAGCAGGCCTTCCACCTGGTGAAACATCGGGGTATGAGTCAGGTCCGAGTCGCTGCGATAGACGCGCCCCGGGCAGACGATGCGAATCGGCAGCTTGCCCTCCTTCATGGTACGCACCTGCACCGGCGAGGTATGGGTGCGCAGCAACCGGGTGGCATCGAAGTAGAAGGTATCCGCCATGCCCCGGGCCGGGTGGTGAGCCGGGATATTGAGGGCCTCGAAGTTATGATAATCGTCTTCGATCTCCGGCCCCACGGCCACGTCATAGCCGATGCGGGTGAAGAGCCCCTCGATGCGCTCCAGGGTGCGGGTCACCGGATGCAGGCTGCCCTGGGGCTGGCCACGCCCGGGCAGGGTCACGTCCAGGCGCTCCGCCGCCAGGCGCGCCTCCAGGGCGGCCTTCTCCAGACTCGCCTTGCGCGACTCCAGCTCGCCGGCGAGCTCCTGCTTGGCCTGGTTGATGCGTTCGCCCGCCGCCGGACGCTCCTCGGCGGAGAGCTTGCCGAGGCCCTTGAGCAGGGCGGTGATCTCACCCTTCTTGCCCAGGTAGTGCACCCGCACCTCATCCAGGGCCTGGACAGTATCGGCCTGCTCGATGGCGCGGCGGGCCTCGGCGACCAGAGTGGGAAGATGATCCATCCGTTGCGCTCCGAATGTGCCGCCACGGAATCGGCCCCCATGGCGGTCAGATAAAAAAACAGGGGAAGAGCGGCTGCTCTTCCCCTGGAACCTTCGCAGGAACGCCCCACCAATAAGGCGGGACCTTCCTGTGGGTCGGTCTCACTTACTGGGCAGCCTTGGCCTTCTCGACGATGGCGGCAAAGGCGGCTTTTTCGTGAACCGCGAGATCGGCCAGCACCTTACGGTCGATCTCGATGCCTGCCTGCTTGAGGCCGGCGATGAAGCGGCTGTAGGACAGGCCGTTCTGACGGGAAGCGGCGTTGATACGCGCGATCCACAGGGCACGGAACTGACGCTTGCGCTGACGACGGTCGCGATAGGCGTACTGACCGGCCTTGATGACGGCCTGCTTGGCGACGCGGAAGACCCGCGAACGGGCACCGTAGTAACCCTTGGCCTGCTTCAGAATCTTCTTGTGACGGCGACGTGCGACGACACCACGCTTGACACGAGTCATGGCTTTCTCCTGACGTTAAAAATGGTCGACCAAAAGGCTTACAGATTCGGCAGCATGCGCTGAATCAGGGCCTTGTCGGCGTCGTGGATCTGCTTCATCCCACGCAGCTGACGCTTACGCTTGGTGGACTTCTTGGTCAGGATGTGGCTACGGAAGGACTGCTTGTGCTTGAAGCCGTTGGCAGTCTTCTTGAAGCGCTTGGCAGCGCCGCTGTTGCTCTTGATCTTCGGCATGAGGGAGAACTCCGCTCGAAATTTTTCAGAAAACCCAAGGCCGACCCTCGCCTCCCGGGGGAAGCGAGGGCCCGTTAGCTTGCCTGTGGATCACTTCTTGTCGACGATCACTTCTTCTTGGGGGCAAGAATCATGATCATCTGGCGCCCTTCCATCTTCGGGAAGGACTCCACGCTACCGATCTCCTCGAGATCGGCGGCGATCCGTTCCATCAGCTTGCGGCCGATGTCCTGGTGGGCCATCTCACGGCCCCGGAAACGCAGGGTCACCTTGCCCTTGTCGCCCCCTTCGAGGAAACGGGTCAGGTTCTTCAGCTTGACCTGATAGTCACCCTCGTCGGTGCCGGGTCGGAACTTGACCTCTTTGACCTGGATCTGCTTGGTCTTCTTCTTCTGTGCCGCCTTCTGCTTCTTCTGCTCGAAGACGAACTTGCCGTAATCCATGATCTTGCAGACGATGGGGTCGGCATTGGAGATCTGTACGAGGTCGAGACCCGCGGCTTCGGCCTTCTCCAGGGCTTCCTGGGTGGAGACGATGCCCAGCTGCTCGCCATCGGCGTCGATGAGGCGAACCTGGTCTTCGGTGATACGCTCGTTCATGGGCGGACGCTTGTCCTGGACGCGCCCTCGCTGATTATTACGCTTGATCGCTAAATCTCCGTTCTGAGTGACGTTGTCATTATAACCCCTCGGCGGTCAGCCGAGCGAGCAGGTCATCGACCTTTATGCTGCCGAGATCCTCGCCACTGCGGGTACGCACGGCAACAGCGTCGGATTCGACTTCCTTATCCCCCACCACCAAGAGGTAGGGAACCTTCTGCAACGTATGCTCACGGATTTTAAAGCCGATCTTCTCGTTCCTCAAGTCCGCCTTGGCCCGGGCACCGATTTTCTGCAGGCGTTGCTCCAGATCGAGCACATAATCGCGCTGGGCATCGGTGATATTGAGGATCGCCACCTGCTGAGGCGCCAGCCACAGCGGCATGGCCCCGGCATAGTGCTCGATCAGGATCCCCAGGAAGCGCTCGAAGGAGCCGAGGATGGCGCGGTGCAGCATGACCGGCGTCCGGCGCACCCCCTCCTCGTCCACGTACTGGGCGCCGAGGCGACCCGGGAGGTTGAAGTCGAGCTGCAGGGTGCCACACTGCCAGACCCGATTGAGGCAGTCGCGCAGGGAGAACTCGATCTTGGGCCCGTAGAAGGCGCCCTCCCCCGGCTGCAGCTCCCAATCGAGGCCGGTGCTGTTGAGCGCCGCCTCGAGGCCCGCCTCGGCACGATCCCACATCTCCGGCTCGCCCAGGAAGTCATCGGGCCGGGTGGAGAGCTTGAGCTCCACGTCCTCGAAGCCGAGCTCCTTGTAGACCTCGAGGGTCAGGGCGATAAACGCCTCCGCCTCGGCCTGGATCTGGCCCTCGGTGCAGAAGATATGGGCGTCATCCTGGGTAAAGCTACGCACTCGCATCAGGCCATGCAGGGCCCCGGAGGGCTCGTTGCGATGACAGCTGCCGAACTCCGCCAGGCGCAGCGGCAGGTCCCGATAACTCTTCAGGCCCTGATTGAACACCTGCACATGACAGGGGCAGTTCATCGGCTTCACCGCATAGTCGCGCTTCTCCGACTCGGTGGTGAACATCAGCTCGCTGTAGTGGCCCCAGTGCCCCGACTTCTTCCACAGGGAAAGATCCACCACCTGGGGGGTCTTGATCTCCTGGTAGCCGTTGGCGATCTGCACCCGGCGCATGTACTGCTCCAGGGCCTGGTACATGGTCCAGCCACTGGGGTGCCAGAAGACCATGCCCGGCGCCTCTTCCTGGAGGTGGAAGAGATCGAGCTTCTTGGCCAGCTTGCGATGATCGCGCTTCTCCGCCTCCTCGAGGCGCTTGAGATAGGCCTTGAGGGCCTTCTTGTCGCCCCAGGCGGTGCCGTAGATACGGGTCAGCATCGGCTTGGAGGCATCGCCCCGCCAGTAGGCGCCGGCCAGCTTGGTGAGCTTGAAGGCCTTGAGGTGCCGGGTATTGGGCACATGGGGGCCCCGACACATATCGGTGTACTCTTCGTGGTGGTAGAGGCGAATGGTCTCGCCTTCCGGGATCTCGCGGACGATCTCCTGTTTGTAGGGCTCGTCGCGGTGCAGGAAGGTGAGCATCGCCTTGTCGCGATCCACGTACTCGCGAACCACATCGTAGCCGCTATCGATCAGCGCCTTCATGCGCTCCTCGATGGCCTCGAGATCCTCCGGGGTCACCGAGCGGCCGAAATCCACGTCATAATAGAAGCCGTCGTCGATCACCGGGCCGATGGCCATCTTGGCCTCGGGATAGAGCTGCTTGACGGCGTGCCCGATCAGGTGGGCGCAGGAGTGGCGAATCACCTCGAGCCCTTCGGGATCGCGGGCGGTGAGAATCGCCACCTCGGCATCACGGTCGATCACATCGGCGGCATCCACGGCGACGCCGTCGATCTTGCCGGCCACACAGGCCTTGGCCAGGCCGGGGCCGATGGATTCGGCGAGCTCCATCACCGAGAGGGGGGCATCGAAGGACTTCTGGGTGCCGTCGGGCAGAGTAACGATGGGCATTACAGTTCCTTAACGCGCAGTGGTGGGCCATACCAGGGCTCACGTGTCGCAGGTCGAGAGAATGGGGTGCGTTCGGGTCATCGGGGCGCCCCCACCATGGGCGACGACCGACCGGCAGTTACCGGCGGCACCGAGGACACGAAGGGAAAGAACTTTAGCAGATCGAGATGGCCTTGTGCCATCGACACCGAACGAAACAGGGGTGCCCGAAGGCACCCCTGAGATCATGGCGAGAGCCGTGTGCTTAGTTCAGCACATCCAGCTCGACGCGACGGTTCTCGGCGCGGCCGGCGTCGGTCTCGTTGCTGGCCACCGGACGCTCTTCGCCGAAGCCACGGGCCACCAGACGGTTGCCTGCGACGCCGCGGGAGATCAGGTAATCACGCACCGAGTCGGCACGACGCTGGGACAGACCCAGGTTGTACTGATCGGACCCCCTGGAGTCGGTGTGGCCGGCGATATGCACGCGAATATCCTGGCTACGCTCGTTTTCGGTCAGGCGGCGAGCGACGTCGTCCAGGGTGGTACGGGCGGCCGGGGTCAGCTCGGCGGAGTCGAAGGCGAAGTTGACTTCGCTGGACAGCACCACCGGCTCGAATTCCGGCACTTCGGGTTCCGGCGCGGGCTCCGGCATCGGGGCCGGCTCGGCCACCGGCTCCGGGGAGTGATCGGCACACAGCAGGGCACCGATGGTGGCCCCGGCGGTGGAACCGACGGCGACCCCGGTATCCTCGTCGGAGTCGCTGCTGGTGGCGTAACCGATGCTGCCACCGATCAGGCCGCCGGCGATACCACACACCAGGGGCTCCTGATACCAGGCGCGATCAGAGGCACTCGGGTTACTGCCTGAGGAGGCACAGCCGGAGAGACCGAGGGCCAGGGCGGAACCGAGCAGCAGACCAGTCGTTGATTTTTTCATGTAAGACTCCTTCTTTGACGCAGTGCTAGTCGTCACGTGACGCACAAAACGAATTCCCGAAAACAGTGACGAGAATCCGAAAAGGGAAGCCGCAACCACGCAGCATTCCTTTGCAAAGTAAACACATCGGCACTAAATCGGCCAGTGCTTATACGCATGTTTTATCATCTCATGACGCCCCTGGGCTGCCAAGTGGCGATGCACATTCAGTGCAAGCTTTGCGGCCAACGCTGCTTGAACACCAGGATCGCCTTGGCGGCGGCCAAGGCCGACACCTTCAGCTCATCTTCCACGGCCAGGCGCTCCTTGTCTTCCTTGAAGCGCTCACGGGGAGAAAGGGCCTGACGGGCCGAGTGGGTATGCAAATGAGCGGTCCGGGCATGCACTTCCCCGAAGACCCGAAAGTCCTCCCGTTCGATCAGTCGGGGATCGATGATTTCCAGCATCACCTTGCAACGCAGGGCCCCCTCGGTGATATCCACCTGCTCGCTCAGCATCGCCCTGGCCACCGCATCCAGCCCTTCCAGACACTGCTCGTGGGCACGACGAAGCTCGTCGGCGCGGAAGGCTTCCCGCCGCTTGACCTCTCGCCACAGGCTCCAGGCATAGCCCGACAGGCCGGCGAGAATGAGCAGCGCGAGAGCGAGCAGACCGAGGGCCAGGGATGTACTCATGGGAAGAACCTCTCTAGTCGATGGCGCCCCTTGGGCCCGGGCCACCACCTTGACGATACAAAGCCTGTACAAAATATCAGGGATAAACGATTATTTCGTTATCTCACGCCACGGCCCCAGGGCATCGGCACAGGCGATAAAGTCGGGGTTGCGCAGCGATTCGCCGGCATTATAGCGAAGTGGCATCAGCGTCCGGGCATCCAGCACGGCGCCCCCGGCCCCCTCCAACACCGCCTGGGCGGCGGCGGTGTCCCACTCGCTGGTGGGCGCGAAGCGCGGATAGAGGTCCGCCGCCCCCTCGGCGATGCGGCAGAACTTCACCGAGCTGCCGCAACGCACCAGCCGAGCCTCGGGGAAGCGCCGCAACCAGGCCTGGGTACGCGAATCCAGATGAGCCCGGCTGGCTACCCCCCGCGGCGGCCACTGGGGGGCCACCGCGATCGCCTCGCCGCGACCGGCCTGCCAGCGCCAGGCTCCCAGCCCCGCGCCACCCTCCCAGGTCGTACCGGCCACCGGCGCATGGACCACGCCATAGCGAACTCGACCCGCCTCGACCAGGGCCAGGTTGACGGTGAAGTCATCGTAGCCTTCGATAAATTCCCGGGTCCCATCCAGGGGATCCACCAGCCAGTAACACGTCCAGCCGCGGCGCTCTTCCCAGGGCACCACCGCCTCCTCGGAGAGCACCGGCACCTCCGGGGTCAGGGCCGCCAGTCCCGTCATCAGGCAGGCGTGGGCGGCCTGATCGGCGGCGGTGACCGGGCTGGCATCGGCCTTCTCGCGCTGCTCCCAGTCGCCCGTCTCGCGTACCGCCAGGATCGCCTCACCGGCTCGCTCGCAGAGCGCTCGCAGCGCCTGCCGGGGCGGCCATTCACTGGATGCCATGGGCACTCCTCCGTTGTCGAGCCGCTACCCTAACGGCTGATGCCGTTACCGGCAAGATCCGCGCTCGCCAAGCCTACCCGCCAGCGCCGATGGCTGCCCTGGCGGTGGCCGGGGCCGGCTCGTACAATGCGGCCAATTCGCCAGCTCATATAAGGATATGCCATGGCCAGCGCCCAGGAGACACCGTCCTCCCCTCCCCCCGCGAATCTCCAGCCCCCCGGCCCAGCCGCCCGTATCGGCCTCTGGCTGGGCCCGGCCTGGCTGCTGATCACCCTGCTGCTACCCGCACCGGCCGGCATGAGCGAGAGTGCCTGGCTGTGCGCCGGCCTGGGCCTGCTGATGGCCACCTGGTGGTCCACGGAGGCGATTCCGATCCCCGCCACCTCTCTGCTGCCGCTGCTGCTGGTGCCGGCGCTGGGCATCGCGCCCATGGGCCAGGTCAGCGGCAGCTATGCCAACCCCATCATCTACCTCTTCCTGGGCGGCTTCCTGCTGGGTATTGCCATGCAGCGCTGGGAGCTGCATCGGCGCATCGCCCTGCATGTGCTGCGGGTGGTGGGACACCAGCCACGGCGGCAGATCGCCGGTTTCATGCTGGCGACCGGCTTTCTCAGCATGTGGGTCTCGAATACCGCCACCGCCATCATGATGCTGCCCATCGGCATGTCGGTGGTCAGTCTGCTGGGCAAGGACAATGCCCCCGAGGCATTGGCGCGCTATGCCACCGCCCTGCTGCTGGCCATCGCCTATTCCGCCAGCATCGGCGGCGTGGCCACCCTGATCGGCACCCCGCCCAATGCGCTGCTGGCCGGCTACCTGGCCGAGTCCCGGGGCATCGACGTGGGCTTCGCCCAATGGATGGTGATCGGCCTGCCGATCAGCGCGGTGATGATGCTGCTGGCCTGGTGGTGGCTGAGCCGCGGCGGCTTCGACCTGCGCCAGGGCGACGACAACGGCCGGATGATCCGCGATGAGCTGGCCCGACTGGGCGCCCTGACCTCCGCGGAGCGCCGGGTGGGCATCGTCTTCCTGCTGGCCGCCCTGGCCTGGGTATCACGACCGCTGCTCAATGACCTGGGGCTCGACTGGCTCAGCGATACCGGTATCGCCATCGCCGCGGGGTTGCTGCTGTTCCTGATTCCCAGCGGTCGCGGCGGCGGCGAGCGCCTGCTGGACTGGGAGGCCGCCAAGACCCTGCCCTGGGGCATCCTGCTGCTGTTCGGTGGCGGCCTGGCCCTGGCCGGCGCCATCAGCCAGTCGGGGCTCGCCGAATGGATCGCCGAGCAGCTCTCGCTGTTCGGCGTGCTGCCGCTGCTGGCCCTGGTGGGCATCGTGGTGCTGGTGATCATCTTCCTCACCGAGGTGACCTCCAATACCGCGACCGCCGCCGCCTTCCTGCCGCTACTGGGCGCCCTGGCGCTGTCGCTGGACGTGTCGCCACTGCTGATCACGGTGCCCGCCGCCATCGCCGCCAGCTGCGCCTTCATGATGCCGGTGGCGACCCCGCCCAACGCCATCGTCTTCGCCACCGGCCATATGAAGATCCAGTCGATGATCCGCGCCGGCTTCATGCTCAACGTGATGGGCACCCTGGTGGTGACCCTGATGGCCTACCTGCTGGTCAGTTGGTTCTGGTAACACCCCGCTCGCCAGACGCCAGACGCCGCCCAAGGGCGGCGTCTGGCGTTCGGGGAAGCGCGCCTCCTACCAGGGCAGCGCGGTGGCATAGTGATCGAGCAGCAGCACCCCGAAGACGCCGAGGATATAGCGGATCGAGAACCAGAAGGCGGCCAGGGGCGCCCGGGGGTCCTGGCCACGCCAGACCCGGAAGTTCCACATCATGAAGCGCAGGTTCAGCGCCATCACCCCCACCAGGTAGACGGCCCCGCTCATGCCGATCACGAAGGGCAGCAGGGTCACCACCACCGTCAGCCAGCCATACAGCCAGACCTGCAAGCGGGTAAAGGCCTCGCCATGGGTCACCGGCAGCATGGGCACCCCGGCCCGGGCATACTCGTCGCGCTTGTGAATGGCCAGGGCCCAGAAGTGCGGCGGGGTCCAGGCGAAGATGATCAGCATCAGCAGCAGGGGTTCGGGCCCCAGGCTACCGGTGATCGCGGTCCAGCCCAGCAAGGGGGGCGCCGCCCCCGCCACCCCGCCGATCACGATATTCTGCGGCGTGGCGCGCTTGAGGAAGGCGGTATAGATCAGCGCATAGCCGATCAGCGAGGCCAGGGTCAGCCAGGCGGTCAGGGCATTGACCTGCCACAGCAGCAGGCCGATGCCGGCCACCGAGAGCAGGGTCGCCCAGGCCAGGGCCAGGGGCGTCGGCAGCCGCCGGGTGGCCAGGGGCCGGCGCGCGGTACGCGCCATCAGCGCATCCAGCTTGCGATCCAGCACATGGTTGTAGGCGGCCGCCCCGCCGGCCGCCAGGCCGATCCCCACCAGGCCATGGAACACCGCCAGCGGTGGCGGCAACGCCGGCGTGGCGAGCGCCATGCCCACCAGGGCGCAGACCAGCATCACCAGCACCACCCGCGGCTTGCACAGCGTCAACAGGTCCCGCCACTGCCCGCCAAGGTGGTCGAGGCTCCCGGTCACCATCAGTGCATTACGCATGGGCCACCTCCTCGTGACTCGCTTGCCGTGAGATGCCGACCCGGCTCGCCCGCCAGGCCCCCAACGCCAGCGTCAGCACCAGCGCCAGCGCCCCGGCGGTATGCGCCAGGGCCAGCCCCAGGGGCAGCCACCAGAGCACATTGGCCACCCCCAGGACGAACTGGCCGGCATAGGCCCCCAGGAGCCCCACCAGATACGGGCGCAGGCCGGGCCGGCGCCACTCCCGCCAGGTCAGCAGCAGCAGGCCCAGGCCCAGCGTCAGGGCGCCGAGACGGTGACCAAAGTGAATCGCAGTGCGGGCATCCGCATGCAGCTGGCCATGCAGGTAGTTGGGGCCCACCGTCTGGGTCAGGTGGAAACCTTCGCTCCAGTCGGTGGCGGGCCACCACTGGCCATTGCAGGTCGGAAAGCCCTGACAGGCGATGCCGGCATAGTTACTGGAGACCCAGCCGCCGAGGGCCAGTTGCCCCACCAGCAGCGCGGCCGCCAGCCCCCAGAGCGGCGAGAGCCGCCGGCGGCTCGGAGGGCGGCTCGCCGCGGCCAGTTCCCGCAGCCGCAGGTGCAACCACAGGAAGAGCAGCAGCACCCCGATCCCCCCCAGCAGATGCAGGGTGACCACCTGGGGCCACAGCTTGAGGGTGACGGTGAAGGCGCCGAAGCTCCCCTGTACCAGGATCAGACCCAGCAGGGCCAGGGAAAGGCGCCAGGGATAATCGGCCCGGCGCCGCCAGCGCCAGCCCAGCCCCACCAGGATCAACACCAGCAGCCCCAGGGCCGAAGCCACATAGCGGTGGACCATCTCGACCCAGGCCTTGAAGGCCTCCAGGGGCGCCTCCGGGGTATGGGCGGCGGCGGTGGCACCGTCGGGCACCACCAGGCGACCATAGCAGCCCGGCCAGTCGGGGCAGCCGAGACCGGCATCCACCAAGCGGGTCCAGGCCCCGATCAGGATCACCCCCAGGGTTGCCAGGGTCCCCAGCAGGCTAAGCCACTTGAGCAGGCGGAGTCGGCGTTCGGTCATGGCGCGCCCTCGTGCTGTCGTTGTGATGGCATCCAGCATACGTCGCGACCCGCGTTGAAGGCAGCCGCTCAATTCGACGACGCCCCCCGCTCCGGGTTGACCTTCAGCAGGTGCTGGAGATCATCCATCACGTCCCGCAGCGGCGCGCCGGGAGAATACCCCAGCACCACCTCGCCCTGCGGGGAAAGCAACCAGAGCGCGTCCGGCTCGCCCCAGGCCGGCGGCGAACGCCAACTGGCCAGCCGCTCCCCGGGCAGTGCCGCCTGGCCCGGCATCGTCTCCGCGGCGACGATGCGCAGCCGCTCGAGCCGCGGCGCCTCGCGCCCCAGCGCCCGGTGCAACCGCCACCAGCGATCCGCCTGTGCGGCGCAATCGCCACGGCAGTCGAAGGCCAATACCCAGTGTTCGGATGCCGTCATGGGCTCCTCCAGAGGCCAGTCGGCCAGGGCCGGCAGCTCGGGGGCCAGCTGCCCATGGGCGGTACGCCCCTCGGGGATGCCGACTCGCCAGGTGACCATGGCCCAGGCGCTGAGTAGGGGAGCAGCGAACAGCGCCATCAGTAACAGCAGCTTGAGGCGGGAGTGGCGTGGACGAGTCATCATGGCAGCTCTCCGACGGATGAAGCGGAATCGCCGATCGGCGAGGAAACGCGGGCCCGCCGCCGGCCCCCCAGCAGCATGATGACCAGGGCGGCCAGTGCCAGCCCCCACCATTGCACGGCATAACCGAGGTGGCGGCTGGGGGGCATCACACTGGGGCGCCACCAGGTGGCATAGGCGCCCTCGCCCGTCTCCTGGTGGAGCCAGCCGGCGAAGGCGAAGTCCTCCGGCCAGGCGGCAAGATCGATGCTCTGCAGGCGCCGCCCCTCCCGGTTGGGGCCCAGCAGCAGGCCACCGTCGCCTGCCGCCTGCCAGGTACCGCTCAGGGTCACCCGGCCCTCGGGGCTAACCACCTCGGGGTCGACACGATAGGGCCCGGTGGCCTCGAAGCCCCGCTGCACCAGCCAGCGGCGCCCCTCGGCGTCCACCAGGGGCGTCAGCACCGCCACCCCGACCCGGGCGTCATGCACCCGGTTATCGAGGAACAGGGTCTCCTCGGCGAGAAACTCGCCACTCAGGGTCACTTGGGCCCCCTCCATCGGGGCCTCCTGCGGGTCGACGACCGCCGGGGCCGCCTCGCGGGCCGCCAGATAGGCCATCTTGGCCTCGGCCCGTTGCCACTGCCAGACGCCCAGGACGAGGCCCAGCAGCACCAGCGGGAGCCACAAGGCCCACCATAGCCTCTGCTTGACAGCACGGCGCGGCTTCCTTGAACTGTGATGCATCGATCCCACGGAGTCTCCCATGCTGAAATTCGCCATCGCCCTGGTCTTTCTGATCATGCTGGCCAGCCTCGCCGCCGGCGCCGGCTTCCTGCTGCGCGACGGCGGCGCCTCCCGGCGCCTGCTGATCTCGCTCAAGTTGCGGGTGGCCTGTGCCGTGGTGCTGCTGGCGCTGCTCTTCTATGGCTTCCACTACGGTGGCCTGGCCGGTTAAAAGCCTCGAGCCCCTGCCTAGAAGACATAGACGAACAGGAAGAGCCCCACCCAGACCACGTCCACGAAGTGCCAGTACCAGGCGGCGGCCTCGAAGCCGAAGTGGTCGTCGCCGCTGAAGTGCCCCCGCTGGATGCGCACCAGCATTACCGACAGGATGATGGCCCCCACGGTGACGTGCATCCCGTGGAAGCCGGTCAACAGGAAGAAGAGCCCGCCGTAGATGCCGGCGTCCAGGGTCAGGCCGTAGTGGGCATAGGCCTCGTAGTATTCGAAGCCCTGTACGAGGATAAAGCACACCCCGAGAAAGACGGTGCCCGCCAGCCAGTTGCGGCAGGTACGCCGGTAGCCCTCCTTGAGGGCCTCATGGGCCACGGTCAGAGTGATGCTGGAGGTGACCAGGAACAGGGTATTGACCAGCGGCAGCTGCCAGGGGCTGAGCACGGCATCGGGCCCGGACACCGAAGCGTCCGGCGGGTTGAGCAAGGGCCACTGGGCGCTGAAGTCGGGCCACAGTAGCGCCGCCACCCCCTTGGCCCCCTCCCCATCGAGCCATGGCAGGGCGAAGGTGCGCACATAGAAGAGCGCCCCGAAGAAGGCGGCGAAGAACATCACCTCGGAGAAGATGAACCAGCCCATCCCCCAGCGGAAGGAGCGATCCATCTGCTCGTCATAGAGGCCCTGCCGGGATTCCCGCACCACGTCCCGGAACCACAGCGCCATCACCGTGATCACCGCCAGGATGCCCAGCGCCAGTACCGGACTACCCCGGCCATGCACCATCACCAGGCCGGCGCCGATCATCATCACCCCCAGAGCCAGGGAACCGAGGATCGGCCACTTGCTGGTCGCCGGAACATAGTAGCTACCACCGCTCATGCGTCACCTCCATCGCTAGATCGCATCCAGGGCGTCAGGATCCCGGGGCGTCAGGGCCAGGGCCCCGGGCTCCACCGGATACAGGGTATAGACCAGGGTCACCGTATGGACTTCCGCGGGCAGGTCCCGGGTCAGTTGGAACACCAGCGGCACCTCCAGTCGTTCGCCCGCCGCCAGGCGCTGCTCCTCGAAGCAGAAGCAGCTCACCTTGCGCAGATGGCGATTGGCATTGGAGGGCGAGACGCTGGGCACCGCCCGTCCCCATTGGGGAGTCTCGCTCTGATTGACGAAGGTGAAATCCACCTCCACGACCTGGCCGGGATGCATCCGCAGTTGCCGCTGCGCCACCTCCAGCCGCCAGGGCAGCCCGGAACCGCTGCGGGTCACCAGTTGCACGGTCACATAGCGGGAGTCGTCCACCGCCTCATGCATCAAGGCCTGGGCGCTGGTATCCACCTTGCCGTTGAGCCCGGTGAGGCGGCAGAAGACGTCATAGAGGGGCACCAGGGCGAAGGCAAAGCCGAACATCGCCACCAGGACCACCAGGGTACGGCTCACCGTGCGTTGTACCGGACTCATCGAGACCTCCCGGCGGGATTCCCCGCCGCCTGTTCAGGGGTGGGGCTGAGGGATCACATGGGGCGGCGTCTCGAAGGTGTGCAGCGGCGCCGGGCTGGGCACGCTCCACTCCAGGTCCTGGGCCCCTTCCCAGGCCTTGGCCGGCGCCTTCTCGCCACCGCGCACGCACTTGACGATCACCGCCACGAAGAGCAACTGGGAGAGCCCGAACAGGAAGGCCCCCAGGCTCGACACCAGGTTGAAGTCGGCGAACTGCAAGGCATAGTCGGGAATCCGTCGCGGCATGCCCGCCAGCCCCGAGAAGTGCATGGGAAAGAAGGTCAGGTTGACGCCGATCACCGACAGCCAGAAGTGCCAACGCCCTAGCGCCTCGCTGGGATAGTGGCCGGTCCACTTGGGCAGCCAGTAGTAGGCCCCGGCCATGATCGAGAAGATCGCCCCGGGCACCAGCACATAGTGGAAATGGGCCACCACGAAGTAGGTGTCGTGGTACTGGAAGTCCGCCGGGGCAATGGCCAGCATCAGCCCCGAGAAGCCACCGATGGTAAACAACACCACGAAGGCCAGGGCGAACAACATGGGGGTCTCGAAGGTGATGGAGCCCTGGAACAGGGTAGTGATCCAGTTGAACACCTTCACCCCGGTGGGCACCGCGATCAGCATGGTGGTGTACATGAAGAAGAGCTCGGCCACCAGCGGCAGCCCCACCACGAACATATGGTGCGCCCAGACCAGGAAGGAGAGGATGGCGATGGAGGCGGTGGCATACACCATGGAGGCGTAGCCGAACAGCGGCTTGCGGGCGAAGGTGGGAATGATCGCCGAGACGATGCCGAAGGCCGGCAGGATCATGATGTAGACCTCGGGGTGCCCGAAAAACCAGAACAGGTGCTGGAAGAGCACCGGGTCGCCGCCACCAGCGGCATCGAAGAAGCTGGTGCCGAAGTTGATATCCAGCAGCATCATGGTGATCACCCCGGCCAGCACCGGCATCACCGCGATCAGCAGGAAGGCGGTGATCAGCCAGGTCCAGACGAACAGCGGCATGTCCATCATGCGCATCCCCGGGGCACGCAGATTGAGGATGGTGGCGATGATATTGATCGCCCCCAGGATCGAGCTGATCCCGGCCAGGTGCATGCCGAGGATAAAGAAGGTGGTCGACGGCGGCGCATAGGTGGTGGAGAGCGGCGCATAGAAGGTCCAGCCGAAGTTGGGCCCGCCCCCCGGCATCAGCAGGGTGGAGAGCAGCAGGGTAAAGGCCACCGGCAATAGCCAGAAACTGAAGTTGTTGAGCCGCGGCAGGGCCATGTCCGGGGCCCCGATCTGCAGGGGGATCATCCAGTTGGCCAGGCCGGTGAAGGCCGGCATCACCGCGGCGAAGACCATGATCAGGCCATGCAGGGTGGTCATCTGGTTGAAGAATTCGGGATCGACGAACTGCAGCCCCGGCTGGAACAGCTCCAGGCGCACCACCAGGGCGAAGATGCCGCCGATAAAGAACATGATCAGCGAGAAGATCAGGTAGAGGCTGCCGATCTCCTTGTGATTGGTGGTCAGCAACCAACGCAGGATCCCCTTCGGTGGGGTGGCGTGAGTGTCGGCGGCGAGCCCAGCGCCGCCGGCGCTATGCTCGAAGGGGGGCTTGGGCAGCTTCGATGCCATCGGAGTTCTCCCTGGTTCTTGTCGTGGATCGGCCGGGCGATCGGACCCGATCAGCGGGCCAGTCGCTCGGCGACCTGTGAGGGCTGCACCACATCACCGGTATCATTGCCCCAGGCATTCCGGGTGAAGGTCACCACCGCCGCCAGCTCCACCGGGTTGAGGGTGCTGCGAAAGGCCGGCATGGCGGTGCCGGAGACACCATTGATCACGGTGCTGAGCTGCCACTCCAGATCGTCAAGCAGGCGGGGGTTGCCGGCCAGTGCCGGGAAGGTGGGGGGCATGCCCTGCCCCTCGGCCTGGTGGCAGGAGATGCAAATGGCCCCATAGACCTCTTCACCGCGGGCCATCAGTTCCTCCAGGGCCCAGTCGCGATCCACCCCGAGGGCCTCCTGGGCCGCCTCGTCGCGGCGCTCGGCGAGCCAGCTATCGAACTCTTCCTCCTCCATGGCATGCACCACGACAGGCATAAAGCCATGATCCAGGCCACACAGCTCGGCACACTGGCCGCGATAGATGCCGGGCTCGTTGATGCGCACCCAGTTCTCGTTGACGAAGCCGGGCACGGTATCCTGCTTGACCGCCAGGTCCGGCACCCACCAGGAGTGGATGACATCATCGGAGGTGAACAGGAAACGTACCTTGCGATTGATCGGCAGCACCAGGGGATTGTCCACATCCAGGAGATAGGTCTCGCCGCGCTCTTCCTCGCCGCGGATCTGTGCCCGGGGGGTGCTGAGACTGGAGGTGAAGGCCACCTCCTCCCCCAAGTATTCATAGCGCCAGCGCCACTGCTGGCCGGTCACCATGATATCCAGCTCGGCATCGGAAGCGTCGTACATGCTTTTCAGGGTGGCCGTGGCCGGCACCGCCATGCCGACCAGGATCAGCAACGGCAGCGTGGTCCAGATCACCTCCACCGTGGTGTGCTCGTGGAAATTGGCCGCCTTGGGGTGACGAGAGCGGCGATAGCGGAACAGTGAATAGAACATCACGCCGAAGACCACCAGACCGATCACCACGCAAATCCAGAAGATGATCATATGCAGGGAGTAGATCTCGCGGCTGATGTCGGTGACCCCCAGCGGCATATTCCAGCCATCGGCCTGTACCTGAGCGCTCAGCCCCACCACGCCACTCCCCGACAACCAAGCGAACCTCCTGGACATCGGCGCCTCCTTCGTTGTTATGGGTCCCTGACGAACTATCGCCGGACTCAATATTAGCCAAGTCTGGAAGGAGTATAGGAAAGATCCCGCGGCCGCCCGCCCGGGAGGGCATGGCATCCTAAACGCAGCCATCAACGCAGCACTCAATTGAAAACGCAGCGCCCGCCCCGGCGACTCAGCGGGCGGCCAGTACCGCAACGACGGCCACCAGGATCACCAGCACCCCGGCGGCGAGCAGCCCCACCAGAATAAAGTTGACGGGCCGCCCGCCCTCGAAATCCTGCCGTCGCTGGCGCTCCTTCTGAACGCCGAAGAAGGCCGCCAGCACCGACTTGATGACCTGCCACATCATGGCTTCTCCCCAGTTGCTACCCTCCTAACCTTGACCCAAGGCAAAGAAACCCGTCGGCAAACCATTCAACGCCACTGCCGCGACTATACTAAAAGAGTTTGCCCACGCCTTTCACACACGGAGGTTAGCCCCATGCCCCAAGCCGCACGCTCCACCGCCCCCCTAGCCCCGAGCCAGCCGCTGATGCAGTGGTGGCTCCACCACTGGATGGACGGCTCCACCCCGATGGCGCGCCTGCAGATGGCCTGGATGGCCAGTGCCGGCGAAGCCGTCCAGGCCGAACTGGAGTTTCTCGGCGCCTGCGCCGATATGCAGCAGCGCTGGGCCCACTGCCTCAACCGGGAGGCCGATCCCCAGGCCCTCGGCGAGTGCTACCAGGGGCTGGTTCAGGAGATGGCCGACGCCCAGTTCAAGCGCCTGCACCGGGTCAGCCAACTGCCCGATGACTTTCGCCAGCAGGTCTGGGAAGAGCTGTAAGCCCCGAATTCACTGCGCAACGGGGCGCCCTCTGGGGCGCCCCGTTGCGTTGAAAGACACTCGATCAAGGGGTCAGAGGCCCAGCAGGCGGGCTACCAGTGGCAGGATAAAGGCGGTCAACAACCCGGTCAGGCCCATGGCGAGCCCCGAGAAGGCCCCGGCCAGGGCGCCATACTGAGCGAAGCTATGGGCCGTGCCGAAGCCGTGGGCGGCCAGTCCCATGGCAAAGCCCCGGGTCTCCGGGTCCTCGATACGCAGGGCACGGAAGATCCACGGCGCCAGGGCGCAGCCGATGGAGCCGGTCAATAGCACCAGGCCCGCCGCCAGGGCGGGAATGCCCCCCAGTTGCTCGGCCACCCCCATGGCGATGGGTGAGGTCACCGAGCGCGGCGCCAGGCTCAGTAGCGACTCGCGGCTGGCTCCCAACAGCATGGCGATCCCCAGGGTGGAAGCCACCGCGGTGACGATGCCGGTCAGACACCCCACCAGGATCGGCACCAGGCGCCGCCGGATGCGTTCGCGATGATCATAAAGGGGAATCGCCAGGGCCACGGTGGCCGGCCCCAGCAGGAAGTGAATAAATTGGGCCCCCTCGAAATAGGTGGCGTAATCGATATCCGCCAACAGCAGGAAGGCGATCAACAAGACGATGGCCAGGATCACCGGATGCACCAGGGGCGTTCCCCCCAGCCAGCGGTTGACACGACTGGCCAGCAGGAAGGCCAGCAGGGTCGCCAACAGCGCCAGCAGGGGCTGGCCGGCGAGATAGACCCAGAGGCGGTCGAGGTCGGCAAGCATCATGCCCCCTCCTCGTCCCGGCGGCGACTCAGCCAGGCCATCACCCTGGCGGTCACCGCTAGGGTTATCGCGGTGGAGAGTACCAGGGTCACCAACAGCGGCCAGAGATCGGCACGAATCAGCTCGAAATGCACCATCATGCCCACCCCCGCCGGCACGAACAACAGGGTCAGATGGCGCAGCAGGCCTTCCCCGGTGCGACGCAGCCCCTCGGGCACTCGGCCCAGCACCAGCAGGCCCAGCAGCAACAGCGCCATGCCGATCACCGGCCCCGGTATCGGCAGCGCCAGGCCCCGGGCCAGCAGCTCACCGGCCAGCTGGCAGCCCAGGAGCACACTCATCCCCACGACAATCGGCATGATTCCTCCCTTTCGTCACCGGCCGCCCCCGCAGCCGAACAACAACGAAAAACGCCCGCCTACCGATAGGTGGTAGGCGGGCGTTTCTCTTGGCATTCATGGTCGGAGCGACAGGATTCGAACCTGCGACCTCTGCAACCCCATTCCTTAGACGACATACATTAGCATACGCAAGCAGAAACATAGAGAAAGAAAAAGATCCCTGAATATCAGCCAGTTAATTGATAGCCTGTCGTCTCTCGTTGTTGCCCTATATTGCCTGATATATCCTTCATTTGGAACCCATGGGGAACCCAGGAGAGGGGCGATGGCGAAAAGGACCGAGAAATTGACGAAGCGGGCCCTGGATCGTCTCGCGCAGGAGATGCCCGAAGGCGAGGAAGTCTGGGACACCGAATTGCCAGGCTACCACGTCCGCGGCCGTAAAGGCTGGCTGGCGCTTCGAGTCAGCTATTACAACACCGCCCGCAAGCGCCGAGTACTCACCCTGGGCCGTTACGGCACCCGGACGGCAGCCCAGGCCCGCGAGGAGGCGCGAAAAGCGCTGGCCATCGTGGCCCAAGGCGGCGACCCGCGGGCCGTGCTGGAAGAGGCGCGGGCCGAAGCTGAGCGCCAGCACCAACAGACCCTTCGCGCCTACCTCGAGGGCCCCTATACCGCCTTTCAGAATCGGCGCAAGGATGGGAAAGGGACACTCCGACGCATCGCCCGGGACTTCCCCGACTGGCTCGATAAGCCGATGGGCAGCCTGGCCCGTGCCGATGTAGAGCGCTGGCAGGCCGCTCAGGAGACGGCGAAGAAGCCGAAGGACAAGAAGGAACCGCCACCCAAGCCGCGAGCCTTCGCCACCCTGAAACGCAGCTATGACGCCCTGCAGGCGTTGCTGGCCCACGCTGCTGAGCGGAAGGTGATCCCCGAGCACCCATTGAAGGGCGTCAAGCTCCAGAAACCGGCCTTGTCCGAGGAGGAGCTAGCCGAGCAAGGCACCGAACGGCGCTACCTGGAACCCGAAGAGGTTAAAGCGCTGTTCGCCGGCTTGGAGGCGTACCAGGAGACCAAGCGCGCCCAGCGCCGCAATAGCCGCACACACGGCAAGCCGTACTTGCCCGACCTGGACAGCATCGCTTATGTGGATCACGTCAAGCCGTGGATCCTGGCAATGTTCTATACCGGCTTCCGCCCGGGAGACCTGTTCGGCCTGCGGTGGGAGCACGTAAACCTGAGCTTCGGGACGATCCGCAAGGTGGTCGAGAAGACAGCCCACCACCAGCCCGACCCCATGACCTTCCCCCTCTGCCGGCCGCTGGCGGAGATCCTGCACCGCTGGCACCAGCAGCAGGGGGAGCCAAAAACCGGGCTGGTGTTCCCGTCGCCGGTCAACGGCAAGCGCATGGCACAGACCGCCATGCAACGACCGTGGGCAACCATCCGGGAGCTAGGCGGATTGCCCGAGGGCTTGCAGCTCTACACCCTGCGGCACAATTTCGCCAGTCAGCTCGTTATGGCGGGCGCCGATATCCTGACCGTCTCCAAGCTGATGGCCCACAGCAGTATCGAAACGACCATCCAGTTTTATGCCCACCTCGCGCCCGACCATAAGCGTAGCGCGGTCGACCTGTTCGCCCAGTCGGTGCCCAAAACACCGGCCGAGGCCCCGGAGGACAGTACCCCGGAGGTGATCGCGCATGGATGACGAACTGAAGGCGATTCAAGCCGACCTTGATGGCGTACTCGACCGCCTGGCCGCCTACATGGGCCCCGAGGATGGCGACGAAACCGGCAAAGGCCGGGAAGCAGCCGCCCGTGTGGCACTACATTACGCGCGGGAGCGGGGCCCCCTTGGGAGGTCTGTTCGCACCGCGCGAGATGCGGCGAGCGGTTGTTGGGAGGGCCCAAAGATCCGCCCGGGTGAGAGACTAGCGGAGCTAGGGGAATCCAACACAACCGCCGGGCTAGCCGAACTGGTGGGCGCTATGCGTGCGCTACGGGAATGGCAGTGGCACCGCTTCCCTCTGGAGGAGAAACACACGGCCGCATTGGCCCGGGCTGTCGGCGCCTGGTCGCATAAGCAATGCCAGTTTATCGGGGAAAGCGTCGGGCTCGAGTTGACCCCCAGGCGACGGGTTGACCCCCGGGCCGGGGCTCGGGAAAGGGCCGCCCATGAAGTGTTCGCCCTGCACCAACGGAACCCCGAAGCGTTCCCCCTTTCCCAAGCGCTATTCGAGAAAGTCGGGGGATGGTATGGCATGAGCGCCAGCACCGTGGCCCGAGCCTATTACCGCTGTACCAGCCTTCAGGAGCCCCGCGAACGGGTTAAAGAGAGTCCATCCCGGGGGTTGTCAGAAAACGGCGAAACTTGACAATTACCCGCGCCAACCGGGCCACCATCATAAAACCGGAACACCAAGCAAACTCCGGCTATATGAGGCTCAGCCCATGCCCACCAAGACACAAGACCCCGGTGCCATCCTGCGGGAGGGCCTGACCCGCTACCACAACGGCTTCGATCCTGCCCTAATCGAGTTACCCGAAACCGCCGTATTCCCCGGACTTATCCCCGCCCAGCCGACCACCGCCCGTAAGGCGCGGGTTACCGGTACCCTGTTAGGCCGCCCGGCACCGCGATTCGTCAAGCGCGGCCGGAGCGTCCGCTATCGCCTGAAGGACGTTCTTGATTGGCTGGCCGGTGGCGAGACCTTCGCCAATACCACCGAGGCCAGCCAAGGCCGGGGGGAAATCGCATGATGAATGTCGCCGAATTGACCGGAAGCAAAAAAGTCGTGGCGCGGAGGTTCGAGGATGCCGAAGAGTTCTACCGGCTGTTTTCCCTCGGAGCATCCATCCAGCCGGCCACCTTTGAAACCCTCATGGCGGCCCAGCGAATCAAGGAAGGGTGGCCGCCGGTCAGCCGCATGATGGATGCCCTGGGCGCCGTCCGGAATGCTTCAAAAGCGGAAAGCGCCGAGGCCCTGGGCGTCGTAATCAGGGTCTTGGGTGCTGCCGGTGTCATCCGGCAGGCGCTGGACGCGGGCGCCCGGATCGGCGAGCCCGAAACGAAAACGCCCGGCTCCACCCCGAAGGGCTAAACCGAGCGTTTCGCATGTACTTTCCTGGAATCGTTCAGGCGGAGAGTTTGGCCGACCCGATGCCTTGAGCGTTCCGAAACCCGCGCCAGCACCGGCAACGGGATACCCGAAGCCTACCCCACGCCCGGCAGCCCTTCAACCGTTGGTTGACTCCCTGCCGAGCCTTGGGAGGCCCTCTCCCTAGCCACGCTGGTGCCTTCATACCGGAGGACCGGCAATGTCTCCCATTGCACCCCCCTTCCCTCAGCAGCACCGTCTGCCGGAGGCCCTGCCCCGTGGCCCAGTGGTCCGGGAGGAAGCAGTCCGCATCGCTCCCGCCACCAACGGGCCACACCCCGTTGGCACTCTTTGCCACGAAAAAGTTGATATGCCGCAGGAGAAAGGAGACAGGCTCAGGACCGACCATGACTATCGAGACCTCTACACCACGAAAAGGCTTGCCCGTGCGGAGTTGCGGGCAAGCCTGTTTTTAACACGAAAGAACCCCGCGGCGGGGGCGACGGCGGCATTACGTAATCCTGGGATGATGGGGCTTTCATGGTTGGACGACGGCCCCGCCTTCACCCGTCTGGGGACCCCGCAAAGGCGGGTATTGCGGGGGCTTGTCCGCGGGCCTGTCTCCCCGGAGGCCGTATCCGCTACGTTGTCACCGGATGAGTGGGAAAACCTTATTCACCTACTCCGTACCGTGGCGCTCGCAGTAGAGGAAACCAGTCCACTGGGCTACGTCCTCCCTGAGGATGATGAGCGCGAAAGGCTGCGCCTTATCCTTTCCGTTTCTTCGCTCCATGCGCTTGGGAAGATCCTGCTGGCCGGGAATCCCCTCAACTATTTCGCACTCCGGGCAGGGTCTTCTCCCCATGCCCTGAAGAAGCTGCTGGCCGATATTGAGCCGGGCCAGGGGGCCCGGTTAGTCGTTCTGTTGTTCGAGCGCCTAGCGTTTCACGGCTGCCACATCCCTCCGGTGAGTCTGGGGAGAATCGCGGAATTGGTTTACCAGACAAACCCGCTGGAGCTTACCCAGGAGGCGGGCGGCCGGGAGGCCCTAGCCGACATTTTCGTCTTTTCCGGGCTGGAGCCACCGTGGGAGCGCGAAGCCCGGGAGCGCGAAGCCCGCCAGTTCCTCAAGGTGAAACTAACCGCCCGTTTTTATAACCCGGGAGCCGCTCGTGAAGGTATCGAACGCGCCGAGGGGGTGATCGCCTCGGCCTGGCTGAGCGGACGCAACTATCTTAGGCAAACGCTACCGGCTCGGTGCTTGCCCTTCCTCCCGGCAGTGCTGAGAGGGGATTTTCTGGCCGCACAGATGGTGACGGGGTTCTACAACGTGACAGGGGTAACGCGCCTATGTCTGGAGCTCATGGATACCGGATGTGGAATCCCCGCCTGTCGTGCCCTGCTGCAGGCCGCTTGGTCTGCCGGCAACCCGTACGTGGTACAGGCTGCGGGAGACCCCCACCGCCTAGCTAATCTTCTCTCTTTCGCTGGGCTCCCCCACCCCGAGGGGGACCCGGTGAAGTTGTGGCGCGGTGCCACCCCGGGATTCGCCCGGGGACATTGCTGGACCGATGACTATGACGTTGCCTGTCATTTCGCGTACCGGAGGAGCTCCCCCGGGGATGAGCGACCTATCGTCGTCTCGGCGTGGTTTCCGGCTTCTGAGGTTTATCGACTGCCGGATATCTACACTCCCCAAGTTTCCGGCAGCCATGCTAGGGAGTATGTCGTGGTGTGGCCACCTGAGGAAGTCGAGGAGGTTACCGGGCGGTTTGAGGATAGGGCTTTGAGTGCAGCCCTAGTCGGGCTGAGCGCCTGGGCCAGCCTGCCGGAGAGATTTACTAGCGGCAGGGAAAGGTTAGCGGCATACGCCGAGGAGGACCCGCAAGGAACGCCACCGCCCCCCCAGCGCAAGAGACCATAAGGAAGACCGCCCATGTCTGCGACTGTCGTCCCCCTCCGCCGGGAGAAGCGGCCCACCATCGTCCCGGAGGCACTGGGGCTGCCCTCCTGCTTCCTGAACGCCGAGTTCTGCAGCGGGGTGGGCCAGTTCCACAGCCCCAACGCCAAGCGCAACCCGCGCCGGCTCGAGACCATTACAGGCGCCGCGATTGTCGCCATGCTGGGGGCTCCCCAGCGCGTAAGCAAGGGCAAAGCCCGTTGGGCTATCTTCTCGCCGCTGCTGTCCCGTGGCGCCGAGGACCAGCGTCGGCAAGGAGAGTTTTTCGCACTGTGGGCAGACCTGGACCGCGACCCGCCAGAGTTGCAGGACGCAGCCGACCACCTCGCTGCCGATTTAGGTGCCACGGTCCTGGCCTATACCAGCGCCAGCGCTACTCAGGATCGACAAAAGGCCCGGCTGCTGGTGCCTTTGGCATCCCCCTGCCCCGGGGACCGTTTCGAGGCGTGCCAACGGATCTTGAGTGCCCGACTCGGGGCCCTGGGGATCACTCCCGACAGGGCCACCGAGCGAGCAAATCAGGTTTGCTATCTCCCGAACGCGGGGACCTTCTACGCCACGGCTGTTGGGGAGGACCCGCTGGCGTTCGGCGGCTTCGACTGGTCAGGGGCTTTTGCCGAGGAGCTGGCCGCCCACGACCGAGCGGAAGCCGAGCGCTTGGAGGACCTGGAGCGCCGGCAGGCGGAGGCACGGGCCAAGCTGGCCGAACGGCAAGCAACCGGGCAGGCTAGCCCCATCGCTGCTTATAACGCCGCCCACCCCTTGCCGCTGGTGCTGGAAGCCTATGGATACCGGCAGCACGGCACCCGCTGGCTGTCGCCGCTGTCCGAGTCAGGCACGCCGGGCGTGACCGTCACCAAGGACGGCACCCGCTGGCATACCGCCCACGACAGCGACCGGGCCGCCGGGCTGCCGGAGTGGGGAGACACCTTCGACCTGCTGACTTTCTGGGATCACGGTGGCGACCGGGATGCCGCCTTGCGGGCCGTCGGCGCCATGATGACCACCGACGATGGCCGCACCCTGACCGAGTTCAATCAGGACCGCTACCGCGACAGCCGGCGCGTTGACGTGCGGGAGGCCTTCGAGGACCTGGGCGACCCGGAGGAAGGGGGCGCCGACGGCGAGCCCCTGGACGACACCGAGAAACCCAAGCGTCAGGCGTTCGGGTTCACCCCGGCCGGGGAACTGGTGGCCGACCTGCGCCCCGTGTCCTGGCTGGTGCGGGGCTATGTCGAGGCCGATTCGCTGGCACTGGTCTACGGCGAGCCCGGCCACGGGAAATCCTTCCTGGCCATCGACCTGGCCGCCAGCATCGCCGCCGGCACGCCCTGGCATGGGGCCGTGACCGGACGGGGGGCCGTATTCTATATCGCCGGGGAAGGCCGCAACGGATTGGCTCGCCGGCTCAAGGCCTGGGAACAAGCCCGGGAGACTAGCCTGGCTGGGTTGCCCCTGTATGTGTCCCACCGGGCCGCCCCCCTGGACGATGCCGCCAGCGCGGTGGAAGTGCTTAAGGCCGTGGATACCCTGGCCAAGCAAGCGGGTCAGGCGCCAGCCCTTATTGTCGTGGACACCTTGGCCCGGTGCTTTGGGGGCGACGAAAACAGCGCCACCGATATGGGGGCCTTCATCGCCCACCTGGACGCCCTGCGGCACCGCTGGCGGGCGACCGTGCTGGTGGTCCACCACAGTGGCAAGGACAGCACCAAGGGCGCCCGGGGTTCGACGGCGCTACGTGGCGCCGTAGATGCCGAGTACAAGGTAACCAAGGACCCGATCGGTACGGTGACTCTGAAGGCCACCAAGATGAAGGACGCCGACACCCCCGAGCAACGGGCCTTCCGGCTGGCACCCGTCGAGCTCCCCTTGGAGGACGATGACGGGGAGCCGGTTTGGTCCTGTGTGCTGGAGCCGACCGAGGTGGCGGCCTGGCCTCCAAAGATGCCGAGGAAGGGAACACACGCCGGCCGGGTGCTGAGTGTGCTGGAGAATCTGGCCAGCTTTCCAGACGATGAAGACGGCGGGGAGAACGATTGCCGGATTCCCGTCGAAACGATCCGCTCGACGCTTGAGGTAGAGGGTGTAGACCGGCGCCGGGTAAAAGAAGCACTGGACGATTTAGCCCGGCGGGGGTTTGTTCAAGTTGAAGATAACGGCGAAACGGTCCGCTTGCGGGGGCCCTTGTGAGTCCCGCTTCACGGGTCGCCCAGCCGCCGGGTTGCCGGGTTCCTATAGGAAACCCGGCAAACCCGGCAGGCGGTGCGGAGGGGCCCTAACCCGGCAAACCCGGCGCAACCCGGCATATTAAATCAATGACTTACGTTATCTTTCCGGCACAACCCGGCAGTAATCCGGCAAAAACCGCCGGGTTTCTAACCCGGCACCCCGCCGCCCCTCAACCCCGCCCCGGCCTTCAAGCACACACAGCCTGGCTAGCTTGAACGGGGTTTTCGGGAAAAACCGGAATTCACTCCGCCCTTGCGTTGCGGGTCCTTCCTGGGCCGAGCATTCACCGCGAGGGGCGCCGAGCGCGGATTTCGAGAATTTGAAATTTTTTCCGTAGTCTACTCCGAGATTTATTTAAGGTTGACAACACAGGCCGTCGAATCCCGAAAACCCCGAGGCTCAGAACCCAACCGCCGGTTGAATACAGCCACTCGCCGAATTGGGAAAATCCCGGAATTCAACACACTGGGCACTCAACTAACGGTTGATAAGTTCTTTCTTTTACCACCCGTTCCCCTGGCCGCCGGCCTGTGCCATACCTATTGGGGAAGGCGCCGGCTACTGGCGCCGAGATCCAACCGGAGGAGAGAAGATGGCAGCCCCGTATAGCACCGCGTCCCTTTGGAACACCGCTGAAATACTCCACTACCTGAAGAGTTATGTGGACCACTACCAGCGCCGGCACGGACACCGCCCCTACGGGGTGACCTTAGACCGTGCGGCGTGGGAGGCCCTGGGATCGCCGGAGATGGCCGGCGGGGTGAGGGTTGGCCCGAAGACAACCCCGGCAGGCTAGATATGGGGTATATCGGTTAACGGGAAATAGGAGAGGAACATGGGGAAATATACCGCCGCCCTGTTACTCGGGGTACTACTGGCCACGCCGTCAACCTGGGCCGCGGAGCCTTGCTCGACACTATCCGGGCGGGAGGTGATAACACAAGCCGTCCTCAACATGCAGGATTTAAAAACCGAAGGGGTAACAGAACGCGAGATGCTCGAGTTAGTCGCCGAGGATGAGGAACTCCCCCCAGGCCTGAAGGCTGCATTGTATGAAGGCATCGGATATCTCTACTCTCCGGCAGAACACAGTATTTCTCTTATCGTGCAAGCGATGCAGTTTGCTTGTGAGGACGCATCGCGATAACCACTGCCCGATTACCCCTGTGGGGCTGTCAACACACACACACCCTAACCCGCCTGGGCTAACTCGCAGTGTGCCGCGCCAGCACCTCATTGATATTCCCATATGATCTATGGACACGATCTATTATGCCAACTATGCTTGAATAAGCTTATATCATATAGGAATATGATCATGCCCGACCAGCCCCGCCGCCGAGGCAAACAGTGTCGGCCAACCCGGCAGGATGAAGCCAGATATTGGCACCTGCTGCGTGATCTTGCCGACCATGGCGACGCCCACGCCGCCGGGTTGCTGCTGATACTGCGTGAAATTCGAAACCTGAACGAGGGCCGAGTATGAGCACTACATCGACGAACCTGGCCGAGGCAATCACCCAGCGAGCCGCCCGCCGCCAGGAGTTGGAACACCGCTTATCTAGCCTGGACGGGTTGGATACGGGGGAGCGCCTGCAGCAAGCCCAATCCGCTCAGCGGGACGCCCTGGAGAAGCTTTGGCGGTCATTTGCTCCCGAGAGTCGGTGGGGCAACCCGCCGGAGGCCGGAGAGATCCGCGCAGCCGCCGAGAGCCGTACCCCCAGGGGCCCGGACCGGGACGGGATAGACCGTGACGCGTACTTTTCCATGTGTCGGGACCACCTCTGCCAGGCAGACGCTCAGGTTGCGGGGCTGACTGAGGAACTGGAGACGGAAGCCGAGGAACGCTCCGCCCTGGAAGCCGAGCGGAGGGAAATTGAGGGCCAAGGCCACGGCGTACCGGCTACCCGGGAAGGCCTGAGTACCCTGGCCGAAGCGATCGCCGGGCAACGCGCCGAGCTGCGCAAGGTGCGGCAGACCATTGACCGCCTGTCCGAGGATAACGGCGACCCGGGCAGCGGCGAGACTGGCGAGCTGGAAGCCGCACAGTGTCGGGTTGACGAGTTGGCCGCCGCCGCCATGCTGGGGGACGTCGATGAAGCGGAGCAACGGGCCGCGGCCACCGCCCTGGCCAAGGCACGCCAGCGGGCAGCCCCACCCCTGGAGGCCCGAAAGAATAGCGCGGCTGCCCGCCGGGGGCTGGAGAGGAAAGCCGAGGAGCTTTCCGAGGGCGTCGAGCATCTGGAACAGGCGCGCCGGGAGCTCGCGGCCGAGGTCTACGAATCGGAATGGAAGGAAGCTGAACGCCGGTTGGTCGAGCTGCTGGAAGGCGAGGAGTTGGCAGGCATCATGCGCCAGTTCCGGGATTCGAGGGAAGCTTATAGCCGCGCGTATTGCGCTGCCTACGGTGCGGCGCCGACCATCGTGGGGGAAAGTCACCTCAAGGTAGAAGGCCCCCTCCTGACCCACCACAAGCTGCGCTGGCCGCTGCGGGTGTAAGGTGCGACTCCTCCCCCGGTATCGCGGGCCGAGTGCCAGGGGGGACCGGAGCAAAACGCCCGCCGCCGGCACCCCGTTTGGCTCCCTCCACGGGGCGCCAGCACTCAAGGCCCTCCGGGGCCTTGTTTCATTGGGAACCACACCGCCGGGCTAGTTCGCCTCCCCCATCACCGTGCGGGGCTTTCTCCATGGGCGGATGGATGGGCCACCAACCCGCTCAAACGCCTGTGGAGATTAGAAGATGCCGCTTTTCAAACGACGTCATCATGGCACCTCGGAGGTCGTTTCTGGCAACCTCGTTGATCAGGCCGGCGTCGTAGAGGGCTTGGGCATAGCCATGGCCGTAGTGGCAATACCGATCATAGGCCTCCCCGTCCGCGGCGCCCTCCAGCCGGGAGGCGATATCTCTCCACGTCCGAAGCGTCTTCGGGGTGGGCATGTACTCTTCCAGCTCCTCGAGGGTTGCCATGTTGGGGCTCCTATTCTGGGGGCTGACGAGACCGTCCTACAGCCCCATCTTCAGTGGAGGGTGTGACGTCCGGCGGTTGCTCACTCCAGGACGAGTCCGCTGCCAAGGAGACAGGTCGGCCCGGGTCTCAAGGTTTTTGCCACTGCACCGTCCATCCGCAGTCACACCCGAAAATCAGGCAGGGGGGCATGCCCTCGGCCAGGAAGACCTCGCAACTTCGGGTTTCCTTGTTGCGTATGCCACACCGGCTGACTCCCTCGGGTTCGCAGGTGTCTGCCACCAGTACATGCGGCCTCCCCATAGCGATGCTGTTGGCTGCGACTTCACGCATCTGTTCGATTCTCAACAGCTGGTAGGTGGCCCGCATTACATGCGTTCTCAACAGGATCATCATCTGGCGAGGAGTGGGATCGATATCAAGATCGAAGAGGTAGAGCTCAGCCTCAGGCCATCGGAAGGAGTCAGGCCACACCGCAGTCAGCGCTTTGTTAGCCTGCCACTCACCAACGTTGAGTACCTCAGCCATTGTGGCCCGCACCGCATCGCGGGCTTCTGGCGGCCACTCGATGCCCTCTGTGGCCATCTCGAAGCCCTGCCCGTAATAGTCGGCGGGGTGATCGGACGGCCGCCTCTGCGGGTGGGATTTAGTAGCTGTCGGATTGCTACCGTCGAACGCGGCGCGGATCTTGGAGAGGAATCCCATGGACGTGCTCCTCCTATTCGGTTCGATCAGCATGGCACATCCCCTTCGGAGGAGCTGCAACGGGCCTTGAACGGCCCTTTGCAGGGGGAGGGGGAGTAACCCGGGAGCAAAATCGGGGGCGCAAGTTGTGCGGCGCGCCACAGCTTGGAACCCATGCGGAACCCACAGAGGAAGCAACGAAAAACCGCCGCTGGACGATAATCCTAAGCGGCGGTTTTTACGGTATTTTCTGGTCGGAGCGACAGGATTCGAACCTGCGACCTCTGCAACCCCATTGCAGCGCGCTACCAAGCTGCGCCACGCTCCGACTCGTTTCCGGCGCTTCGTGTGCCCCGAGAACGAGGCGTATATTACCCAGCTTGCCGGCAAATGAAAACCCCTGATTTGCGCTTTTTTTCAAAAGCTTGGGGGCAGGACTCAGAAGAGGAAGAAACGCAGTCGACTAAGCAGGGTGTAGTGGGACTCCAGGGCCATCAGCCCCGCCAGGAAGAGCAGTACCCCCGGCGGCAGCAGCACCGTGATGACGATGGCCAGGCGCTCCCAGGCCAGATGCATGAAGACCGCCATGATCAGCCCCGCCTTGAGCAGCATAAAGGCGGTGATCAGGAACCACTTGAGATAGCCCTCCAGGCCGACATAGTCCACCCCGTAGGAGAGCACGCTGAGGACAAACAGCGCCAGCCATACCCAGAGGTAGGCCCGCAGTGGAGGATGCGCGCCCCGTACCGGCTCGTTCATGACGACCTCCCGCTACCAGAGATAGAAGAACGCGAAGATAAACACCCAGACCAGATCGACGAAGTGCCAGTAGAGCCCCAGGGACTCCACCATGGCATAACGGCCCCGCCGTCGGGTCATGAAGCCCGGTCGCCGCTCGGCCAATGAGCCCTGCATCACCTTGATCGTCATGATCACCAGGAACAGCACCCCGAAGGTGACATGGGTACCATGGAAGCCGGTAATCAGGAAGAAGCTGGCGCCGAACTGGGCCGCGCCCCAGGGATTGCCCCAGGGGCGTACCCCCTCCTCGATCAGCTTGGTCCACTCGAAGGCCTGCATGCCCAGGAAGGTCAGCCCCAGCAGGGCCGTCAGCCCCAGCAGACACGCGGTCATCCCGCGCCGCCCCTCGTGGGCGGACTTCACCGCCAGGGCCATGGTGCCGCTGCTGCTGATCAGCACGAAGGTCATGATGGCGATCAGCAGCAGCGGAATCGGCTCGCCCCCCAGGCTCAGGGCGAACACCTCGCTGGCATTGGGCCAGGGGTCGGTGGCGGCGATGCGCAGCGTCATATAGCCCACCAGGAAGCAGGCGAAGATAAAGATGTCGCTGAGGATAAACAGCCAGATCATCGCCTTGTCCCAGGGCATGGCGAAGACACGCCGCTCCGCCGCCCAGTCGGCGACCAGGCCCCGGGCGGCCTCGGCGGTTCGAGACGATGGGGGATGCGGGTCACTCATGATCGCCTCCTCAGGTCATCAGCAGGAGCGCGAAGAGCACGCCCCAGACCACCAGCAGGTAGTGCCAATAGAGGGCACAGAGCTCGACGCCGGCGGTGATATCGCCCCCCCGCCCCAGACGCCGCCAGGCACGCCACCAGGCCACCAGGCCACCAATCAGATGCAGGCCATGCAGCAGGGTCAGCAGGTAGAAGAAGCTGCCGGCGGGACTGGCCTGCAGCGTGGCCCCCGCCGCCGTCAGTTGCCACCAGGCCAGGCCCTGCCCTGTCAGGAAGGCCAGGCTTAGCCCGCCGCCCCAGGCCAGGCCGGTACGCAACGCCGCGGGCTTCTCCGCCCGGGCCGCTCGCCAGGCCCGCTGCAGGGCCAGGCTGGCCGCCACCAGCAGCAGGGTATTCCCCCACAGCAGGCCGGGCATGCTCAAGGGGCGCCAGTCGCTGCCCTGCTCCAGGCGCATCAGGTAGGCACTCACCGTCAGGGCGAATAGCGAGGTGGCCACCGCCAGGATCACCCCCAGGCCGACCCGCGCCGAGGTGGCCCCGGGCGGGGCCTGGCGGTGCGGCGACTGCCCCGCGGCCTGGGCCTCCCAGGGACGCGCCCCCCAGGAGTGCCGGAACAGCCAGCCACCGAACAGCGCCATCAGCAGCGTCACCAGGGCCAGGGAAAGGATCATGACGACGCCTCCCCGCCCTCGGCTCGGGACACCGCCTCCGGCGGCAGGTTCTGGGGCAGGAAGTCCTGGGCCGCCCCAGGCACGCTGTAGTCGTAGGCCCAGCGATAGACCACCGGCAGTTGATCGCCGAAGTTGCCGTGCCGCGGCGGGGTATGGGGCGTCTGCCACTCCAGGGTGGTGGCCCCCCAGGGATTGGAGTCGGCCTTCTCGCCGTGCCGCAGGCTCCAGGCCATATTGAACAGGAACAGCAGCTGGGCCGAGGCCACGACGAGGGCGGCCAGGGTGATCACCAGGTTCATGGTAATCACCGACTCGGAAATAAAGGCGCTCTCGCCATAGGCGTAGTAGCGCCGGGGCACGCCGGCGAAGCCCATGAAGTGCATGGGGAAATAGACCAGGTAGGTGCCCAGGAAGGTCAGCCAGAAGTGCCACTTGGCCATCCCCTGGTGGAACATGCGGCCACTGACCTTGGGATACCAGTGGTAGAGGCCGGCGAAGATCACCAGCACCGGCGCCACCGCCATCACCATATGGAAGTGCCCCACCACGAAGTAGGTGTCCGAGAGGGGCACATCCACGGTGACATTGCCCAGGAAGAGCCCGCTCAGGCCGCCGTTGACGAAGGTGAAGAGAAAGCCGATGGCGAACAGCATGGGCACCGTGAGGCGGATATTGCCCCGCCACAGGGTCAGCACCCAGTTGTAGACCTTGATGGCGGTGGGCACGGCGATGACCAGGGTGGTGGTGGCGAAGAGGAAACCGAAGTAGGGGTTCATGCCGCTGACGAACATATGATGCGCCCAGACCACGAAGCTGAGCACACCGATCAGGATCAGCGCCCAGACCATCATGCGGTAACCGAAGATATTCTTGCGGGCGTGGCAGGCCAGCACGTCGGAGACGATGCCGAAGGCGGGCAGGGCCACGATATAGACCTCGGGATGGCCGAAGAACCAGAACAGGTGCTGATAGAGCAAGGGACTGCCCCCCTCGTGCCCGGTTGGCTCGCCGAGGTTGAGCATCTCCGGCATAAAGAAGCTGGAACCCAGCAAGAGGTCGCAGAGCAGCATCAGCACCGCCACCAGCAGCGCCGGGAAGGCCAGCAAGGCCAGCGCCGTGGCCATGAAGATGCCCCAGACGGTGAGTGGCAGGCGCATCAGGGTCATGCCTCGGGTGCGCGCCTGGAGCACCGTCACCACATAGTTGAGCCCGCCCATGGTGAAGCCGGCGATAAAGACCACCAGCGAGACCAGCATCAGGACGATGCCGCCCCCCGCCCCCGGGGTGCCGGCGCTGATCACCTGGGGCGGGTAAAGGGTCCAGCCCCCGCCGGAGGGCCCGCCGGGCACGAAGAAGCTCGCCACCAGGATCAGCACCGAGGCCAGGTAGAACCAGTAGCTGAGCATATTGAGGAAGGGAAAGGCCATGTCCCGGGCGCCGACCATCAGCGGAATCAGATAGTTGCCGAAGGCACCCAGGAGGAAGGCGGTGAGCAGGTAGACCACCATGATCATGCCATGCATGGTCACGTACTGCAGGTAACTGCTCGGGTCGATCAGCGAGAAGGTGCCGGGGAAGCCCAGTTGCAGGCGAATCAAGATCGACAGCACCAGGGCCACCAGGCCGATGGCGGTGGCGGTGAGGCCATACTGGATGGCGATCACCTTGGCATCCTGGCTCCAGATGTACTTGCCGAGGAAGGTCTTGGGATGGACCAGCTCCATCTCCTCGACGACCGCCGACCCCCGTGACTCCACCATGGCTGACTCCTCCTCCGTCCCGGACCGGAAGCGGGTGATATGCACCACGCCTTCGTCCCCTCGCCGATCTCCCCATGGTTGCCCCATGGGTCACTCTTCCTCAATCACGCCGAGGGTAGTGATATGGGCCACCACATCCTCCACCGCCCGCCGATTGACCAGCATCTGGGCCATGTCCACCATCTGATTGCCGTAGGGGTCGTCGGCATGGCGCCCGCGAATCCCCTCCCTGAAGTGTTCCAACTGGCGGATCAGGTACCAGTCCGGCAGCCCCGCCAGGCGCGGCCCCTGGGTGGCGGGAATGCCCTGTCCCCACTCGCCGTGGCAGTTGGCGCAGGTGCGGTAGAGGCGCGCGCCCCGCCGGGCATTCCCCGACTCGGCGGGGGAGGCTTGAACCGGCTCGAAGCCGGCGATATAGGCCGCCAGGTCGGCGATGGCGGCGCCATCGGCGAGCTGCTGGGCGAAGGGGCGCATCTGCTGGCCCTGGGTATCCTCGGGATGGGTGCCACGGGCACCGCGACGGAACAGCTCGAGCTGACGGCTGAGGTACCAGGGGGCCATCCCCGCCAGGGGCGGCGCCTGGATATTGGCATTGCCCTCGCCATTGGCGCCATGGCAGGCGGCACAGCTGGCATAGTGGGCCTGCCCCGCTGTCGGGTCGGGGTTGGCCCGGGCCAGCCAGTCGGCCTGGGTCGGCTGCTCGGCCAGCCAGGCCTCGAAGACCTCCGGTTCCACCACCTCGACCCAGGCACGCATGGCGAAGTGGGCGATGCCGCACAGCTCGGCACACGCCACCTCGTACTCCCCCGCCTCGGTGGGGGTCAGCCAGAAATAGGAGACCTGGCCAGGCACCAGGTCCATCTTGGCGCGGAAGTTGGCCACCTGGAAGTTGTGCAGCACATCCTTGGAACGCAGCAGCAGCTTGACCGGCTGGCCCATCGGCAACAGCAGCCGCGGCTCCATCACCAGGCGATCGTCTAGCCCGGCGGGATCCTCGGTCATGCCGAAGGGGTTGGTCTCGTCGATCAAACGGGTATCGACCCGCCCCAGCTCGCCATCTTCACCGGGCAGGCGAAAGCTCCAGCGCCACTGCTGGCCCACCACCTCTACCTCGTGGGCCTCCTCCGGTACGCTGACGAAGGCCCCCCAGACCCAGAGGCCAGGCGCCAACAGGGCGGCGATACCGAGGCTGGTGACCAGGGTGAGCCAGCCCTCCAGGCGCTTGTTCTCGGGATCGAAGGCGGCGCGGCGATCGGCCCGATGGCGATAGCGCAGGATGACCCAGGCGAGGAAGAGGTTGACCGCGACGAAGACCGCCCCGGTGACCAGGGCGGTGATATGGATGGTGCTGTCCATGGCGCCCCAGTTGGAGGCCAGCGGCGTCAGATGCCAGGGACTCAGCACATAGAAGAGCACCGACCCCAATGTCAGCAGGATCACGACCCAGGCGATGATCATCGGCCTCTCCTCGGCCCGCCAACCCGCCGGGCCCGGCATCCACACCTCTGTCACTATAGTGAGGGGGCCGAAGGGGCGCCAATAACACTAAATCAGCAGGCCCGGGTAGAAGCCGTCGGATCAACGGCCTAGGGCTATCGCCATTAGTAGCTCGGCGGCCCGGGGCTACCCTGGGGCAAGCCCCTTAGCCACTCCAACGGAGATAGCGCGGATTAGTGACCGCGGCGCTTGGTGCGGGCGGTGGCCTGGGTGAACCATGAAGAGGGGGAGCCTCCGGCCAGGGATAAAAGGCCGGAGGCTCGCCAGACCAACTCAGTGGCCACGGCGCTTGGTACGGGCGGTGGCTTCGGTGAACCATGAAGAGGGGGGCCTCCGGCCAGGGATAAAAGGCCGGAGGCACGCCAGACCAACTCAGTGACCGCGGCGCTTGGTGCGGGCGGTGGCCTGGGCGGACAGGGGGTCATCCGGCCAGGGGTGCTTGGGATAGCGGCCGCGCATCTCCTTGCGCACCTCGAAGTAGCCGTGGCGCCAGAAGCTCGCCAGGTCATGGGTGGTCTGCAGGGGCCGCCGCGCCGGCGACAGCGGCTGCACCAGCACCGCCACCCGCCCCTCCACCAGGCGCGGCGTCTCGGCCAGCCCGAACAGTTCCTGGAGTTTGACCGCCAGCAGCGGTGACTCGCCCCGGTAGTCGAGGCGCACCCGGGAGCCGCTGGGTACCCTCAGGTGCGTCGGCGTCAGGCGCTCCAGGCGCTGGCGATGCTCCCAATCCAGGCCGTCCAGCAGTAACTTGCCCAGCGGCAGGCGATCCACCGCCTCCAGGCTGCGCAGCCCCGCCAGGTGCGGCGCCAGCCAGGTCTCCAGGTCGGCCAGCAGGGCCGGCGTGGACCAGTCGGGCCACTGCTCTTTGGGCAGCTCGCGGCGCAATAGCGCCATCCGCGCCCGGAGCTGCTCACCCTCCTCGTCGAAGGCCAGCTGGCCCCGCTCGCGAAGGGCCGAAAGCAGCGCCGCCTCCGCCGCCTCGGCGGGCAGCTTGGCCAGGGGACGGCGCGCCAGGATCGCCTCGTCCAGGGCCTTGACCTCCTCCCCCACCAGACGCCCGGCCTCGGCGTCCCAGCGGATGCGTGGCCGCCAGGTCTCGATCTCGGGATACCAGGTCGCCAGGCTCGGGCGCTCCACGGCCAGGGCGCTGAAGATCCGCGCCCCCTCCGGCTTGCCGTCCAGGGCCACCGCCACCAGGGTCGCCGCCTGGGCCAGGGGGTGCGTCTCGGGCAGCCAGGCCTGGCTGCCGCCGGCCAGCTTGAAGCGTCCGGGCGCCAGGTTGATGGCGACCCGCTCCGGCCAGGCGAGGGCGGCCAGTTCGCCGAGCGGCGAGAGATCCGCGACCTCGAGGCCCACCCCGGCAATCCGCGCCAAGCGCCTGGCCTCGCGACGCCACTGGGCCTCGCTGCCCTGGGCCCGGGGGCCAGGCAGTCGGCGGAAGGCCTCGGCCAGGTCGTCATGCTCGATGCCCGTCTCCAGGGCGGCGGCCAGCCAACAAGCCAGGGGCTGAGCGTCGATCCCGACGGCGCACACCAGCATCGCCGCCAGGCGCGGATGGCAGGGCCAGCGCTCGGCATCGCGCCCCAGCCCGGTCAGCCGATGCTCGGCGTCGAGCAGGCCCAAGCGCCACAGTCGCGCCCGTCCCGCCGCCAGCGCCGCGGCGGGGGGCGGCGTCACCCAGGCCAGCGCCTCGGCCTCGGTGACGCCCCAGCGCGCCAGCTCGAAGGCCAGGGGGGCCAGGTCGGCCTGCAGCAGCTCCGGCTCGCCATGGGCCGGCAGCGCCTGCTCCGCCGCCCACAGCCGATAGCAGGCCCCGGGGCCCTGACGGGCCGCCCGCCCCCGTCGCTGCTCGGCGCTGGCCCGGTTGACCCGCCGGGTGACCAGTCGGCTCAGGCCGGTACGCGACTGGAATTCCGGCACCCGCTCGAAGCCGGCATCGATGACGATACGCACCCCATCCACGGTGACGCTGGACTCCGCCAGGGCGGTGGAGAGCACCACCCGGCGCCGGCCCTGCGGATCCCGAGCCAGGGCTCGGCGCTGCTCGGCGAGCGGCAGGCGCCCATGCAGTTCGAGCACCGGCGTGTCCAGGTCACCGAGTTCCCGGGCCAGGCGGCGGATCTCCGCCACCCCGGGCAGAAACACCAAAACATCGCCCTCATCGGCGGCCAGGGCCTCGCGGATCACCGCCGCCTGGTGACGTTCGGGCCGCGCGCGGCTGGGCATGGCGCGATACTGGGTGGTGACCGGGTAGGTCCGCCCCGGGCAGCGCAGCACCGGGGTCGCCTCCCCCAGCACCCCGAGCAGGGTGGCCTCGTCCAGGGTCGCCGACATCACCAGCAGGCGCAGCGCCTCGCGTAGCCCCGCCTGGGCGTCCAGGGTCAGGGCCAGGCCCAGGTCGGCCTCCAGGCTGCGCTCGTGGAACTCGTCGAAGATCACCCCGGCCACGCCCTCGAGGCTGGGGTCGGCCTGGAGCATGCGGGTCAATACGCCCTGGGTGACCACCTCCAGGCGGGTCTCGGGGCCGACCCGCGACTCGCCGCGCATGCGGTAGCCCACCGTCTGGCCCACCGACTCGCCCAGGTTGGCGGCCAGTTGCGCCGCCGCCAGCCGCGCCGCCACCCGCCGCGGCTCCAGCAACAGCAGCCGGCCCCCTCGGCACCAGTCGCTTTCGAGCAGCGCCAGAGGCACCCGGGTGGTCTTGCCGGCGCCGGGCTCGGCGATCAACAAGGCCCGGGAATGCGCCTCCAGGGTGGCCTGAATCTCGGGCAATTGGCTATCGATGGGCAGGGAATCGCGCATAAGGCTCTCGGGGTTCGTACGAAGGCCGGGCCGCAAACGACCACGGCCCGACGAGTCGCCGGGCCGTGGGGAAAAACGGGTCGCCGGGTCAGCCGCCCAGTTTACCGAAAATCGCCGCCAGATCGATGCGGTTCTCCTGGGCGCGCAGGTCGAGGAGTTGCTCGAGGCCCGCCAGGTGGTTGTCGATGGCCCGACGGGCGCCGTCGGCGTCGCCGTCGCGCAGGCAGGCCAGCAGGGTGCCGTGGTCCCCTTCCAGGTAACAGGAGGCCAGGCTCGGCTGCTTGTAGAGGGCGATCACGATGGAGGTGCGCAGGATCAGCTCGGAGAGCATCTTGCCGAGGATGCGATTGGGGGAGTGATCGGCCAGGTAGTGGTGAATGGCCAGGGAGTGCTCGATGCGCGCCCCCTCGTCGCCCTCGGCATAGGCGGCCTTCTCGGCCTCCATATGGCCGGCCAGCACCGCGCACTGCTCGGGCTCCAGTTTCCCGGCCAGCAGGGCCACCACCTCGCCCTCCACCAGGCGCCGGGCGGCGAAGATCTCATGGGTTTCGTCGATATCCGGGGCGCAGACCCGCGCCACCTGATTGGGCTGCTGGGTGATCACATGGTAGGAAGCCAGCCGGGTCAGGGCCTTGCGCACCACCGAGCGGCTGACGCCGAAGATCTCGCCCAGGGCCACCTCCGGCAGCCGGGTCCCCGGCGGCAGCCGCTGGCTCAGCACCGCCTGGCGAATCATATCGACGATATGCTGATCGCTGATGCGTCCGCCCGCCTTCACCTCGGCGAGCATGGTCTCCTGCCATTGATTATTCATCGCGTGGCGCCCACTCCGCTCCGTCTTGTTGGTATCCCAGCCGGCCCTTTCCAATGGCGCAGTCGCTGAACATCATTTCCTACCCATAGTGTATACAAAAATGGGCAAGGGGGCACTCAGGGAGCGTCGGCGCCGGCCCGTTTGACCCCGCAGCCCTTGAGGATCACCCGGCAGAGGAAGTCGGTGGCCCGGGCATAGTCGGCGTCGGAGAGGCTCTCCTGGCCGGTGATGCCCAGCACCTGGGCCTCGAAGTCGGCGTAGTGCTGGGTGGAGGACCAAATCAGGAAGATCAGCCACACCGGATCCACCGGGTCCATCAGGCCGCGCTCGGCCCACTGCTCGAAGACCCGGGCCCGGGCCTGCACCCAGTCGCGCAGCTCGCCGTGCAGGTACTCCTGCAGGAAGGGCGCGCCACCGAGGATCTCCGCGGCGAACAGCCGCGAGCCCTGGGGATGGCTACGGCTCAGCGCCATCTTGCTGCGGATAAAGGCCTCCAGCACCTCGGCGGGATCGTCCTCGACGCGGATATCGTCGAGCATGGCGTTCCAGCGCGCCATCATCCGCTCCAGCAGGGTGACATAGAGCCGGCGCTTGCTGCCCACGTAGTAGAGCACGTTCGATTTCGGCAACCCGGCGGCCTCGGCGATGGCCTGGACGCTGGCGCCACGATAGCCGTGGCAGGCGAAGACGCGCTCCGCGGCCTCGAGGATCAGCTGCTCGTTACGGGCGCGGGTCGGCGTCGAATCGACGGAATTCATGGAGGTCATCGGTCACCGCTCGGCTGCAAAGCCACAAGCTTGCCGCAGCCCCGGGCCCGGTGCAACGCCTTAGCCCTCGAACCAGGGCTATCGCCGCTGGAATGGCCAAGGGTTTACAGCGCCCCGCGACGGCCTGTCCCCAGGGTAGCCCCAAGCTTGGACAAGGTGAAATTTCCCCTTGCACTTTGGGCGGGGATCGGCCACGCTTTCTAAAAGTTGACCGATCGGTCAAGACATCGACAGACGATAACAACCAGCGGATACGCCAATGATCGACTTCTATCTCAATGGCCAACGCCAAAGCGGCGTCGAGGTGCCCCCTGACACCAGCGTCCTCGAACTGCTGCGGACCCGACTCGGCAAGACCGGCACCAAGGAGGGCTGCGCCTCCGGTGACTGCGGCGCCTGCACCGTGACCATCGGCGAGCCCAACGCCGACGGCGAACTGGAGTATCGCACCGCCAACGCCTGCATTACCCCGGCCCACCAGCTCCAGGGCTGTCACCTGGTCACCGTGGAGGGCCTGGCCCGGGGCGACGCCCTGCATCCGGCCCAGGCGGCCATGGTCGAGTGCCACGCCAGCCAGTGCGGCTTCTGTACCCCGGGTATCGTGATGTCGCTGTTCACCCTCCACGAGAACCAGCGCCGCACCCCCGCGCCGCTGACCCAGGCGCGCCTGGAGCAGGCCCTGGGCGGCAACCTGTGCCGCTGCACCGGCTACCGGCCGATCCGCGACGCCGCCCTGACCATGGGCGACTACCCGGACACCCACCCCAGCTGGGCCGACGATCCGGGACTGGCCGTCGACGTGGGCAAGCAGCGCCAGGCGGCCCCCGCCGAGCTGGCCGGCCAGGGCCACTTCAGCGCCCCCCGCGACCTGGCCGCGCTGCGTCGCCTCAAGGCCGAGCGTCCCCAGGCACGCCTGGTGGCCGGGGCCACCGACCTGTGGCTGGAGACCACCCAGCAGCTCAAGGCCCTCGACGACCTGATCGATGTGCGCCGGGTCGCCGAGCTCAACGAGATCGACGCCACCGACGACGGCTGGTGGATCGGCGCCGCGGTGCCCCTGTCGCGGCTCGAGCCGCTGCTGGAGGAGGCCTATCCGGCCTTCGCCCACCTGCTGCACCGCTTCGCCTCCCAGCAGATCCGCAACCGCGCCACCCTGGGCGGCAATATTGCCAACGCCTCGCCGATCGGCGACAGCCCCCCCGTGCTGCTGGCCCTCGAGGCCCGGCTGCTGCTGGACGGCCCCGACGGCGAACGGGAACTGCCCCTGGGCGACTTCTTCCTCGACTACAAGAAGACCGCCCTGGCCGACAACGAATTTATTCGCGGCATCTTCCTGCCGCGCCCGGCGGCGGACCAGAATCTCAAGGTGTGGAAGCTGTCCAAACGTCGTGAGGACGATATCTCCGCGGTGCTGGCGGCCTTCGCCTGGCGCCTGGAGGAGGGCGTGATGCGCGACGTGCGCCTGGCCTTCGGCGGCATGGCGGCGATCCCCCGTCGGGTGCCCCGCACCGAGGCGGCCCTGGAGGGACAGGCCCCCAGCCTCGAGGCCTTCGCCGCGGCCAAGGCGGCCCTCGACCAGGAGCTCTCGCCGATGAGCGATGTGCGCGGCAGCGCCGAGTACCGCAAGCTGGCCGCCGCCAACCTGCTCGAACGCCTGCGGCTGATGATCGACACCACCCACAACGACACCAAGGTGACCCTCGATGCGTACGCTCACTGAACTCGCCCCCGAGGCTTCCCAACAGGCCCCGAGCCCCCGGGCCGAGACCGGCAGCGGCGCCGCCGGCCAGTCCCGGATTCACGAGAGCGCCGTCAAGCACGTCACCGGCCGGGCCGCCTATATCGACGATATCCCCTGCCCCGCCGACACCCTGCACCTGGCCCTCGGCCTGTCGCCGGTGGCCCATGGCCGCCTGACCCGCCTCGACCTGGAGCAGGTCAAGGCCGCCCCCGGGGTGGTGGACGTGATCACCATCGTCGACGTGCCCGGCCATACCGATATCGGCCCGGTCTTCCCCGGCGACCCGCTGTTCGTCGACGACGAGATCAGCTATGTGGGCCAGGTGATCTTCGCCGTGGCCGCCGAGAGCTACCAGGCCGCCCGCCAGGCGGTGACCCTGGCGGTGGTGGAGATCGACGAGCAGCCGGCGAGCCTCGACCCGGTGGCCGCCGCCGAGCGCGGTGAGTTCGTGCGCCCCACCCATCACCACCAGAGCGGTGACTGGGAGCAGGCCCTGCGCGACGCCACCTACGTGCTGGAAGGCGAGCAATTCGTCGGCGGCCAGGAGCACTTCTACCTGGAGGGCCAGGCCTGCCTGGTGACCCCCAGCGAGGACGAGGGGGTGGTGATCCACACCTCCAACCAGCACCCCAGCGAGACCCAGAAGCTGGTCGCCGAGGTGCTGGACATCCCCTTCCACGCGGTCACCGCCGAGATGCGCCGCATGGGCGGCGGCTTCGGCGGCAAGGAGACCCAGGCCTCGCCCTGGGCCTGCATCGCCGCCCTGGTCGCCCGGCGCACGGGCCGCGCCGCGAAGCTGCGCCTGCCCCGGGCCGAGGACATGCGCGCCACCGGCAAACGCCACCCCTTCCATAACCGCTACCGCCTGGGCATCGACGACCAGGGCGTGCTGGTCGGCGGCGAGATCACCGTGATCGGCGACTGCGGCTATTCGCCGGACCTCTCCGATGCGGTGGTGGATCGCGCCATGTTCCACTCCGACAACGCCTACTCCCTGGGCCAGGCCCGGGTCACCGGCCACCGGGCCAGGACCCACACCGCCTCCAACACCGCCTTCCGCGGCTTCGGCGGCCCCCAGGGGGTGATGATCATCGAGCAGGTGATGGACGATATCGCCCGGCATATCGGCGAGGATCCGCTGACGGTGCGCAAGCGCAACCTCTACCGTCCCGGCCGCGACGTCACCCACTATGGTCAGCGGGTCGAGCAGATTCAGCTGCTGCATGACCTGATCGGCGAGCTGGAGCAGAGCAGCGACTACTGGGCCCGTCGCCAGGCGATCACCGACTTCAACCGAAGCAGCCCGATCATCAAGAAGGGCCTGGCGCTGACCCCGGTGAAGTTCGGCATCTCCTTCACCGTCCAGCACCTCAACCAGGCCGGCGCCCTGCTCCACGTCTATACCGACGGCAGCGTGATGATCAACCACGGCGGCACCGAGATGGGTCAGGGCCTGCACACCAAGGTGTGTCAGGTGGTGGCCCGGGAGCTGGGCCTGGACATCGAGCGAGTGCGCATCACCGCCACCCGCACCGACAAGGTGCCCAACACCTCGCCCACCGCGGCCTCCAGCGGCGCCGACCTCAACGGCCAGGCCGCCAGGGACGCCGCCGCCAAGCTGCGCGAGCGGCTCTTCGACTTCGCCGCCGAGCACTACCGCCTGGATCGCGACGGCATGCGCCTGGAGGGTGGCGCCCTGGTGGCCGGGCAAGGCGAGGCCGAGCGCCGCCTGCCCTGGGCGGAACTGGTGCAGGCCGCTTATCTCGGGCGCGTCTCGCTCTCCGAGAAGGGCTTCTATGCCACCCCGCTGATCCACTACGACCGCAATACCGGCAAGGGCCGCCCCTTCTACTACTATGCCCATGGCGCCGCGGTCAGCGAGGTGGAGGTGGACACCCTGAGCGGCGAATACCGGGTCAGCCGGGTCGATATCCTCCACGACGTGGGCGACTCCCTGAACCCGGCCATCGATATCGGCCAGATCGAGGGCGCCTTTATCCAGGGCATGGGCTGGATGACCAGCGAGGAGCTGAAGTGGAACGACGCCGGCCGCCTGGTCTCCGACGGCCCCGCCACCTACAAGATCCCCGCCTTCGGCGACCTGCCGCCGGTGATGAACGTCAAGCTGCTGGAGGGCCACCCCAACTCCCAGGCCAGCATCTACCGCTCCAAGGCCGTCGGTGAGCCGCCGTTCATGCTCGGCATCTCGGTATGGTCGGCACTGCGCGACGCCCTGGCCAGCCTGGCCGACTACAAGGTCGCCCCGCAGCTCGACACCCCGGCCACCCCGGAGCGGGTGCTGATGGTGGCCCAGGCCCTGCGAGACGCCCAGGGAGCGGCCTGAGATGGGCGCCCTCTCCTGGCACCAGGCCCTGCATCGCCTCCAGCGGGAGGCGGTGCCCCATGCCCTGGCCAGCGTGGTGGGCGCCGCCGGCTCCACCCCGCGGGAACCCGGCGCCAAGATGGTGATCACCTTGGATGCCGTCCACGACACCCTGGGCGGCGGCACCTTCGAGTACCAGGTGATCGACGCCGCCCGCCGCGCCCTGGCCGAGGACGAATTCGGTCCGCGGCTGGAGGCCTTTCCCCTGGGAGGGCGCTCCGGCCAGTGTTGCGGCGGCTATGTGCATGTGCTGATCGAGGTCTTCGGCGGCGCCGAGATGACGGTGGCACTGTTCGGCGCCGGCCATGTGGGCCAGGCCCTGGTGGGGTTGCTGGCGCCCCTGCCCTGGCGAGTGCTGTGGCACGACAGCCGCGAGGATGCCTTCCCGGCCTGGGCCGCCGATCAGCCGCGCCTCGAGTGTCGCCAGGCCCCGGACCCCACCGAGGCGGTGGCGGCCCTGCCCGCCGGCTGCCACGCCCTGGTGATGACCCATGACCACGGCGAGGATCGCGCCCTGGTGGACGACCTGCTGGCCCGGGGCGACTGCGCCTCCCTGGGGCTGATCGGCTCCGACAGCAAGTGGGCCAGCTTCCGGCGCCGCCTGGCGGACGCCGGCCACGGCCCCGAGGCCCTGGCCCGGGTGCGCTGCCCCATCGGCATCCCCGGCGCCAAGGGCAAGCTGCCCTACGAGATCGCCCTGGCGGTGAGTGCGGAGCTCTTGACCCTCAAGCCAGAGGCGGCCCAGCCGGATCGCCGCGGGGTGGCCCCCGAGGTACTACGCGACGCCTTCTCGCAACCCAAGACATCATGATCGACGGGTGGCTCGACCACCCGCCCCTGGAGAATCCCATGAGCAATGCCCAGACTCGGGTCCTGCGCGGCCCCCTGCTGAGCTTTATCAACGACCCCGGCGAGGGCGACAGCCCCGCCGAGGGCAGCGTCCTGCACCTGGAGGATGGCGCCCTGTGGCTGGAAGACGGCCGCATCCGCGCCGTCGGCGACTACCGGGAGCTGGCCCCCCAGCTGCCCGCGGGCATCGAGGTGGTCGATTATTCCGGCAAGCTGATCCTGCCGGGCTTTATCGACAGCCATGTGCACTATGCCCAGCTCGATATCATGGCCTCCTACGGCCGCCAGCTGCTCGACTGGCTCAACGACTACACCTTCCCGGAGGAGTGCCGCTTCGCCGAGCGCGCCCACGCAGAGGAGGTCGCCGACGCCTTCCTCACCGAGATGCTGCGCGCCGGCACCACCAGCGCCCAGGTCTTCTGCACCTCGCACCCCAACTCGGTGGAGGCCTTCTTTAGCGCCTCCGAGAAGCGCGGCCTGCGTATGCTGGCCGGCAAGGTGCTGATGGACCGCCACGCCCCGGAGGCCCTCACCGACACCGCCGAGGGCGGCATCGCCGACAGCGAGCGGCTGATCGCCGACTGGCACGGCAAGGGGCGCCTCGGCTACAGCCTGACCCCGCGCTTCGCCCCCACCTCCACCCCGGCGCAGCTGGACGCCACCGGCGGCATCCTGCGCAACGCCCCGGACCTGCATCTGCAGACCCACCTCTCGGAGAACAAGGGCGAGATCGCCTGGGTGGCGGAGCTCTTTCCGGAGTGCCGTGACTACCTGGCGGTCTACGAGCGCTTCGGCCTGGTGGGCCCGCGCAGCACCTTCGCCCACGGCATTCACCTGGACCAGGAGATGCGCAATCGCCTGGCCGCCGCCGGCGCCAATATCGCCTTCTGTCCCACCTCCAACCTCTTCCTGGGCAGCGGCCTCTTCGATCGCCAGGCCTGCCGCGATGCTGGCCTCAACACCACCCTGGCCAGCGACGTGGGCGGCGGCACCGACCTCTCGGGCCTGGCCACCCTCAAGGCCGCCTACCAGGTGGGCCAGTTGCTGGACCAGCCGATGACCGCCTGGCAGGGCTTCTACCGCCTGACCCTGGGCAATGCCCGGGCCCTGCACCTCGACCAGCATATCGGCAGCCTGCGCCCCGGCGCCGAGGCCGATATCGTGGTCCTCGACCCCGCCGCCACGCCGCTGCTGGCACGGCGCACCGCCCGCACCCAGAGCCTGGCGGAGACCCTCTTCGCGCTGATGATCCTCGGCGATGACCGGGCGGTCCATGCCACCTGGGCCGGTGGCGAGTGCCTACACCGGAGGGACGCCATCGCCTAAGACATCCTGAGTTTTCCTGTTGCCTCGCGCTATTGGGCGGCCATGCCATGCATGGACCGCCCCTTTTTATTGGTGCATTTTCGGACCAGTGACCCGGGCTACGTCATCGCCTCCAGCCGCTGCAGGAGATCGCGGCGCCGCGTCTCGGGCATAAAGGCCGCCTCCAGGGCGTTGCGCGCGAGGCCCAGGAAGATCGCCTCGTCCCAGCCGAAGGCCCGCTGGCAGGCCAGGTAGTTGTCCAGCACGCCACCGCCGAAGTAGGCGGGATCATCGGAGTTGAGGGTCAGGGTGAGTCCCGCCTCGAGCAGCTGCGGCAGGGGCAGCTCGCCGAGTTCCTTGACCACCTTGAGGCGCAGATTGGAGAGCGGACAGACGGTGAGCGGGATGCGTTCGGCGGCCAGCCGCGTCATCAGGTCGGGATCCTCGATGGCCCGCACGCCGTGGTCGATGCGGCATACCTCAAGAAGATCCAGGGCCTCGCGGATATAGGCCGGCGGCCCCTCCTCGCCGGCATGGGCCACCCGTGGCAGGCCCAGCTCCTTGGCCCGCCGGAACACCTCCGCGAACTTGCTCGGCGGATGGCCCATCTCGGCGCTGTCCAGGCCCACCGCATCGATCAGTTCCCAGTAGGGGGAGGCCGCCTCCAGCACCTCCAGGGCCTCCGCGGCGGGGCGGTCGCGCAGGAAGGCCAGGATCAGCCCCGTGGAGAGGCCCAGTTCCCGCTCGGCGTCACGCATGGCCCGATAGAGTCCCTCCACCGGTACCGCCAGGGGCAGCCCCCGGGCCAGATGGGCCTGGGGATCGAAATGCAGGTCCACATGCACCACCCCCTCGGCGTGGGCGCGGCGGAAGTAGTTCATGGCCAGCTCGTGGAAGTCCTCGCGCCGCTGCAGGACCCCCATGCCCTGGTAGTAGAGGTCGAGGAAGGATTGCAGGTCGTCGAAATCATAGGCCCGGCGTACCGCCTCCACATCGGCATAGGGCAGGTCCACCCGGTTGCGCTCGGCCAGCTCGAACATCAGCTCGGGCTCCAGGGTGCCCTCGATATGCAGATGCAGCTCGGCCTTGGGCAGACGGGTCAAAAAATCACGCATGGCCATCTCCTCATTGGGCTTTTACCTATCCTGCTAGATCTTGACCAGTTGCGCAAAGCTTTACTCCCCCCACTCCACCAGGCTTGAAAATCAGGGGCGCTGGGGGCAGGACGGAGCGGGGGTTTTTTGCCAGGGATGGCAAAAGTAGCGCCCAGGGAGGGGTTTACAGCGCCCCGCGACGGTCTGCCCTCAGGGTAGCCCCGGGCCTCCGAGCAGAACGCACTAACTGCGATATCCCTACATCAAACGCTTTCGAGCCGCCCCTCCACCAGGCGATAGCTGCGCCGGATACCGGGCAGCGGCGCGGCATCCCGCCATTGATGGATCAGATAGAGCAGGCTGCGCCCCTCGAGCCAGGCGTCCAGGCGCGCGGCGATGCGTGCCGCCATGGCCGCATCCACCCCGGCGAAGGGCTCGTCGAGGATCACCAGGCGGGCGCGCTCGCGCAGCAGCACCCGGGCCAGCGACAGGCGCCGCGCCTGGCCCCCGGAGAGCAGGCCTCCGCTCTCACCGACCCGGGTCGCCAGCCCCTGGGGCAGTGACTGGGCCCACTGATCCAGCTCGACCAGCGCCAGCACCCGCCACAGCGCCGCCTCATCCGCCTCGGGGGCGGCCAGACGCAGGTTGGCCGCCAGGCTATCGTCGAACAGCTCCAGACGCTGGGTCTGCCAGGCCAGGGCCTCCCGCCAGGCCGCGGGCGACAACGCGCCGAGCGGCCGCCCCGCCACTTTGACCTCTCCTGCGGTGGCCGTCAGCTGGCCCGCCACCAGCGCCGCCAGACTCGACTTGCCGGCCCCGGAGGCGCCCAGCAGGGCGATTCGCTCCCCCGGGGCCAGGCGCAGCGAGACCTCGCAGAGCGCCGGGGTCAGGGCCCCGGGATAACGCAGGGTCACGCCCTCCAGGGCGAGTTCGGGGACGCCCTCCGCCAGCGTCTGATCGCCCCCCAGGGGGGCCTGCGGTGCGGCCTCCAGGGCATTGAGCCGCTCGGCGGCGGCCAGGCTGGCGCCGAACTGGGTAAAGGCCGCCGGCAACGCCGCCAGGGCCTCCCCCATGGCCAGCAGCGCCAGGGGCATCATCACCATCACCGGCCCCGATAGCTGGCCTGCCTGATGGGCGGCCGCGGCCAGCCAGAGCGCCAGCACGGCGGTGCCACTCACCGTCAGCCCCACCAGAGCGTTGCCGACGGCGCTACGCAGCCCCAGCCGCCACTGGTCGGCATAGAGGGCCGATTCCTCGGCTTCCAGGCGCGTGCGCTGGCGCCCCAGGCTGCCATAGGCGATCCATTCGGGGAGGCCCTGCAGGGTCTCCACCGCCTGCCCGCGCAGCCGGTCGAGGCTCGCCACCCGGCGCCGGCTGGGGACCAGGCCCCAGCGCGCCTGGCCCAGCACCAGCCAGGCCCAGGTCAGCAACAACGGCAGCGCCACCAGGGCGCCGATCATGGGGGCAAAGAGCGCCAGGAAGCCCGCCACGCCGAGAATCGCCAGCAGCGCCACCAGCGGCGGTGCCAGCAGGCGCAGGTAGAGGCCATCCAGGGTATCGATATCGGCAGTCAGGCGATTGAGCCACTCGCTGGCCCGACGCCGGGCCAGCGAGTGGCCGTCGAGGCCGGCCAGTACCGCGAACAAGCGGGCACGCAGGTCGGCCAGCAAGCGCAACACGCTGTCATGGTTATAGAGGCGCTCCAGGTAGCGGGCCACGGTGCGGGCCACGGCGAAGAAGCGGATCCCGCCCCCGGGCACATAGACATCCAGGCTGGCGGCCACCCCGGCGGCCAGCAGCAGGCCGGTCAGCGCCGTGGCGGTAATAAACCAGCCGGACAAGGCCAGCAGGCCGATGGCCGAGGCCACGGTGGCCAGCAGCAGCAGGGCCCCCACTTGCAGGCGCCGGCGGCGCCGACCCAGGAGCCGCAGCCAGGGGGCCAGGGTCTGGCGTAGCGAAGACTCAGCCATCACTCCCCTCCTCCGGCGTCGCGCCATCGTCCAGGCGGACCACCCGATCGGCCAGGGCCAGCAGGGCCGGCTGGTGGCTCGCCACCACCAGGGTACGCCCCTCGGCGGCCAGGCTCTGCAGGCCACGAATCACCGCCGCCTCGCTGTCGCTGTCGAGGCTGGCGGTGGGCTCATCCAGCAGCACCAGGGGCGCCGCGGAGAGGAAGACCCGGGCCAGGGCCAGGCGCTGGGCCTGGCCCCCGGAGAGGCCACTGCCCCGCTCGCCCACCGGGGTCGCCAGGCCCTCCGGCAGCCGGGCCAACAGCTCACCGAGGCCGGCCCGCGTCAGGGCCGCGGTCATCGCGTCGTCACCGGCCTCCGGGGCCGCCAGGCGCAGGTTCTCCGCCAGGCTGGCCTGGAGGATCAGCGGCCGCTGATCCATCCAGGCCAGGGGCACGGCATCCCGGCGCAGTTCTCCCGACGCTGGCCCCATAAAGCCCGCCATCAGCCGCAGCAGGCTCGACTTGCCCGCCCCGGAGGGCCCGGCCAGGGCCAGGATCTCGCCGCGGCGCACCGCGAGATCCAGGGGCCCCACCACCACGCCACGCCCGGGATAGGCCAGCGTGACCTCCTCGAGCTCTATCAGATGCGCCGAGGAACGAACGGGTGCCTGGACGGCCCCCTGGGGCGGCACTTCCTCGAGCAGCGCCACCAGGGACTCCGCCGCCCCCAGGGCCGCGGCCCGGTCATGATAGTGCTGAGCCAGGCTGCGCAGCGGCTGGAAGAACTCCGGCGCCAGCAGCAGCACCAGCAGGCCGCTGAACAGGGTCAGTTGCGGCGCGGGGCCGAAGTCGATATAGCCCAGCAGGCCGAACCCCACATAGATGGCCACCACGGCGATGGCCACCGAGGCGAAGAACTCCAGCACCGCCGAGGAGAGAAACGCCAGGCGCAGGGTCTTCATGCTGCGCTGGCGGTACTCGTCGGCGGCGGCGAAGACCTCCTCGGTGGCCGCCTGGGTGCGGTCGAAGAGCTGCAGGGTGGCCAGCCCCCGCACCCGATCGAGGAAATGCCCGGCCAGGCGGGTCACCGCGGCGAACTGCTCGCGATTGAGGCGCTCGGCGCCCATGCCCACCAGGGCCATAAAGAGCGGAATCAGCGGTGCGGCCAGCAAGAGGAACAGCGCCGCCAGCCAGTCGAGCCGGAACACCACCACCAGAATCGCCAGAGGCAGCAGCAGCGCCAGGCGCAACTGGGGCAGGAAGCGCGCGAAGTAGCCGTCCAGGGCCTCCATTTGCTCCACCAGTTGCGAGGCCAGGCCGGCGCTATGGCGCCCCGCCAGCCCCACCGGCCCCAGGACCGTCAGGTGATCGAGGAGGCTATGACGCGCCCGCCGCCGAATGGCCAGGCTGGCGGCCTGGGAGAGCGCCTCCTGGCCCCACTGCAGCAGGGCACGAACCACCAGCACCGCCGCCAGGGCCAGGAAGGCGGGCATCAACTCGACCAGGGGGCGCTGATCCACCAGCAGGCGGGAGATCAACCAGGCCAGCAGCGCCATCTGCGCCAGGGTGGCCAGGCCGACGCCGACGCCGGCCAGGGTGGCCAGGCCCAGGCGCCGGCGCTCCCCCGCCGCCAGCTCGGTCAGCCAGCGGCGCGGCGTCAGGGGCTCCGGCATGGGCTTAATGGTATCCCTCACCCACCTTGACCTTGCCGCGGAACACCCAGTAGCTCCAGGCGGTGTAGGTCAGCACGATGGGAATCACGAAGAGCACCCCGATCAGCAGGAAGAGCTGGGACTCCGGCGCCGAGGAGGCGTCCCAGATGGTGTAGTCGGGTGGCACGATCACCGGCCACTTGCTGACCACCAGCCCCAGGTAGGTAAAGATATACAGGCCCACGGTGGCCACGAAGGGCAGGCCCTCGCGGCGCCGACGCACCGCCTGGATCAGCAGCAGCGCACAGCCCAGGGCCAGGGCCGGGAAGATCCAGATCAGTTGGATATGGCCGAACCAGCGCTCCCAGACATCCGGGTTCACGAAGGGCGTCCACAGGCTGATGATCAGGAACACCGCCAGCACCAGGGCCAGCAGGGTCGGGGTGATGCGGTAGGCCCACGCCTGCACATGCCCCTCCGACTTCATGATCAGCCAGGTGGCGCCGAGCAGCGCATAGCCGGCCATCAGGCCGAAGCCGGTGAGCACGCTGAACGGCGTCAGCCAGTCGAAGGGGCCACCCACATAGACGAAGTCCTCCACCGCGAAGCCCTGGATATAGGCGCCCACCACGGCGCCCTGGGCGAAGGCGGCCACCGCCGAGCCCCAGCTGAAGGCGCGGTTCCACCAGTGGCGGTTGGCCCGCGACTTGAAGCGGAACTCGAAGGCCACGCCGCGGAAGATCAGCCCCGCCAGCATCAGGAAGACGCCGATATAGAGTGCCGGCAGGAACACCGAATAGACCAGCGGGAAGGCCCCCAGCAGGCCGGCCCCGCCCAGCACCAGCCAGGTCTCGTTGCCGTCCCAGACCGGCGCCACCGAGTTCATCATCACGTCACGGGAGTCCTCGTCCGGGGCGAAGGGGAAGAGGATCCCCAGCCCCAGGTCGAAGCCATCCATCAGCACGTACATGATCACGCCGAAGCCGATGATGACGGCCCAGATCAATGCCAGATCGATAGTACCCATCATATCGCCTCCTTAGCGATTGGCGGCGGTGGCCGCGGGGCCATCGTCGAAGGGGGTATGGCTGGCCGACAGCGGGCGCATGGCACGCTCCACCTCGCCCTGGATCTCCTCGCCGTCCTGCATGCCCTGGCGCACCACCCGGGTCAGGTAATAGACCCCGGCCCAGAACACCAACGCATAGACCGCCACATAGCCGATCAGAGTAAACAGCGCCATGCCGCCGGTGAGCGAGGGGGTCAGCGCCTCGCTATGACTCATCTGGCCATAGACCAGCCAGGGGGCGCGGCCGATCTCGGTGACGAACCAGCCCGCCAGCACGGCGATAAAGGGGGTCACGCTCATCAGCCGCAACAGCTGCAGGAAGCCGCGATGCTCATAGAGGCGCCCGCCGCGACGCAGCCAGAGCCCCGCCACCGCCACGACGATCATCAGCAGGCCCAGGCCCACCATGACCCGGAACGACCAGAATACCAGCCACACCGGCGGCTGCTCCTCCGGTGCCACCTCGCTCAGCCCCGGCACCACCCCGGCGGGATCATGGGTGAGGATCAGGCTCGCCAGGCTGGGGATACCGATCTCGAAGCGGTTGGTCTGGTTAGCCTGATCGGGAATCGCGAACAGCAACAGGGGCACATGGCCGCTGGTCTCCCAGTGCCCCTCCATGGCCGCCACCTTGGTGGGCTGGTGCTCCAGGGTGTTGAGGCCATGGAAGTCCCCCACCACCGCCTGGGCGGGGGCCAGCACCAGCAGCAGCCACAGGCACATGGAGAGCGCCTTCTTGTTGGCCTCCACGTCGCGCCGGATCAGCAGGTACCAGGCGCTGACCCCAGCCACCACGAAGCCGCCGGTGAGGAAGGAGGCCAGCACCATATGGGTGAAGCGGTAGGGGAAGGAGGGATTGAAGATCGCCTCCCCCCAGGCCAGCACATGGAAGCGGCCATCGATCAGCTCGGCCCCCGCCGGGGTCTGCATCCAGCTATTGGCGGCGAGAATCCAGAAGGCCGAGATAAAGGTGCCCAGCGCCACCATAAGGGAGGCAAACAGATGCACCCCCTGGGGTACCTTGCCGCGCCCGAACAGCAGCACGCCGAGGAAGCCCGCCTCCAGGAAGAAGGCGGTGACCACCTCGTAGCTGAGCATGGGACCCAGGAAGTTGGCGGAGGCCAGGGAGAAGTTGCTCCAGTTGGTGCCGAACTGGAAGGACATCACGATGCCCGACACCACCCCCATGCCGAAGACCACGGCGAAGACCTTGGTCCAGAACAGCGCCAGTCGATCCCAGGCGGGATTGGCGGTCTTGTAGAAGAGGCCATGCAGCAAGGCGATATAGGACGCCAGGCCGATCGTGAAGACCGGAAATATCGCGTGAAAGGACACCACGAACGCGAACTGGATTCGCGATAGCAGTAAGGGGTCAAGCTCCATGGTTGTCTCCCTGATGGCGAGCGTAAGCCGATGATGCTAATTGAGCCTAGTGACAAATTCGGCTCGCGTCGTGACGCGAGCCTATCTGGATATGCTTATGCTAGGCCCCTCGGGCATCAGGGGGAATGGATGAGCTCCCGCCAGGGTGTGTCCGGTTGCCGCAGTTGGCGGCCTTTCGGCTGTGGTGGATTGCCGCAGTGCGCCGCGGCCGACCAGGAAACCTCGCCGGGCACTGGCCCGGCGGGGTCCCTTCCCGACGGCCCGGGCCGTCGGCGCGACAGTCTCAGGCGGTGCCCAGCAACCAGGCCAGATAGCCCAGGTAGGCGACATAGATGGCCAGCAGCGCGCCCCCTTCGAAGCGGTTGATGCGCCCGTCGCGGCCCCGCCAGCCGATGGCGAAGATGGCCATCAGCAGGGTCATGACCGCCATCACCGGCCAGTCGCGCATCATCACCTCGCCACCGGCATCGATCGGGGCGATCGCCCCCGCCAGGCCCACCACCCCCAGGGTATTGAAGAGGTTGGAGCCCACCACATTGCCCAGCACCAGGTCGTGCTCGCGGCGCCGCAGGGCGCTGAGGGAGGCGGCCAGTTCCGGTAGGGAGGTGCCCACCGCCACCACGGTCAGGCCGATCACCAGGTCGCTGACGCCGAGGCTCTCGGCGATCGCCACCGCGCCCCACACCAGCAGGCGGGAGCTGGCCACCAGCAGCACCAGGCCGACCAGGGTCCAGCCCAGGGCCCTGGGCAGCGCCATGGGCGTCTCGGCGAGCAGCTCCTCGGTCTCGTCGCCGAGGCTATCGGCCTGGCGGCCCTGCCACAGACTGTAACCGATAAACACGGCCAGCAGCCCCAGCAGCAGCCAGGCATCGCCATGCCCCACCACCCCGTCGCGCAGCTGCCATAGCGCCAGCAGGGTGATAGCGCCGAGGATCGGCAGCTCGCGGCGCAGCACCCGGGAGTGCACCGCCAGCGGCGAGATCAACGCCACCAGGCCGAGGATCAGGCCGATATTGGCGATATTCGAGCCATAGGCGTTACCCAAGGCCAGGCCGGGGTTACCCTGCCCCGCCGCCAGCGCCGAGACCGCCAGCTCCGGCGCCGAGGTGCCGAAGCCCAGCACCAGCATGCCGATCACCAGCGGTGGCAACCCCAGATGCCGCGAGGTGGCCGCGGCCCCGGCGACGAAACGGTCGGCACTCCATACCAGCACCACCAGCCCCAGGGTGATGGCAGCTAACCAGAGCAACATGATCTCTCCTTTTACATCAGTGTTGGTTGTAGAAGCCCAGCGACCTTGCATAATGAGCCATAATGCCCCACCCACTCAGGAGGCTTGCCGTGTCATCGCTTCCTTCGCCACAGGCCGCGCCTACCGGGGCCGCGCTCGACGAGCCGCGGCATGGTGCCACATTGCCGCCACGGCGGCTACGCGCCTGTCACGAGTGCGACTGGGTCTCGGCGCTGCCACCGCTGCGCCCCGGCGAGAAGGCCGACTGCCCGCGCTGTGGGCATACCCTGGTGAGGCGCCACTACCGGGCCGCCCAACGCAGCCTGGCCCTGGCCATCGCCGCCCTGGTGGCCCTGGCGCTGGGCATCGGCTTCCCCTTCGTCAGCTTCCAGGTGGGCGGCATCGGTAACCGCATCGAGCTGACCCAGACCGCCACGACCCTGATCGGCTTCCACCAGCCCCTGGTGGCCATCGTGGTGCTGCTGACCATCGTGGTGCTGCCGGCGCTCTACCTGGCCGGCGTCATCTGGCTGCAGGGCGGCCTGATGCGCGGCACCCCCTGGCCCGGCAGCCACGCCCTGGCCCGTTCGCTGAGCCACCTCAACCCCTGGATGATGGCGGACGTCTTTATCATCGGCGCCCTGGTCAGCCTGATTAAGGTCGCCGGCCTGGCGGAGGTCCAGCTGGGCACCGCCTTCTGGGCCTTCTGCGCCTTCGCCCTGCTGCTGCTGATGACCACTCAGTCCATCGATGGCGACTGGATGTGGTTCACCCTGGCCGGCGAGCCCCGCGCCCCGGAGGGCACCCTGGCCGCACAGTGCGCCGCCCCCCAGGGCATCACCGGCTGCCCCACCTGCGGCCTGATCGGTCGTCTCGACGGCCGCGGCCGCGGTCAGTGCCGGCGCTGCGGGGAACGCCTGCGCGCCCGCCTGCCGCACAGCCTGCAGCGTACCTGGGCGCTGTTGGCGGCGGCCTGCATGATGTATGTGCCGGCCAATGTCTACCCCATCATGACCACCACCAGCCTCGGCCATAGCGAGCCCTCCACCATCATCGGCGGGGTGGTGGACCTGTGGCAGATGGGCTCCTGGCCGGTGGCCACGGTGATCTTCGTCGCCAGCATCATCGTACCGGTGGGCAAGGTCGTCGCCCTGGCCTGGCTGTGCCTGGTGGTCCGGCGCAGCGACGAACTGCACGCCTCGGTGCGTACCAGGCTCTACCGGGCCACCGAGTTCATCGGCCGCTGGTCCATGGTGGACGTCTTCGTGGTGGCCATCCTGGTGGCCCTGATTCGCGCCGGTAGCCTGATGTCGATTACCCCGGGCCCCGCCGCCCTGGCCTTCGCCGGCGTGGTGGTGCTGACCATGCTGGCCGCCATGACCTTCGATCCTCGGCTGATCTGGGATCCCCCCTCGTCCCCTCGACCTACCTCTTCTGCGTCTCAAGGAAGTTCACGATGACCGACACGCCCCGTCAGGATGACAGCCGCGCCCGGGTGAGCCCCCAGGCCCGGATCTCGCCGATCTGGATCGTTCCCCTGGTGGCGCTGATGATCGGCCTGTGGTTGATCTACGATAACTACAGCCGCCGTGGCCCCCAGATCACCCTGGAGATGCCCAACGCCGAGGGCATCGAGGCCGGCACCCTGATCAAGACCCGCAACGTGGACATCGGCCGGGTCGAGCGGGTCGCCCTCTCCGACGACCTGGGGCATGCCGAGATCACCGCCCGCCTCTCCCCCGGCAGCGAGCGCATGCTGGTGGAGGACACCCGCTTCTGGGTGGTCAAGCCGCGTATCGGCCGCGAGGGCATCAGCGGCCTGAACACGGTGCTCTCCGGCGCCTACCTGCAACTCCAGCCCGGCAGCAGCGACACCGCCCAGCGCCACTTCCAGGTCCTCGACCTGCCCCCGGCGTCTCCCGCCGACGCCGAGGGCCTGCGCATCACCCTGATCAGCCAGTTGGGTAACTCCCTGCGCCTCGGCGACCCGGTCACCTACCAGGGCTACACCGTGGGCCGGGTCGAGAGCGCCGAGTTCGACCCCGAGGCGCGGCGCATGCGCCACCGCCTGTTTATCGAGAGCCCCTACGACACCCTGGTCACCGACAGCACCCGCTTCTGGTCGGCCAGCGGCGTCGACCTGCGCCTCGACTCCGAGGGCTTCCGGGTCAGCATCGAGTCCTTCGAGGCGCTGCTCGGCGGTGGCGTGACCTTCGGCGTGCTGGAGGACCTGCCTCTGGGCAACCCGGTGGCCGAGGATGTCACCTTCACCCTCTATCCCGACGAGGAGAGCGCCCGCCAGGGCACCTTCAATCGCTACCTGGAGTATGTGCTGCTGGTGGACGACACCGTGCGTGGCCTCTCCCGCGGCGCGCCGGTGGAGTTTCGCGGCGTGCGTATCGGCACCGTGGCCGCCGTGCCCTGGCGCTTCAGCGCCCCCCAGCCCAACGGTCGCCAGGGCTTCGCCATCCCGGTGTTGATCCGCATCGAGCCCCAGCGCCTGGGAGGAGAGGGCGAGCTCATCCTGGAAGAATGGCAGGCGCGCTTCGAGCGGCTCTTCGGCCTCGGCCTGCGTGCCAGCCTCAAGTCCGGCAACCTGCTGACCGGGGCCCTGTTCGTGGACCTCAACTTCCACCAGGATGGCGAGCCCTATGTGGCCGAGGAATTCGAGTCGCGCCAGGTCTTCCCCACCACCTCGGGGGGCCTGGCGCAGATCGAGCAGAAGGTCTCGAGCCTGCTCGACAAGCTCAATGCCCTGGAGATGGAGCCCATCCTCGATGGCCTGGCGAGCAATTTGGCCGGGACCGAAGCGCTGGTGGGTGAGGTCCGCGAGCTCACCGAGCGGGTCGGCGGCCTGCTCGACAGCCCCGAGACCCAGGCCCTGCCGGGCAATGTCAATCGCGCCCTGGAGAGCCTGCAGCAGACCCTGGAGGGGGCCTCGCCCCAGGGCGAAGGCTACCAGGAACTGATTCGCACCCTGGAGCGCTTCGAGCGGCTGATGCGCGAGATGCAGCCGGTGATACGCACCCTGGACGAGGATCCCCGGGCGCTGCTCTTCGACCGCAACGACGGCGATCCCCAACCCCGCGCCCCGCGCCCCTGATCCGAACAAGGAGGTTCCATGTCGCGCCTGATACTCCCGCTGCTGCTGGTTGCCCTGCTGGCCGGTTGCGCCGGCGGCGGCGCCTCGACACAGCGCTATGCCCTGCCCGGCCCCGAGGCGGCACCGAGTGCCGGTGAGACCCGGTTACTGATCGCCCCCCTGCATCTGGTGGAGTACCTCAACCAGGAAGGCATCGTCCTGCAACTGGACGACATCAGCCGCCATCAGGCCCGCGAGCACCGCTGGATCGAGGCCCCGGGCCCGCACCTGACTCGCGGGCTGCGCGATCGCCTGGCCGAGCGGCTGCCCCAGGCCCGGGTGGCCCTGGCCCGCAGCGGCGACGCCCCGGCGCCGCGCCTGCGGCTCGAGGTGGAACGCTTCGAGGGACGCTATGATGGGATGGCCATCGCCGGCGGCACCTGGCGCCTGGAGTCGGCAGAGGGTGAGCCGCTGGCCCAGGGCCGCTTCCATGCCGAACGCCCCCTGGCCGGCGATGGCTATCCGGCCCTGGTACGCGCGCTCGGCGAGAGCTGGGACGCGGTGGCCGACCAACTCGCCGCGGCCCTGGCGCCGCGGCTGATGACCGACCGTTAGGGGAGGAAGGCCATGGAAGACGCCCAGATAAGCGCCCTGTTGCAAGCCATTCGAGAACTGCATCAGGAGGTCGAGGGTGCCGAGGGCGCCGACGCCGAGACCCGCCGCCATGTGCTGAGCATGGCCCGGGTACGCCTAAGCACCCTGGAAGTCCCGGCCTCGCTGCCCGAGGCGATCCACGACGGCCTGCACCGCGCCCATCGTCACCTGGCCGAGCTGGCCCTGGCGCTCTACCGCGAGGGCGGCTGCGACGACCTGGACGAGGCGGGACGCCAGGCCTACCTGGACGAGCATGCCGAGCCCCTGACCGCCATCGCCGGCGTCGGCGCCACCCTGGCCCGGCGCCTCTTCCTGCACGGCCTGGTCAGCCGTGAACAGCTGGAGGACGTCGACGAGGCCACCCTGGCCCGGGTGCCCGGCCTCAATGCCGGCCACCGGGCGCGGATCCTCCGGGCCCTGGGGCGCGGCGAGGCGGGCTAACCCTCCCCATCCAGTCAGTGGGAAATTCTCTGTTGCCCCGCAAGTCGCCACTGCGGTTTCCGTGGGAGTGCGGCGCTCCGGTTCCGCCGGTCCGACGCATCGGCGATATCGCCCGAAGGGCGATCCTGGCTGCCACCAGGGGCGACTTCGTCGCCCAATCGTCCGGCGGAGCCGAACTCCTACCACACCAGCGACCATCCCTAACTCAGTGAAAGCAGGCTTTAGCCGCGGTCCGACGTCTCGGCGATGCAGTTTGGTGGCGATTTAAACGGGTGTAGGCCAGCAACCCCTTGATCTCACGCGACTCCCGCCCGCCGCGACCCAATGCCACGGCCAAGGGCCTCGCACTAAGGGGGCTTTTCTGTCATGATGCCGGCGCGGCGTTTACTAGTCCCTCCTGCCGCACCTGTCACCCGATGTTTCTTGACCCGCCGCCCGGGACTCGCGCCGCCATTGCCGCGGCGGATGGCGACGGGGTCGATGGAGTTTCCATGAGCTTTTCCGATCTCGGCCTGCGTGCCGAACTGCTGCGTGCCGTCGAGGCACAGGGCTACACTACCCCGACCCCGATCCAGCGCCAGGCGATTCCCGCCGTGCTGGGTGGCGGCGACCTGCTGGCCAGCGCCCAGACCGGTACCGGCAAGACCGCCGGCTTTACCCTGCCGATGCTGCAGCGCCTGGCCGATGGCCCGCGTCCCGGCAAGCGCCAGGTGCGCGCCCTGGTGCTGACCCCGACCCGGGAGCTGGCCGCCCAGGTGGGTGAGAGCGTGGCCGACTATGGCCGCCACCTGACCCTGAAGAGCCATGTGATCTTCGGCGGCGTCGGCCAGCAGCCCCAGGTGGATGCCATCCGCCCCGGCCTGGACGTGCTGGTGGCCACCCCCGGCCGCCTGCTCGACCTGCACCAGCAGAAGCACGTCGACCTGTCACGCATCGAGATCCTGGTGCTGGATGAGGCCGATCGCATGCTCGACATGGGCTTTATCCACGACATCAAGAAGGTGCTGAAGCTGCTGCCGGAGAAGCGCCAGAACCTGCTCTTCTCGGCCACCTTCTCCGACGAGATCCAGACCCTGGCCCACAAGCTGCTCGACAACCCGGCCAAGATCGAGGTGGCACGCCGCAACACCACCGCCGAGACCGTCGACCAGGCGGTCTACAAGGTCGACCGGGAGAAGAAGCGCGAGCTGCTGGCGCATCTGATCAGCGAGCAGCAGTGGTACCAGGTGCTGGTCTTCACCCGCACCAAGCATGGCGCCAATCGCCTCGCCGAGCAGCTCAGCAAGCAGGACATCCCGGCCATGGCCATCCATGGCAACAAGAGCCAGTCGGCCCGCACCAAGGCGCTGTCGTCCTTCAAGAGTGGCGAGCTGCAGGTGCTGGTGGCCACCGATATCGCCGCCCGCGGCCTGGATATCAGCGAGCTGCCCTATGTGGTCAACTTCGAGCTGCCCAACGTGGCCGAAGACTATGTGCACCGCATCGGCCGCACCGGCCGTGCCGGCAGCGAGGGCCAGGCGGTGTCGCTGGTCTGCGTCGACGAGCACGGCCTGCTCAAGGGCATCGAGCGGCTGATCAAGCGCGACCTGGAGAAGCGCATCGTGCCCGGCTTCGAGCCCGACCCCAATGCCAAGCCCGAACCCATCGAGAACGGTCGTAACCGCGGCCGCGGCAATGGGGGCCGGGGTGGTAATGGTGGCCGGAGCAACGGCGGCCGAGGCCAGGACCAGCAACGCCGCCAGGGTGGCGAGGCGCGTCAATCCAGTGGTCGCGACAACGATGCCGCCAAGCCGGCGCGTCGGCGTCGCCGCCCCCGCCGCCCAGCCCAGCAAGGCTAAGCCCAGCAAGGCTAAGCCCGGAATCGCTTCAGGCCAGCGCCCCTGTCGCTGGCCTGCTTCATTGCTTTATGCGAATGTACGATTCTGATACCCCACGCTAATCACAGCAATACTGATGACCCATGCTTAGCATCTTCAAAGGCAAGCCCCCCGAATGCTGGATCATCAAGCAGATCGACGACGACCTGCTGCATCTGTGTGGTCGCGGCCTGGCCACCGCCAAGGGACGCGCCAAGGCCCTGCTGGAGAAGCTGCATCACGGCAGCTACGAGGGTCCCATCAGTTTCGACACCAGCGGGCTGGTGCTCAATTCGCGGCTCTTTGCCGCCCTGGTGCCCCTGGAGGCACTGAGCATCGACGATCAGGGACAAGCCCATTGGCAGGGGCGGGCCTGGCGGGTCGCCTGGGTGCCCCAGCGCTGCTGGGCCTATGAAGGGCCACTCATCACGCAGTCGACTGCCGTCGACGGACGCCCCGGCCTGATCAGCGTGGAAGACGTCACCACCATCCGTGCCAAGGCCGCCCCCCAGGCGGCACCCCGCAATCCACAACTCTATGGTCTCGAGGCACTGGAGGGTATCACCACCGAGCGGGGCGCCCAGCAAGGGCAGTCCGGTCATCGCTGGTCGGGCCCCGCCGCCGTGGGAGGCCGTGAACGTCGAGACAGACATGGCCACTAGTCAACCCATGCCGTCGCGGGGACGCCTGATCGGCTTCCTCGCCCTGATGGTCCTGGTGGGTCTCAACCTGAGACCCGCCCTCTCTTCACTATCGCCGCTGCTCAATCGTATCCAGGCCGACACCGGCCTGTCGCCCCTGGGCATCGGCGCCCTGACCACCCTGCCGGTACTCTGCCTGGGGCTCTTCGCGCCCCTGGCGCCCTGGCTGGCCAAGCGCCTGGGGCCCGAGCGCGCCCTGTCGCTGGCCCTGTTGCTGCTGGCCGGCGCCCTGCTGCTGCGCGCTAACCAGCTGACGCCCTTGCTCTATCTAGGCACTCTCGGGGTCGGCGCCGCCATCGGCATCGCCGGCTCCCTGCTGCCGGCCCTGGTCAAGCGGGAACTGCCCAAGGGCGCCGACCTGATGACCGGGGTCTATACCATGGCGCTGTGCCTGGGTGGCGCCCTGGGCGCCGGGCTCGGCATCCCCCTCGCCGACTGGCTGGGCGACTGGCACCTGAGCCTGGCCAGTTGGGCCCTGCTGGCCCTGGCCGCCCTGGCGGCCTGGCGACTGGGCATGCCCCACCCCAGGCCGCCGGCCCCCGGCAGCCTGCCCAAGGCCCCACGCGTCCGGCTATGGCGCCACTCCCTGGCCTGGCAAGTCACGGCCCTGATGGGCAGCCAGTCGTCGCTGGCCTATATCGTCTTTGGCTGGCTGCCGGTGCTGCTGCAGCGGCGCGGCCTGAGCGAGGGCGAGGCGGGCTGGTTGCTGGCCGGCTCGGTGATGGTGCAGCTGATCTCGGCGCTCGGCGCCCCCTGGCTGGCCCGCCTGCATCGCGACCAGCGCCCCGCCATGCTGCTGATGCTGGGGCTGACCACCGCCGGCTTCGTGATCCTGCTGCAGGCGCCACTCTCCCAGCGCTGGCTGGGGGCCACCCTGCTCGGCCTCGGTCAGGGCGGCGCCTTCAGCCTGGCGCTGACCATGATCGTGCTGCGCAGCGGCGACTCGCGCCTGGCCGGCAAGCTCTCCGGCATGGCCCAGGGCTTCGGCTATACCCTGGCGGCCATGGGCCCCCTGGTCATCGGCCTGCTACTGCAACTGGGCGCCGACCTGACCACCGTCACCGGCGTACTGGTAGGCATCGCCGGCTTCGCCGCCATCGTTGCCTGCCTGGCCGGGCGCAACCGGCGCCTGGAATTCGATGATCAGGGCACCCTGATCACCCGGGTCTACAAGAAGCGTCGCTAGCCGGTGGGAATCACCACCTCCATGGCCACCTCGCGCTGGGCGGCCATGGCCTCCAGGCTCGCCTTGAGGGCTTGCTTGGCCTCTCGATCGCCATGCACCAGGCGCACCTGACGCGGCCAGCGGCGCATGCGGCGAATAAAGTTGAGCAGGTCCCGGGCATCGGCATGGGCCGAGTAGCCGCCCAGGCTCTCCACCTTGGCGCGGATCTCGTAGCGCCGCCCCTCCAACTCCACCCAGCCGCCCCGCGGCCCGTAGCGCTGAATCGCCCGCCCCGGGGTACCCCGGGCCTGATAGCCGACGAACAGCACCTGATGGCAGGGGTCGCCGAGCATCGCCTTGAGGTAATCGACGATACGCCCGCCCGCCGCCATGCCGCTGGCGGCGACCACCACCGCGGGACGCCGTGTCTCGGCCAGGTGTGCCACGCAGCGTTGATGCTCCGCCTCGCCCTCCGGGGTATGCAGGGACTCGAAGTCCAGCGGATGGCGACCGGCCCGCAGGCGCCGCTGCGCCTCGGCATCCCAGAAGGGACGCAGCCGGCGGTAGGCCTGGGTGAAGCGTGACGCCAGGGGCGAATCGACGATGATCGCCAGCTCGCCCCATAGCCGTTGAGCCTCGCCGCCCTGGCGGCGGGCACGATAAATGATCCCCTCCAGTTCGTAGAGCAACTCCTGGGTGCGGCCGATGCTGAAGGCC